>CALELI010000204.1 GCA_937902455.1 uncultured Prevotellaceae bacterium | reverse complement strand
ATGATTATTAATGTTTGATTAATGTCCAGATTAATGTCTGATTAATGTTAAAATAAAATAATGTAAATCAATAGTATACGAACTTGAGAAACTTGAATATAATAACAAATATCAAACTATATAATTAATGGCAACATCAAACAAAACATCACTGCAGATACCCGAAAATAACGAACAGAAGTTAAAGGCTCTGCAAGCAGCCATGTCAAAGATTGAAAAAGACTTTGGACATGGAGCAATCATGAAGATGGGCGACAGAGTCTATGAGAAAGTCGAGGTGATACCGACTGGTTCTATCGGTCTTGACGCAGCCCTCGGTGTAGGTGGTTACCCACGTGGACGAGTGATTGAGATATATGGTCCGGAATCATCAGGTAAGACCACACTGACTATTCACGCAATAGCAGAAGCCCAGAAAGCCGGAGGTATTGCTGCGTTCATCGATGCTGAACATGCATTCGACCCTATCTATGCAGAACATCTTGGCGTGGATATTTCCAGTCTGCTTATATCTCAGCCAGACAATGGAGAACAGGCTCTCGAAATCGTTGACCAGCTTGTTCGCTCTGCTGCGGTAGACCTCATCATCATTGACTCAGTTGCAGCCCTTACCCCTAAGGCTGAAATCGAAGGTACAATGGGAGACAACAAGGTGGGACTTCAGGCACGACTTATGAGTCAGGCACTCCGCAAACTCACGAGTTCAATCAGCAAGACCAGGACGACCTGTATATTCATCAACCAAATACGAGAGAAGATTGGCGTATTGTTCGGCAGTCCGGAAACCACTACTGGCGGTAATGCACTCAAGTTCTATTCATCTGTCAGGCTGGACATCCGCAAAGGAAAGTCCATCAAAGAAGACAATGAAATACTTGGTAACCATACAACCGTAAAGGTCGTCAAGAACAAGGTTGCTCCTCCTTTCCGCAAAGCAGAATTCGACATAGTCTTTGGCGAAGGAATCAACAGGACGGGTGAAATCGTTGACATCGGCGTTGACCTTGAAATCATCAAGAAGAGCGGCAGCTGGTTCAGTTATGACGGCACAAAGATAGGTCAGGGACGTGAAGGCGTGAAGAAAATGCTTGAAGACAACCCTGAGTTATCTGAAAAAATCGAGGCTCAGATTAACGAAATGCTCTCAAACGGTGGATTTGACAAAATACAGACATCATCAGATGACGAAAATGAAAAAGAAGAGGATTAATCCTCTTCTTTTTCTATAATACACCAGATAAGGAATATCTATTCACTATATCATCTTCTCTATATTCCACTGAAAAGCACGAAGACCCAGCATCTGCGACTCGTCGTCGAGTGCCTTCAGACGTTTCATCAGGAGTTCAGCCTGTTCCTCGTCAACGACAGTGATAATCGTACTGCACATAGATGGCCATGCATGTGAGCCATAATGCGGGTCACCAGTTTTTGTACCACGACCAAATGTCGTAGGAATCATTGTGAATCCCCTTGCATTTGTTCTGTCGAGCACAGCAATCACATTGTCATAATGTGCCTGGTCGAAAGATATCATTATTGCTTTCATATTCTATTTCTTCTTAAGAGTTTCCTGTTCCTTATTTTCCTTCCAGTAAGCATCCAGTTCAGCCTGCTTACGCATCTTCTTACGTTTCATGTTCACACCTGCACCGCCAAAGATACAGAACATCGAAGGGACATAAATCAGTGTGAGGATAGTCGAGACAGTAAGACCGCCGATAACGCTGATACCGAGAGGACGCCACATCTCTGCACCCACACCCTGGCTGACTGCCATAGGAACCATACCCAAGATGGTCGTAAGTGTAGTCATGAGAATAGGACGCAGACGACTTCGTGCTGCAGTGACGGCTGCACGGGTAAGTCCGTAACCTTGTTCACGCTTCAACTGAGTATAGTCGATAAGTACGATACCGTTCTTCACGACAATACCAATCAGGAGAATACCTCCCAGCATGGACATGATGTTGAGACTCGAACCCGTAAAACACAATGCAAAGATGATGCCCGAAACGGCAAAGACAAGCGAGAGCATGATGATGAATGGATAAGAGAAGCTCTCGAACTGTGCAGCCATGACGATGTAGACGAGGATTATCACGAGGATTGCAAGTACACCAAGGTCTCGGTTACTATCCTGCTGTTCCTCATAAGAACCAGCGACCTGAGTTGTCACACCATTTGGAATGTCGATTTCTTCACAAATCTTATTACCAAGTTCCACACCATCTGACAAGGCGTAACCATCCCTCATTACGGCAGTTACCGTGACAATACGCTGACGGTCCTTACGCTCAATCGTTGGAGGAATTGATGACTCGTAGATGTTTGCCACATCCTTCACACGTACCTGACGGCCTTGATTGTTAGGAATGAGCATATTGCCGATAGCCTCAACTGACTCACGGTCTTCTACCTCATAACGTACCTTAATGTCATATTCTTCACCATCCTCACGGTAGTAAGAGAGAAGTGAACCTGTGATGGCATTACGGACCACACCAGCAGCCGTAGAGAGTCCAATTCCCTGCAAGCCGAGTTTGTCGTGGTCGAAGTCAATGACTATTTCCGGCTGATAATCCGAACGCGAGACGTTTGTCTGGGAAACCATCTCACTCTCCTTGAAACGTGCTGCAAGGTCTGTTGCCACGCGATAAGTCTCGTTGAGGTCGTATCCGTAGATTTCGAATGTTGCCATGTTTTGGCCACCCATAGAGTTGTTACCACCACCAAGCATCACGTTATACTTGGCAAGCTCTGGTATGTTCTTACAGTCAGCACGCATTTCGTCGCAGATGCTTATAAGTCCTTGACTGCGTTCATTCGATGGCACGAACTGTATATTATATTTAATAATGTGTGAACCATTATCCTGCATTGACGCAAACGTGTTGTCATCACCAGCCTGACCGATTGTGAAGTTACAGTTCGTCATCAAGTCTCCATAGCGTTTCTGCCAGAGTTCCGTAAGTTGTTTTGCAAGCACTTCTGCTTTCTCCACACGTGTTCCTATAGGGAGTTCCAGTGTTGCACCCACACGACCGGAGTCGTTCGCAGGCATGAATTCGCTCTTTATTCCGATCAGTTTGGCAGTGACAAGACTGAGGATGAAGAATACCACACAGCCTACAATCACGCTCCAACGATGACGTACGGCCCAGTTGATTCGTCTTTCATACCATTCGTCAAGGCGGTCAAGCTGCTTCTGGATAGGTCCATAAATCTTCTTGAACCACTTGCCTTGCTTCTTCTTCAGTTTCAGCATCAGGGCACAGAGCATCGGAGTGAATGAAAGAGCCGACACTGTAGACACAGTCATGATGATACACATCATCCATCCCAACTGCTTGAAGAGCACACCGGTCATACCCGATACCATGGTCAGTGGGAAGAACACGGCAATCATTGTCAGGGTTGATGCGATAACGGAGATTGCAACCTCGTTTGTTCCGTGGATGGCGGCCTGCTTAGGGTCGGCACCACGTTCGATATGAGTCGTCACATTCTCCAGTACCACAATGGCATCATCCACAACGCTACCAATTGCAATAGACAGACAGGACATTGAAATCATGTTCAGCGAACTGCCCGTTGCATACAGATAGATGAACGAAGCAATCAGCGACATAGGGATGGTGATACAGATGATGAACATTGCCCTCCATCTTCCGAGGAATATGAATACCACGATGACAACGAAGAGCAGTGCGTACATCACTGTCTCGAACAATGTGTTGATTGTGTTCTTGATATTGTCAGATGTGTTGATGATGATACCCAGTTCAACGTCTGGCGGCAGGTTCTTCTGAAGTGTAGGAAGCATTTCCTCCACCTTATCAGAAATCTGGACAGAGTTCGCACCACTCTGTTTCTGCACGATGATCATCGCACCCTGCTGGCCGTTGGTGAACGTACGCTGAGCACGCTCCTCCACATCGTCCACGATTCTTGCGACATCACGGAGATAGACATTGGCACCATTCTTTGTTCCTACTATCACATTGTTCAACTCGCTTGTATCATCAAACTCACCCTCGACTCTGACTGTGAACGTCTGAGTACCAGCGTCCAGAGTACCACCCGTGATATTCTTGTTCTCGGCAGCGATAGCTGAACTGACCTGAGCAGGACTTATGCCGTAGGCTTCCATCTTGCTGGCATCCATGTAGACATTTATCTCTCGCTGAGGCGCACCAGAGATGGACACTGTACCCACTCCGTCGACACGTGCCAGCGGATTGGCGACATTCTCGTCCAGGATTTTATAGAGCGCACCCTGACTTTCCTTTGCAGTAGCCTTCAGGAGCATGATTGGAATCATGTCTGTAGAGAACTTGAAAAGGATTGGGTCGTTGGCATCAGTCGGGAGGGCATTGGCAACCATGTCGAGTTTGTCGCGGACATTATTTGTCAGGTCGTCAATGTCATAGCCGAATTCGAATTCAAGAGTCAGCACCGACACATTCTCCCTTGAGTTCGAGGTGACGTGCTTCAGGTGCTCCACTGAATTCAGAGTATTTTCAAGTGGACGCGTTACGTTATTCTCAATATCTTCTGCCGACGCACCATTATAGTATGTCAGCACCATGATCGTGTTTGTCTCGATATCCGGCATGAGGTCGATTGGCAGCTTCAGCAGAGAGAAGAGACCAAGGATCACGATTGCCGCAAAACACAGACTTGTCATAATCGGGCGTTTCACCGCCCCTTCATATAAACTCATAAAGAATCTTTTATGTTTACTATTTCACACAATTGTCAACTGTAACCGTTAACTACTTAACCACTTCCACTTCCTTGCCATTAGCAAGCCTTGACATACCTGCAATGACAACCTGGTCGTCAGGTTCCACACCACTCTTTATCTCGTAACTTTCACCGATGTGCTGACCAAGTTCAACCTTCTGGTAAGACACCTTGCCGTTCTTATAGACATACACGTAACGGTCGCCGGCACCTACCTGCTTTACGAGAGCAATATCCGGAACGAGCACATGATATTCTGTTCCGAAGTCGATGCTTGCACGTCCGAACATACCTGGACGGACCTTATTGTCACTGTTCACCACTGTGATTTCAACTGGGAATGTATGAGTGTTCTGGTCGATAGTCGGATAGATCGTAGAAACCTTTCCTGCAAATTCCTCTCCTACGTATGCATCGAGGTCGATTCTTACAGGCATTCCGATTGCAACGTCCTTGAAGTGCGACTCGCTGATGTTAACTTTCAGCTTCACAGGGTTGAGCTGTTCGATAGTGAGGACTGGAGTACCGTTGTACATGTCGCCGTCATCATAGTTTCTGGCTGTAACGACTCCGCTGATAGGACTTGTGAGATTTGTGTTCTGATTCAGCTGTGCGAGCTGTGTCTGGAGCACCTTCAACTGGCTTTCCTGAGCGGCTACTGCATTCTGCTGTACAGTGAGCTGAGTCTGTGCTGCATCATATTCACTCTTCGAAGCACCACCAATCTTGTAGAGTTCGGCAGTACGGTTGAACTCAGCCTGCTGGTTCTGCATCTGGGCAAGCTGACTCTTGGTCTGAGTAATCTGACTCTGAATCTGGAGCTTCATCTGCTGCTGGCTGGAAGCATCAAGAGCGACAACCACCTGTCCTCTTCTTACATAATCGCCAACATCACAGTAAATCTTCTGGATACGCACCTGCATATTCGGAGAGATGTTGTTCTTCACGTCACTTTCCACTGTACCTGAATAAACTTCAGTCTGAGGAATGTCCTGACCAGTAACCTTTGTCAGCTTTACCTTTGGTTTCTCGTCTGCGAGGACTGCCTTCTTCTCGTTGCCCTTGCAGGATGCAAGCATTATCAGTCCAAGTCCGATAATTACAATACTAATCTTTTTCATACTTTATTTTTTTCGTTTTTCATTATTCATTTTTCATTTTTTCTCCTCCCCTTCAAAGGGGAGGTTGGGTAGGGTCTACTCCTTGCCGAGCGTAAGGTCGAGGTCAGCTCTGTTTGTCAGGAAGTTGTAAACGGCCTGGTCGTAAGCAAGCTGAGCCTGAGTGAGTGCCAGCTGGCTCTGGTTCATGTCGAGCACGGTTCCGCGGCCCACCTCATATCTCTTTGAGGAGATGTTTACGGCCTTGTCTGCCTGTTCGATAGCCTGACGGTCGCTCTCGAGTTCTGCCAGACAGGTCTGCATGTTCTTGCGGTAGCTTGATGCCGCCATAGAAAGCTGACGCTCCGTGTTCACCCTTGTGTCCTGAAGCTGGGCAATCCTGACCTTTGCACTCTTCAGCTTTGTCCAGTTGGACGCAGTGAAGATAGGCACGTTCAGGTTGATAGTGAAACTTGCACTTGGCGACCAGTCGTACTTAGGGATATTCCAGTCATCATTGTAGAGCGACTGGTACTGCCCCGTAAGCTGAAGCGAGAGAGTCGGCATGAAACTGGTCCTCTGAATCTTCAGGCTTCTCTCAAGCAGTGACTGGTTCAGGTCCAACTGCCTCAGTGCGCTATTGTTCAGGAGTTCGTCAGCCTGTGCAGTAGCATTCAGCATTGTCAGCTGCGACTCATAGTCACGGAGTTTCTCCTGAGGAACGAGTTTCACATCAGCAGTAATGCCCATCAGCACCTTCAGCTGCAGTTCTGCAAGAGTCACTCCACCCTCTGCGGAAATCATGCTCGAACTCATGGTCCTCATCTGAACCTCTGCAGTCAGCTGGTCATATTCACTTACCTTTCCCACATTGAACTTTGCACTGACATTATCGTATGCCTCCTTGCTCACATTGTATGCCTCTGTCATCACTTTCAGGGCATCCTCAGAGAGGAGAAGAGAATAGTATGCCTTTGTCACCTGGTTCACGAGGTCCAGACGGCTGCTTCTTGCCTTTTCCTCTGCAAGCTTAATATCCTCCTTTGTGAGTTTCATGTTCTGATATACAGCAGGAGCGAAAATCGGAAGGTTCAGCGAACCCGACAATGCTGCGGTGTTCACACCGTCTCTACCCATCTGGAACTCCTGGCCGTTGAGCTTCATCACTGCAGCCTTCAACGTGTGCTGGATACTACCATTCACCGACACGGTAGGCAACAACTGCTGCCATGCTTCAGTATCCGCAATCTTCTTCAACTGGATGTCCTTGTCAGCCACCCTGATAGTAGGGTTTTCTGCCAAAGCAATCTCAATCGCCTTCTCAAGCGTAATATCCAGTACTTCCTGTGCCTTCATCGTTCCGAAAAAGCAAGGAGCAAGGACTAATGCGCTAAAAAAACACAGTTTCTTCATACCTTATTACATTAATATATTCAAAATTCACGCGAAGTTACACAAAAAAACTCATACAGCAATTCCCTTATAGACCAAAACACAACAAAATCCGACTTTTAGACAACACCGAGTATGTTTTTTATGATTTTTTAAGAAATAGACAACCCGAAAACACGAATATCTCGACGAAATCCCATCCTTCCAGCCAAATCCACACCCGTCCATTCCCAGTTCATCAGACACCGCCCCACCCCAGAACGGATTCCAGACATAACGACAACGAAAGTCATGACAAAGCCGAACCTGCATAACGGCAAATACGAAAAGACATGACGGAAAGAACGAAAGAACATAACGGCAAGTCAGAGCGGACATCACGGCAAGAAAGAACGGACATCACGGCAAGAAAGAATGGGCACGAAGTCGAGTTTGTGCAATCGTTTCATCGGGTTTGAACAGAGCCGAAATCGGAGTCGAGCTGAGACTCATTCTGAAAGATAGTTATCTTACGGGCGAAAGATAGTTATCTTACAGGTGAAAGATAGTTATCTTATGGCATGAAGATAGTTATCTTTCAGAACATGCATCAGTTCAAGATCGATACTCTCTCAGCATGAATTAGATACAATCTCAGTTCAAGTCCGATTCCGGCACAGTTCTCCAGCACACGGATAAGCGTTCGCCGAACCAATGTTCTGCGAATGCGTACAACCATGTGTGCAATTTCTACCAGCACGACATTCCTGATATAGTAATGGAAACTGAACCTTCACAGAAGGCCTGATCTGCGAACGGGAAAGGGAGAAAAAGTAAAAGGGATGTCTCACGACATCCCTTTGCTCAATAAGTATTAATTTTTTTAAGGTAAAAAGATTGTTTTTAGGATGTTGCAAAGGTACGGCTATTTAACGTCTTTTTCGCAACATCCGATGTGTTGTACAGCACATGTGTCCGATAACACACAATTTTCACCTCAAAAAACTTATTTTCATCTCTTCGATGCCTTGATAAAATAGATTATCAATAGAATATATGCCACGAGTGAAAGAGTCTCAGCCCAAGTGGACGAGAGCCATTCCGTGCATACGAAATCGCAACCTGCAAAACGAAGTGCTGCGCTTACTACTCCCATGAGAGCGCCACCGGCAATGAATCCGCTTGCAAGCAGAGTTCCCTTATCGGATGCCTCTGTGTTCGGTCCTGCGCCAGCCGTCTTAGGCTTTGAAACATACCAGTTCACCAGTCCGCCCACAATGAGAGGGAGGTTGAGCTGGAGCGGGATGAACATACCGAGCGCAAATGCCAGAGGGGAAATCTTGCAGAAGTTAAGGATAAGGGCTATCACGGCTCCGATACCGTAAAGCAACCAAGGAGCACCCTGTCCTGACATGAGCGGTTCTATGACTGCCGCCATAGCACGAGCCTGAGGGGCAGCCATCACGTCGGAGTTATCAGGAGTGAACCCGTAAGCCTTGTTGAGAATCATGATCACACCACCTACCGTGACTGCACTGACGAGAACGCCAACGAATTTCCATGTCTCCTGATAGCGAGGTGTGCTGCCAAGCCAGTAGCCTATCTTGAGGTCGGTAATGAATGACCCTGCAGAAGAGAGTGCCGTGCAGACCACTCCACCCATGATGAGTGCAGCCACCATTCCGTGAGTGCCGTTGAGCCCTACGAGCATCATGATGATACTTGAGAGGATGAGAGTCATCAGAGTCATTCCCGATACCGGATTGGAACCGACGATAGCGATTGCATTGGCTGCAACAGTCGTGAAGAGAAATGCGATGACGGCAACGATGAGTATTCCCACAATGGTGAAGATGAGGTTTCCCTCCATAGGACCGATGAAGAAGAATATCGTAGTTGCCACGATTGCAAGGAGAGTTCCAAATACGATAATCTTCATCGAGAGGTCTCGCTGAGTACGTTCGATTGAAGCCTCAACCTTCGTAGCCTGACCCGACTTGCCGAAAATCTGTCCGAACAGTTTGAAGGCGTCACGAATCACACCCCAGCTCTTGAAGATGCCAATCACTCCGGCTGTGGCTATACCTCCGATACCGATGCTCTTTGCATAAGCGAATATCTGTTCCGGAGAGGCATCTGCTGCAAGGACCCCGCTTGTGACCTCCAGTTCCGGGAAGATGACTGCGATGAGAGGTACGATTACCCACCATACGAGTACGGAACCGAAACAGATGATTGCAGCATATTTCAATCCTACGATGTAGCCCATACCGAGCAGTGCTGCTCCTGTATTGACTGAGAACATCAGTTTTGTCTTATCGGCTATTGTGCAACCTAACTCGGTGACACGAGAGGTGAAGTTCTCCGTCCATGCGCCGAACGATGCTACGGCAAAGTCATAGAGTCCGCCGATGATACCTGCCACGAGAAGCGGTTTGGCCTGATTGCCGCTCTTCTCGCCTGAAATGAGGACCTGAGTGGAAGCTGTGGCTTCAGGGAAAGGATATTTTCCGTGCATGTCCTTCACGAAGTACTTCCTGAAAGGTATGAGGAAGAGGATTCCAAGCACTCCGCCAAGAAGGGATGCCATGAACACCTCGAAGAAATTCACAGTGATGTCAGGGTATTTCGACTGGAGGATGTAGAGTGCAGGAAGGGTGAAGATAGCTCCTGCCACCACCATTCCCGAACAGGCTCCGATACTCTGAATGATGACATTCTCGCCAAGAGGGTCCTTACGCTTTGCCGCTCCGGAAAGACCGATAGCGATGATTGTGATTGGGATTGCAGCCTCGAACACCTGACCGACTTTCAGGCCAAGATATGCCGTGGCAGCAGAGAAGATTACTGCCATCACTAATCCCCACACGATTGACCAAGGGGTAACCTCCCTGAAAGTCCTGCTTGCAGGCATTATCGGTTCGTAGGCTTCTCCCTCTTTCAGCTCCCTGAATGCATTCTCAGGCAAACTGGTTTGTTTTAATTCTTCCATAATAAATGTTATAATTACCTTAATTTTTGCAAAGATAGTAAATAAATCACAAATATTTCATAACTTTGCATAATAAATATATAGGGGTGTTCTATTAATTCCCCGCAAAAAATAAATAATTAACGAACTATGGG
>CALELI010000203.1 GCA_937902455.1 uncultured Prevotellaceae bacterium | reverse complement strand
CCTTCTTTATTATATTTACTATCGTCTTCTCTGCCTTTTCGAGCGACTGTACCGGACAGAACTCGAACGGACCGTGGAAATTAATTCCACCGGCAAAGAGGTTCGGGCAAGGCAAGCCTTTGAACGATAGCTGTGCGCCATCTGTTCCTCCACGGATTGCAACAATCTTCGGAACCATTCCGGCCTCGTCAATTGCTTCCTTTGCAATATCAATGATGAACATCTTTGGTTCAACCTTCTCGCGCATATTGTAGTACTGGTCCTTCAACTCGAGTTCCACTACACCTTCACCATATTTTTCGTTGACTGCAGCCACTACTTCTGTCATCTTCTGCTTACGCTGTTCGAAGATCTGACGGTCATGGTCACGGATGATGAACGAGAGACTTGCATTTTCGCAACTACCTTGTATGCCAGTAAGGTGGAAGAATCCTTCATAGCCTTCCGTGGTTTCAGGAGTCTCATTCTGAGGAAGCATCTGTACGAGTTCGGTGGTGACACGACCTGCGTTAATCATCTTGCCCTTGGAATATCCAGGATGCACACTGACTCCGTTGATGCGGATCTTTGCACTTGCAGCATTGAAGTTCTCGAACTCAATCTCCCCTACCTCACTGCCGTCCATCGTATAGGCAAAGTCGCAGCCGAATTTCTCGACATCGAAGAGATGTGCGCCCATACCGATTTCCTCATCAGGATTGAAGCCTACACGTACCTTGCCATGCTTGATTTCAGGGTGTTCCATAAGATAGACCATAGCCTGTACGATTTCAGCTATGCCAGCCTTGTCGTCTGCGCCAAGGAGTGTGTGACCATCTGTCACGATGATGTCTTCACCGACATGGTCCTTGAGTTCCGGGAACTTTGAAGGAGAGCTTACGATACCCTCGCTGAGCACGATATCATTTCCGTCATAGTTCCTGACTATACGTGGCTTGATATCTGCACCACTGCAGTCAGGACTTGTGTCCATGTGAGAGATGAACCCTACTACTGGCACTTCCTTGTCGATATTGGAAGGAAGGGTTGCATAGAGGTATGCATGTTCGTCGAGTTCGACGTCCTGAAGACCGATAGCCTTCAATTCGTCACGCAAGTATTCAGCGAATACCATCTGCTTTGCTGTGCTCGGACAATTCTCCGACTCCTCACTACTTTGAGTGTCGAACTTCACGTAATTGAGAAAACGTTCTTCTATTTTCATAATATCATGTTTTTTACAATGTACGACGTACGATTGTGATTATCTATTCCTTTATTCCTCCATGCTGAACATAGGGTCGTAGCATGGTAACATAACCGGTTTCTGTTCTGCAGCCTTAAGGGCCTTGTCGGTCAGGTACTTCTTATTGACTACCAGACGGAACATATACTCGTTGAACCATTCATCCGTCATAATCAGATGACCGCCAAATCCCGTATTGCCCCAGCTGTTCTCGACCTCCCACTTGAGAGGCCTGCCATTCTCGTCAAGATCGACAGCCTTCAAGGTCATAGCATGCGATGAACCGCTGTCGAACGATATGATTCTCTGGCGTTTGTCCATACCGAATTTCACGCCGAAGATTGATTCGTAGTCATAGTTGTTCAGGTCGAGCAGACCACGATTCTTGTCGATTTCCTTTGCCACATCACAGGAGAAGTACATCATCGTACTGTCCTTGATGCTCAGTATGGCAGCCTTCTTCACTTCCTCGATAGGAAGATTGAGGTATTTCCAGTTATGTCCGTCATAGAGGTGACGGTCATATTCTATCTCGTACGTCTTCCAGTAAGGGCGAGTCGGATCGTTCATCAGCATTACATAGTCGGCATTGAGTTCCTCGCCAATCATCTCCTCATAGAACGACTTCGGAGTGTACTTCTTTGGAGCATAGAGATATTTGCCCTGCGCATCCTTTGGCGCCCAGGTGAATTCTGCTGGTGGTTCACCGAATCCAAGGAGAAGCATGTGGTATATCTCGCTCAGCATCTGTTCTTTCTGAGCCTGAAGGTCACCCTTGCCCTCCCTGAGAATCAGGGCATCCTCACGGAGTTTCTTCTTGAGGAACGATGTGAACTTGCTTGTGTTGTTACTTGCGAACGTCTCAGGCATGACTCCTGCAGGGACAAGACCATACTTCATCACAAGGTCAGCCACACCTGTATAGGTTCCGCCGTCACTGATCGGGTTCTTGAACAACCATTCTACGGTCTTGTCATCCATAGGTTTGTCCTTCGTGTCGATTATTGCCTGGAGGAACAGGTTCGATTTCTCCAGCTGGTCATAGAAGAAGCAGTAAATCTGCGAGAACTCCAGTCCTTCGAGTTTCTGCCTGTTGATGACCTTGCTGCGAAGGACATTCAGTCCTGTGAACAGCCAGCATCTGCCGGATGATTTCTGGTCTGTGATACCCTTCGACGGCACACTGTTACTGAAATAAGTACTCTGCTCGGCCTTGTTACTCTGGTTCAGTGCAAGGTCTGCAATGTTATTTGCCGCCAAGGCATTATGAATTGCCTTGTCAGAAGCAGTCATCTTGTTGGCAGTCTTCATCTTGCTCAGCATCTCCTGCGAAATGCCCTGAGCACTTGCACTGACAGACAGTACAAGTCCACAACCAGCGAGCAACAGTTTAATATGTCTCATAATTGTTCAATATATAATTAAATAATGTCTCGTCCGAATTGCCATATTGGTTAAGAGGATGATAGCGATATTCGTCCTTTACATAGTCAGGCGTGATGCCACCATTGCCATACGAACTGTCTCCATTAGCATTGGCAACGAGGGCCACTGCCGGATGCAGCGTGTAGTCGTAATCCGACGGAACAGACTTGAGCTGCACATTCTGGCCGGCTGTATTTGTTCCGACGACAACCACATCCTTGCCCAGTGTAGCCTGCAGTCCATTGATCAGCCATTCTGATGCACCTCTGGTGTATCTGCCCGTAATCACGAACAGTTTCCGCTGACCGACATTATATGGTGCCAGAGAGGCGTCGTAATTGTAAGTCCGGCACAAATCCTGATGATTCGCGTTCCAGACAGTGTGACAGAATTCCGAGGAGTAGCACTCCTTAGGAACGAGGCATGATACAAGAGCGAGTGCGTTCTCAATAGTGCCGTCGTTGCAGAGTCGCAAGTCGAGAACCATGATATCCGCATGTTCCAAAGCCTCGAGACTGCTGATGAAATTCCGCGCATTGAGGTGGTTCACCATCATGTATGCCACGTAATCCCCGTTGCGATAATAGAGCCGGGACACAGGGACCTGAGTATCTTCCACCTTGTATGATGCCTGCATCGACATCGTGTCGACGGCTATCCAGAAGAGCGAATCTCCTATGAAAGCCAGGTGATTCACTACAAGCTGACGGGCAGGGCCGTTCCTCAGGTTAGATATGTTTGATGTCGTCACCTTTGCACCGTCGACATAGCCTATGAAGTCACCTCTGCGAAGCCCGCATTGCTCTGCCGGTGAATTCGGATAGACAGTTATCACACGTGCGAATGTCTGGTTGGTCAGGCGTGTCGGGTCTTCCATTGCAACTGCATCAATTCCGTATGAATCAAGATGATTGAACAGTCCCCTTTCGTTATAGTCCTTGTTCATGGAGTCTATTGAGCAGTACGACCATGTATCCGTCACTGGTGCCTGTTTGATAAATTTGTCAAAACAGGCATTCACGTCGCCGAAATAGTCCTTCCATTCCAGTTCCTTGATATTCTCGCCCCACAGATACCAGTCCTGCAGCATCGCCTGCATGGAGTGGTTCTTGTTAGTCAGTGCCTCGTACTCATAGGTACGGTCTTCCCCACAGCTGGCGCACAAGCAGACAATCACCGACACCATCACCAGCCTCACAATATATCCCCAATTACTACTACGCTTATCCTTCATTATTCATTTTTCATTATTCATTCTTCATTGTTAACTTATAATTTATTGTTTCTTCACAAGTTCAGGCGAGCAAGCTCGGAGTCCTGTTAACTGATAACTGTTAACTATATTTCCTTCCTTACCGCCAGCGTCACTACAACCGTTGCCAGACAGCAGATCATTACCATCCAGAAGAAATCGACATACCCCAGCCATTCCTGCAGGTATCCTGCAAACATTCCCGGAATCATCATGCTGAGAGCCATGAAGGCAGTACAGATGGCATAGTGGCTCGTCTTAAACTCGCCGTCAGCGAAATGCATCATGTAAAGCATGTAGGCAGTGAATCCGAATCCGTAGCCGAGCTGGTCGAATGCCACACAGGCATAGACCTGCCAGATTGACTCTGGCTGCACAATTGCCATATACAGATATACCGAACATGGGAGGGCAAGACTCATCGCCATTGGCCAGAGTGATTTCCGCAGCCCTTTCTTCGCAGCATATACCCCTCCGAGAATACCTCCAATCAGGAGTGCGATTACCCCAATGGTACCATATACAAGTCCTGACTGAGTTGTGGTCATCCCGAGGCCTCCCTTCTCTATAGGATCAAGCATGAACGGAGTGAGCATCTTTACCGAGAATGCTTCAGGAAGACGGTACAGGAGCATAAAGATGATTGCCAGCCACACCCCCTTCTTGCAGAAGAAAGTAGCGAACGTCTTTCCGAAGTCAGTGAATACCTCTGAAGCCGTCTTCCTCCCACGTGTCGTGTCCTCCTCAGGACGAGGCAGGAAAAAAGAATGGTAAAGACTTATGGCACCGAATATAATGGCACTGATAAGCAATGTCACAGACCAAGCCTTAGGAATATCGTCAAAAGTCGTTTCGAGTATGCCGGCAATGACTACGATTACTCCCTGACCGAATACTGACCCTATCCTGTAAAACGTATTGCGGAGTCCTACAAAGAGCGACTGCCTGTACTTATCCAGTTCCAGCATGTAGTAGCCGTCAGCAGCAATGTCGTGTGTAGCAGATGCAAATGCCGTTATGTAGAAGATTATCAGGGTAATCATGAATGGCGATACACTGATGTTGCCCGCGGCAATCTCCGATGTCGTCGGATGCGGCAGGGTGAAGGCAACAGCCAGTATGGCAGCCGTCATCAGGAATTGCATGGTCAGGATCCACCATCTCTTGCTTCGTATTATGTCGACAAACGGGCTCCACAGCGGCTTGATTGTCCACGGCAGATAGAGCAGGCTGGTGTACAAGGCAAGGTCGCCATTACTCATTCCCATTCTCTTAAACATAGTCACAGAGATTACATTCACTATAAAATACGGCAGTCCCTCTGCAAAGTACAGTGTCGGTATCCACATCCACGGGTTTCGTTCCTTAGTCATATATCTTCCTTATTTCTGTATCTGGGTAGTAATGACCCAGTATTTCGTTATACTTGTATCCTTTTGCGCCCATTACGGCAGCACCAATCTGGCAGAGCCCTACTCCGTGGCCCCATCCGGCTCCGCGAAGGGTGAAGGTTCGCGAATGCTCGTCGAAGTCAGCAACGAATGCCGATGATTTCAGATGGCTTTCCGACAAGGCACGTCTTATTGCCAGTTCCTTGCCTATCACCACCGACTTCTTCGAGCCTACAATCTTCAGTTCGCATATCCTGCCCGACCTGCCTCTCCTGAGCGGAATCAGTCCGAGCACTTCTCCCAGGTCGTCGCCAAGTCTTCTGCCTACGAGCGCCGTCAGTTCGTCCTGTGAATACTCCACCGCCCAGCGGAAGAAGTCATTCGTCTCCTGATCGTAGCCATTCAGGATCTGCGACAGCACATCCCCGTATTCCGTATTGCAGAAGGAAGCAGGTGATGAGAGTATCCAGTCTCTTGCCACGTCTTCCTTTGTCAGGTCAGGGAAAGCCTCCTTTGTCAGCGAGTCACGTTTCCCCGTAAGATACGGATGGTGTACATCCTCCCAGCAAGTCTCAAACTCTTCAAGTGCACCTCCGCAGCATTTCGAGTATCTGGCATCACATATCTGTCCGTCATGCCACAGCACCTCTCCCCGCGTTTCCTCAACGGCTCGCGTCACTGCCGGAGTGGAGATTCTTGATATCCCCTGATACCTCTGGCAATGGTCATCGGCACAGACGTCGAATCCCTTGTGGACATCCTTCTGCGACAGCAGCCAGCTACGGGCTATCACCGCATGGGCTTTCAGGAATTCCGGCGAGGACGTGGCACTCATCTCTGATGATATCACGCTCGCGAGATATTCCTCCACCGGAAGGATATTGACAGCCCTGAGCATTCCGTCCTCCACACATATCTTCAGGCTTCCACGAAACTCCTGACGTTCCTTCCGTTCCCAGTGGAAGTCTATGCCTATGGTCACGTCCTCTATCGAGAAAGTCGCCCCTTCTTCCCGAGGCGCGAACAGCAATTCGTCCACAAGCCTTCCATTCCAGCACACCATGCCTTCATGGAATCTTACCGTCTGACTGCCAGTGACGGGAACTCCTCCTGCCTCATAGTGAGCCTTAAACATCAGCTTAAGGTCACTTCCCTTCACTATTCCCACACTGACATCACCCTTCATCACTCACCGCATTCCTTTATGATGGCTGCAACCTGTTCCCTTGATATCCGTCTGAAATCCTCCTCGCGAGGAGTGATAATCAGTCCGCACATGTCGAGCGCACCAGGACTGATCAGCATCTGTCCGTTTCCTTCTGCCGAATAGCAGTCTGGACGATGCTTCCTGCGAGGAATGACCACGCACACGAAATCATCGCCGTCCTTCCAGGCAACCACATTCATCATCGGCTCCGTCTGGCCCTTTGGTACTTCCAGACCGTCGTATATTTTCCTGAACAGGTCACAGGCCTTGTCGGCAGAATCTGTCCTTATCATCAGTGCACGGCAGAACCAGTCGAGTTCCGTCACTCCGTATTCGTGCTTCTGTTTCCCGCATTCTGCAATCAGAGGCACCACATCCCTGCTTCCTGCCTGGAAATGCATGTGGTCAGGAGCAGAAGCGCCACAGAGCGGACCGTTGTAGAACACCATCTCGTCGTGCAGCACATCCACGATGTCCATCATGTCCCTGAAGTTGTCGAGGATTGCCTGAGGCCTGTGCTGGCGCATTGGTATGGTGAAATGTTTCGGCAGTATAGGGAACGGATTGACCAGTAGATGGAACCTCTCGTTCAGCACCAGGTCTCTCTGTTCGTCCGGCAGGTTCTGTTCGCAGAGGAAACAGTTCCTGCGGCCTATGGCATTGCCGTCAATCTTCGCACCAGTCGATACTATCCGCGCACTGTTGAACTGGATTGTCAGGTGCCTGCCGTCCACTTCGCACTCACGCCTCTCTACGTTCTCCAGCTGGCGATACCTCACTGCGGCATCTGCCCATTCTCTCACCTGTTCCGAGAAGAGCTGGTCGGCATCTTCCTGAGTGCCATGCTGTCTCCAGTGTTCGTTGAGTCGCCGGCGGGCCTTTATCTCGGCTGTGCGCAACTGGTCCTTATAGTAGTTGTTTGCATTCACTTTCTCCACGCTCAGGGCGGCATCGCTGTTTCCGTCCCATCTGCGGCAGAGATAGAGTTCGTCGAATATCCTTCCTATCCTGAACTGGCGCGAGAAGGCCAGTCCCAGGGCATAGTCCTCGCCGTAGCAGGTGTTCGGGAAGCCTATCTTCCGTAGCAGCGGAGTATAGAAAGCCCTTGGAGCGCCCAGTCCGTTCACACGGAGGGCATTGTTGCGTCCGTTCTTCTCCGTCCATTCCTTGTGGTCGATGATTCCAGGGGGGAGTGTCTTCAGGTGGAAGTCACACATCCTGTACGACCCTATCACCATGGCGCACCGTTCCTCGTAGAACTTGTCGACAATCATCTGCAGTGTGTCCTCCCTCGCATAGAGGTCGTCGCTGTCGAGCTGTACGGCGAATCGTCCGCACCGCGAGTCGTTGATGGCCTTGTTCCAGCAGCCTCCGATGCCCAGGTCGGTCTCTTCGGGTATGATATGGATTACCCTCGGGTCAGAGTTCGCCAGTTTCTCCACGACCCTCGTAGTGCCGTCATCGGAATGATTGTCCACCACGATGATGTTGTAGGCAAACGTCGTTTTCTGCGACAGGGCCGATATGATTGCGTCGTCGATAGTCTTCACACGGTTCTTCACCGGAATCACCACCGACACCTCATTCTTGAAGTCACCGTTCTCGAGCGGGACGTCCGACACCGTGTTCATGTCGATGTACGCACCTATCTTCCTGAGATGGTCCGTGCACACCTGTTCCATCTCCAGCTGTACATTCTGGTTGCGCGGGTCTACATAGTCGAACTGCTTCTCCCCACTCTTCCTCAGGTCCGACTCCTCTTCCGTGTAGAGAAATTCCTTCAGGGCAACCACTCCGTCCGGTCGCTGACGGAGCACACAGAGGTTCAGCTCATAGTTTCCAGCACTCGCGAACCTGCTGTCCTTGCATTCCTCGGCATACTGCTTCACGCACTGCGTGTCGTAGAACTTCAGCGCACCGAAGTCGAAGTCGTTCCTCACACTTCCCGACTGGAACGGAATGACCGGCACCTTCGTCAGTTCCCCGTTCTTCACGGCATAGTGGTCGGAGTATATCATTCCTGCGCCAGTACTCTCAGCCACACCTGTCATCCTCTCCAGCGCCCTGTACCCGAGCCTTACCGGCGAAGTCTTCGTATACAATATAATATAAGGCGACCTGGCGACAGTGGCAATCTGCCTGTAAGTGCTGCTACTCTCCAGACTGTCCACAAACAGCAGGCTGCAGCCCTCCATCTGTGGCACGCTCACATCGTTCGCCAGCAGGAATATATTCCCCACACACCCACAGTTCCTGAACTGCGCCACATTCGCTCTCGTCTCCTCTACCCCGGAATAAGGGATGAAACAATCAATTTTCATAATACAAATATCTTTTGCAAAGATACGATTTAGCGAGCGAAAAACCAAATTTATTTGAGTTTTTCCGAGCGTGAGTATCTAAAACAGCAAGTTAAAGATACGATTTAGCGAGCGAAATACAAAATAAATCAGCATTTATTTTTATTTTCGAGCGAGAGTATCTTGCGGGAGCGAAGCGAGCGATAGATAGTAAAAAAATGAATAATGAAGAATGAATAATGAAATTTTTTGCGACTTCCATCGGGCATTTCGCATTTTACTCTTCTTTCCTCATTGTTTATTTTTCATTATTATCTGTTAATTGATTTAAGCCGTCGTAACTCACATTTTATGCACATTTATTTTGCTGATACGGCAACTTTTGCTACATTTGCACAATGATTGAAAAAATAATAACTCTTGACGACATTGACCTCCTTACTTTTTATGGGGTCAACAACATACACCTTCAGATGATAAAGGCCCTGTACCCGAAACTGAGGATTGTGGCACGCGGGAACATCATGAAGGTCTTCGGCGACGAGGAGGAGATGTGCAGTTTCGAGGACAACATCCAGAAGCTGCAGGCTCACTGCTCAAAGTACAACAGCCTGAGCGAGGAGGTCATCCTCGACATCGTGAAGGGCAAGGACATCCACAACGACCATGCCGACAACTCCGACGTGGTGTGCTACAGTGTGACGGGCAAGCCTATCTCAGCAAGGAGCGAGAACCAGAAACGCCTCATCGAGGACTACAAGACGAACGACATGCTCTTCGCCATCGGTCCTGCCGGTACGGGAAAGACCTACACGAGCATCGCCCTCGCCGTACGGGCACTGAAGAACAAGGAGGTGCGGAGAATCATCCTCTCGCGTCCGGCAGTGGAGGCAGGAGAGAAACTGGGATTCCTGCCTGGCGACATGAAGGAGAAAATCGACCCTTACCTGCAACCTCTCTACGATGCCCTGCAGGACATGATACCTGCCCAGAAACTGCAGGAGTACATGGTGCTCCAGACCATACAGATTGCTCCGCTTGCATTCATGCGAGGCAGGACTCTCAACGATGCCGTGGTCATCCTCGACGAAGCACAGAACACGACGACACAGCAGATAAAGATGTTCCTCACCCGTATGGGCAACAACACGAAGATGATAATCACGGGCGACGTCACCCAGATAGACCTTCCGCGCCACGTACGCTCGGGGCTCCTGGAAGCCATGGAGGTGCTGAAGGACGTGAAAGGAATCAGTTTCGTGCAGATGAACGACAAGGACATCGTCCGACACAAGTTGGTAACACGAATTGTCAACGCCTACGAAGACTATGAAGATAGAAGAAGTAAAGCCTTACAAAGACCAGAGCGAGAAATCGAAGAGGGATCAGATTGAAGAGATGTTCGACAACATCGCCTCTGGCTACGATGACCTCAACCACAACATGTCGCTCGGAGTGGACTCACACTGGCGCCAGTATGTCATCGACTACCTCGAGATGGGAGGAGCCTGGCCAAGCCGCATCCTTGACGTGGCAACAGGGACAGGTGACCTTGCCCTGCTGGCTGCCGTACGCCTGGAGCCCGACGAAG
>CALELI010000202.1 GCA_937902455.1 uncultured Prevotellaceae bacterium | reverse complement strand
CACTAAGGCGGCATTTTGGGGAGCAGACCCTCTCTGCGACGGAGGTCAATTGCGCCCAAGGCGCTTATTTCTTTAACGCGAATGCCCGTAAATTATCCGCGAATTATTCCGTAAATATTTTTCATTTTTCATTATTTAATGCCATTAGCTGTTAGCCTTCTCTAAACTATCAACTCTAAACTAAAAATGATATTATCTCCTCGAGGGTGTTGGCTCTGTGATAGAGTGCTTCAATGGACTTGTTGACTACTCCTGTTGGCTTTATGGACTCGAAGAAGTCAAAGAGCTGATTCCAGAATCCGTTGATGTTCCAGAATATGACCATCTTCCTGTCGATTCCTATTATGTGCTGTGCCATGACGGAGAAAGCCTCATCGAGGGTTCCTATGCTTCCGGGCATGGCTATGAAGATGTCGCTTTCCTGCATCATTATCTGCTTGCGCTCGGTGAGGTCGTTGCACCAGATGATGGTGTCGGGAAGACTGCTGACGAGGTTCCTGTCGGCGAGGATATGTGGGACAATTCCGACGATATTTCCCTTTCCTCCCTTTTTAACTCCCTTTGCGACGGCTTCCATGAGTCCGCAGCTGGCACCACCATAGACGAGTGTGTAATTGCAGCTGCCTATCCACTTTCCCAGTTCCTCTGCCTGCTGGTAATAGAGGGGATCGAGATTGTCGGAGGATGAACAGTAGACTGCTATCTTCATCTTGTCTTCCAGTATTTAATGTACATGAGTACGGAGATTGCCAGTCCGGCTATCATGATGATGATGGCTGTGGTCTGTCCCAGCATTTCGGTGAATGTGATGTCGGGCTGGTCGGCATATTTTATCATCATGTAGCATGCAAAGGAGTTGTTGATGATATGAAGTATGGTTGAAGGAATGATACTGTCGGTCTTATAGTAAATGATTGCAAACATCACTCCAAGTGCGGCAGCAAAAGGAATTTGAGCTGGATTCAAGTGTAACAGTCCGAATATGACTGCCGACACTAATATTGCCGTCCAGGGCTTGCATCCAGCACGTAGCATTCCTCCGCAGATGGCTCCACGGAATATCACTTCCTCGGCAACAGGGCCTATTACGGCTACTGCCAGTATTCCGAGAATGTCGTGGCTCATGTCGACGAGCTGGTCCTGAATGAGATTTGGGAGATTGAGGTTTTCCTCGAGTATGTTGCATGCGAACGTACCGATGACAAAGGCAAGGAATACGTACGGTGCGTACTTCCACTTGCAGTCATTGAAGGAAAACTCATGGCGAAGATTGACTTTTTTCAGGAGTGCAATGGCAAAAACGGAAAGGAAGGACGAAACCACGAGTATTGTTCCGAGCAGGTTGTTGAGCCGGTTCCTGACGAATGTCATGACATCGTTTTCATTTATCTCATCCTTAATGAATTCCGTCAACTGATCCAGATTGAAGGCAATGTCAATGCCTCCTATTGCAAGCGAGCAGAAAATCTGAATTATAAAATAGAGTAGAATGACAATGAAAATGTCGAGTGCGATGTTGTTCTTTTTCATAAATCTATTGTATTGAATTTTATATTATCGTTGAGAAATACTGATGCCTTCTGACTGACCTTGTCGGCTGAATCGGTAGTGAAGTACGTGCAGGTGGAGCCTTTCGAGATTCTCTTCTCCATGTCAGCGTGGCGGGAGAGATAGTCTTTCAGGCTTTCTGCGATGTATTCTCCCTGCGAGATGAGACGGATATGGTCGGGACAGAATCTTCTTATCTTATCATAGAGGAAAGGATAGTGGGTGCATCCGAGAATGATGGTGTCGATGTCCTTGTCGATACTGAGCAGATGGTCTATCTGAACGCTTATCTTTTCGTCTGCCTCCGGACTATTGTATTTTCCACTCTCAACAAGTGGAACCCATTCAGGACAGGCAAGTCCGGTGACGACACAATGAGGATAGAACTTCTCTATCTCGAGCTTGTAGGATTCTGACTTTATCGTTCCCGGGGTGGCGAATATTCCTATGTGGCCCGTATGGGTGAACTGTCCGATTATCTCGGCAGTAGGACGGATTACTCCAAGGACCCTGTTGCCGGGACATTCGTTGGCAATGTAATGCTGCTGTATGGTCCTGAGTGCCTTTGCAGAGGCCGTGTTGCAGGCAAGGATGATGAGTGGGCATCCCATGCCGAAGAGTTTCCTCACAGCCTGTAGGGTATATTCATATACGGTGTTGAAATCCTTTGTACCATAGGGTGCACGGGCATTGTCGCCGAGATAGACATAGTCATACTGAGGCATACTTTCAAGTATGTTCCTCAATACGGTAAGTCCTCCATACCCGGAATCAAAGACACCAATAGAATTCATCAGAGAAGTGCCTTGACGGCAGCTGTTATGTCTTCTCCCTTTTCTGGATTTATGAAGGGATAGCTGTTGCCGTCAGTATTAAGGATATAGTCGAATCCCTTTTCCGTACCAACCTTACTGATGGCAGCATTGAGTCTGTCATAGAGTGGCTGCATGAGTTCTTTCCTTGCCTTCTCAATGAGATTCCTTGCTTCCTCCTTGAACTGCAGGCTCTGTTCCATAAGCTGCTGAAGTTCCTTCTGGCGCTTCATCATGATATTGTCGGAAAAGTTCTTCTGTCCGTCGATATACTCTGCAAACTGCTTGCTGAAATTCTGTTCTGCACGAGTCATCTCCTTCTGATATTCGTCTTTCAGTGACTGTACTTGATTTTCGATTTCCTTATATTGCGGAGTAGATTTCAGTACTTCGGAGTAACTGAGATAGCCAAATGTCTTCTGTGCCATTGAAGGCATTGAAAACAAGATTATTGCCGTAGCTATGAATAATCTGAACAAAATATATTTTCTCATAATGATTATATTTTTTGCAAATATAGTCATTTTTTATCTTATTTCTATTTTGTAGGAGCTATTTTTTTTCATCTGAGGGCACGAAACGACTCCATAGCTCTGTTTCATGTCGAAAGGAATTCTATATGAGAAAACACTTTTTCCGTTTTCGCCGACGACATTCAGTGTCTTTCCCTCAGGAAGGTCGGTTCCCTGCATCACCAAGAATGAAGGGCATTCATCGGTTTTCCTGGGTGCAGTGACATGAGGTCCCATGGATCCTCCCATACTGAATACGGTTCCTCCAGTCATGATCATAGGCGAGAAGTCGCAGTCGAGTCCTTCGTCGGGAGCTCCTAACTGGGAGAGGGCGTAGATTTCTCCGCCTGTTATGGTAATGGCACCTTCGCCTCTGAAATTGGAATCGACAGCATCGTTCTTCATGCTCCATGCAGTAGTCTTGCCACCGTTGATGACAATCTTTCCGTTTGAGCTGATGGCATCGTCGTGGGTCTTTATGTCGAGAACTCCACCATTGACCGTAATTCCTTTCTTTCCTTCAAGACCTTCGGCACCTCCAGTGGAAGTACGCAGGGTGATGTTTCCACCATTGATAGTCACAGTTCCGAGTGCCTTGATGGCTTTGGCTGTTCCTTCATAGAAATGTCGTCCACCTCCGTTTCCAGGTCCACCCATCATCCCACCAAAGTCAGGAAAACCGCCTCCAGGAGGTCCTGGGAAATCACCTCCAGGGAATCCAGGGAATCCTCCCATCATGGTGCTGTCGGGCCTGAACCCTCCCATCATCCCTCCGAAGTCGGGGAAACCGCCTCCAGGGAATCCAGGAAACCCTCCCATCATGGTGCTGTCGGGCCTGAAATCTCCCATCATTCCACCGAAGTCAGGAATATCGCCACCCATGCCCATGAAGTTGGGACGAGTCTCAGAGAGATATTTTCCGGATGTGACTATATTGAGTTCCCCGCCGTCGATGATTACATCCTCGGCACATCTGATGCCTTTGCAACCATCACCAACAGCATTGATATTCAGTTTTCCACTCTTCAGCTGGAAATACTCCTTTACCTTAATTCCAGCACCTTTGCTGGCAGTGATATTGAGAGTGCCGTCGCCAGTCATTTCAATGTGGCCCTTGGCATGGATACACCCACTGTGAATGGTGTCGTTGCTGTCAGCGAGACTGTTCACACTTGCATCGTCGAGTTTTATCTTTATGCGTTTTCCACACAGGATGTCGAGAACAGAACCTTTGCTTGTCTTCAGGTCGAGTCCTTTCAGCTTGAATGTAGTCTTGTATGATCCGTGATATGTGATGCTTCCGTCATCGCTCCTGCCTTTAAGGTTGAAGTCAATTTCACGGTCGGTAATGGGATTCTGAATGTCGACATGCCCATCATTGTTCCTGATGGTGATTTCCTTTACTGGATTTTCAATCTTTACATTCTTGCCATCAAATGTTATCTTCACTTTTTCATTCTCGTTCTGTGCCATTATGTTCACATATATAGCACATCCTAAAAACATAAGTACCAGTTGTTTCATATATTCATAATTTAGCCATTAGCTGTTACCTTTCTTTATTCTATCAACTCTAAACTCTAAAGGTGGGTTCTATAAATTCACCGAATAAGTAATAATTTTTCAAATATGGGTGATATCGTTCTTTTCAGCCCTTTTGGTTTTGTTTCGGCATCTTGCTGCTTGTCAGTCAGTCATGATGCCCGCATCACTCCTTCCTTCCGCACAGCAATCTGCTCGGAACAAACCTCAAAATCGCAAGAAATGAATTTATAGAACCCACCTAAACTAAAATTTTCAATTTTCATATATAATTTCCATGAGAGTCTGTCCGACAGCTTTCAGCACATCCTTGTCGATATTCTTTATGTTGTCGTCCATTGTGTGCCAGGTGTCGGGAAATCCACTTCCATTAGCATTACTGCCTATGATGTCGATGCAAGGAATGCCTGACTTGTTCACCTGTATGTGGTCGTCGGTTATGCTTCCTCCATCTTCGTTGAGGAAATACTTGCCATAACCCAGTCTCTGAGCTGTTGACCATACCTTGTCGACAATCGTAGGGGCATAATACATAGATGCACTTTCCTTCCTGAAATAAGTATTCTTGCCACCAACCATGTCGAGGAGTATGCCATAGACATATCTGAAACCGTCGACTGTGTGGTTGGCTGCCCAATACTGTGAGCCTATACACCATGAATTAGTGGCATCAATACCGTGACTGCCTGCATCTTCGGCATCCCAGCATACGAGTTCTATGCCAATACCGGGATTCTTCAACTGAATCTGCCGTGCCAGTTCTATGAGTATTCCAACACCACTGGCACCATCGTTGGCACCGTCAATAGGAGTGTTGTGATAATTCTCGTCATTGTCGTTGTCTGCCCACGGACGGCTGTCCCAGTGAGAGGAAATCTGAATTCTGCCTTCACATGAGTCATTGAACACAGCTATTATATTCTTTATATTAATAGGTGTACTGTCATATAGCTTGGATGGGGCTTCCTGTACTGTCACATTTGCACCGAACTGACGGAATTTTCCAACAAGCCATTCAGCACATTTCTCATGAGCTTCGGAGTTCATGGTACGTGGTCCGAAATTGCATTGTGCTGCAACATAATTATATGCGCTGTCGGCACTGAATGACGGTGAGGCAGGTTCTTCTGTGATATTGTCCTCTGCAACAGATGGCTGGTTGTTCTTACATCCGCCAATCATCAGCGAAATGGCTATACAGCCAAAAATATATATAAATGAGTTACTGTTCATACTAATTATGACATAGAATTGGTATAAAGGTTTAAGGGGTGCTCTATTAATTCCCCGCAAAAAAACAAACAAACTATGGGTGTTATTGCTATTTTGATGCTTTTGGCTTTTTCTTTGCATCT
>CALELI010000201.1 GCA_937902455.1 uncultured Prevotellaceae bacterium | reverse complement strand
TTCGACCGTGTCGGTGGCGAGAAGATACACATGCAGACACTCTGTGGAATTGCCCATTACGATTACCGATTGCTGCGAGCCTATTCCTACGAACAGGCATTCAATGTGATGCGGGGATTGCACCTTTCATATCAGGAGGCGCAGGAGATGTATCGCAGGGTGGTGTTTAATGTCGTAGTGAGAAATCATGATGACCATACAAAGAACATATCCTTCCTGATGGACAACCACGGCAAATGGCGCTTGTCGCCAGCCTATGATATGGGCTATGCCTATAACCCTGACGGTTCATGGACTTCGGCACATCAGATGTCAGTCAACGGCAAGTCTGACGGCATAACCCGTACCGACTTGCTGGAACTCGCTGCACGCAACAACATCCGTAGCGCTTCACAGATTATTGACGAAGTGTGCCATGCATGTGCCAGCTGGTATAAGATTGCCAGAGAGTGTGAAGTTCCTCATGCAATGATTGAACAGATATTGCCCAACATGCAACTGTCGATATAGTTCGCCCGCAATAGTGGGCGGTTGGGCGATTTATCGGATGAAGTGCATCGGGGTCCACGGTTCGCGCTCGGGGGCGTCGGTGGTAGGGAGGCCGTGGAGCTTCTTCAGTAACCATGCCATGTTGTTGGCAAGTGTGCGCATGGTCTGTATTCCTTCGATGTCTTGTCCTGCCTGACCTTCCTCACGCCCATAGGCGATATTCCAGTACTGTGAGCCAACAAGTGGCATGTTACACATCTGGAATGGCATCTGCAGGGTCTGGAATGCAGCTGTGGCTCCACCACGACGGCAGACACATACTGCTGCTGCCGGCTTTCCCTGGAAATTGGCTCCTCCGGCATAGAGCATCCTCTGCTGAATGGCTAATGCCTGTGAGGCTGGCTGACCGTAATAGACGGGTGCTCCGACGATAATGGCATCGGATTCGCCCATCTTGGCAATCACTTCGTTGCAGATATCCTGGTCGCCAAAGACACAACGCTTGTCACCAGTTGTCTTGCATTGTCCGCAGGCAATGCAGCCACGTACGGCCTTGTTGCCTACCCATACTATTTCGCTGTCTATCTCGTGCTTTGCCAGTTGACGTGCAACTTCGGTCAAAGCTGTGTTTGTGTTGCCCTCCTTGCGTGGGCTACCATTGATTAAAAGTACTTTCATAATTTAATTCATAATTCATAATTCTTCACACATTTTTTATTCTTTATGGAGTTCAGGCGAGCGTAGCTCGGAGTTCCGATTTTGTTTTAGAAGAACAATTGTCGGTTTTGCAATCATTTCATGATTTGCTGTCTCTGATTTCAGTCTTTCCCTCAAGTGAACTTGAAAAAGCCTGACATCATTCCCCAGCAACTTCCTGTAGAAGTCTGCAAAACAATTATCTGAACAATTTTGAACAATTTTCAACGAACCGGATGCAGAACTATGCTGGCATAAGTTGTCTTCACGCATTGTATATGTTTTTAAGGTGTTGATTTAATCTTGTCTCGGCGGCACTCGGGATAGCAATCAAAC
>CALELI010000200.1 GCA_937902455.1 uncultured Prevotellaceae bacterium | reverse complement strand
GTTTGATTGCTATCCCGAGTGCCGCCGAGACAAGATTAAATCAACACCTTAAAAAAATAGACAATGTGTGAAGACAGATTAAGTGAACTTAACTTTCGTAAGTTTGCATGTATTTGATTTATACCCCGATTTATGTTGGATTTAAGGTAAGATTGAGCCTTGTCTCAGGGAGATGATAATCGCCTCTCAGGAGCAGACAGGCATGCTGACCACTTTCCAATCGGGCAATGATGGGTGTCTTGATCCGATTTTTTCAAAAAAAGTTTGGAAAATATTTGGTGTAGAACAAAATATTTTGTAACTTTGCACTGTAATTTTGAAAAAACAGATCAATGAAAGTCTCTCCATCACTCCTGGCTGCGGATTTCTGTCATCTTGACAAGGAAATAAAGATGATTAACGACAGTAATGCTGACTGGTTGCATCTTGACATCATGGACGGCGTGTTCGTGCCTAACATGAGTTTCGGCTTCTCTGTTCTCGACTGTATTGCACCTATATGTGAAAAGCCTATGGATGTGCATCTTATGATTGTCCACCCAGAGAAATACACGGAACGGCTGGCAAAGCTGGGGACCTACATGATGACCGTCCACTACGAGGCCTGCGAGGACATCCACGAGGTGATAAGCGGCATCAGGGCTGCCGGAATGAAGGTTGGAGTGAGCATCAAGCCTGGAACGCCTAACAGCGTGCTGAAAGACATCCTGGACAAGGTCGACATGATTCTCATCATGACGGTAGAGCCTGGCTACGGTGGACAGAAGTTCATCGAGAGTTCATACGACAAGATTCGCGAACTCAGGAACATGATCCGCGAATCAGGTGCAAGTCCTATCATCCAGATTGACGGCGGTGTCAACGCCAGCACCAGTGTCAAGGCAGCAGAGGCCGGTGTTGACTGTCTGGTTGCAGGAAGTTATGTCTTCGGTGCAGAAAATCCACACGAGAGGATAAACGAACTGAAAGCTCTCTGAAATTGAAGGAAAGGACTTTTTCTCCGCTGTGCTTCGTCGGCATCTCCCTCATCGTGGGAATGCTCACGGCCGACAGCATCATCAATCTCTACCACTGGAATTACATCCTCCTGCTTGCCGCAATGGCACTGTCGGTTGCAGGCATGGTCGTCCTATGCAGGAAAGCCACACCCCTGGCATTTCTCACCATGTCGTGCATATTCACCTTCCTGCTTGGATTCACCCTGTTCACCCATAAATACGAGATGGTCCGTCACTCCATCCACGAATCATCCAGAGCAATCTCCGGGCAAGTCATATCCACACCTCAGGAAAAGCCGAAGACATGGGCAGTCAAGGTCAGGACTGACAAAGGAGCGACCTTGCTTGCATACGTCAGGAAGGCAGGAAGCCAAGACTCCCTCCCGCCACTCCACCTTGGCGACTACTGCACGCTCCATGCTAATTCCGTATCACCCACCTGCATCTACGACCTCCCCGACACGGCATACATGTCATATCGCAGGTACCTTTTCTATTCAGGCATTTCCGCCACTGCGTTCGTGGACAAGTCGGAGAAATCCGACGACAAATCATCTCTGCCATTCTATTACGGAATGCAGGAACGCCTGTCCGCCCTCTACCATTCACGAGGGATAACAGGCGAAGAGGGTGCCATCATCGAGGCAATGACCATCGGCAACAAGCAGGACCTCACTCCCGAACTCCGCAGGCAGTATTCGAGAGCCGGCATCAGTCACATCCTCGCCCTTTCAGGCTATCATCTCACTCTCATCTATGCCATCCTGGAACTGCTCTTATTCGGAAAGATAGTGACGAGACGATGGAGATGGATTTCGAGTGTCATCATCCTGGCTTGTCTCTGGCTCTTTGCGCTCATCACGGGCATGTCACCTTCGCTGACGAGAGCTACCATCATGTGCAGCATCATGATCCTGTCGAAGATATTCTATCAGGAGAGTTTCTCGCTCAACTCACTGGCATTCGCGGCCATCGTCATGCTGTGCATCAATCCGCTGCAGGTGTTCGACATCGGGTTTGAACTGTCATTCATGTCAATCCTCGGAATCATAATCATCGGCAAGCCTGTATGCGACAGCCTGTCGGGCAAGTCCTTCACGGACAGCAAATGGAAGGGCATTCTGCCAAAGGTCCTGGGAATAATCGTCATAACCATTTCCTGCACGTTGTTCACCGCACCTCTCGTAGCATATTACTTCCATCAGATACCACTGCTGTCCGTCTTCACGAATCTCGTCATCAGCATCCTCACACCTCTGATAATGACGATGTCCATCTTCTGGTGGATGCTATGGCCGCTGCAAGGTGTCCAGAATCTGGTGACCGGCATCCTCGTATGGCTGGTATCTGCCATGAACGTCACCACCGGATTTGTGGCATCCATGCAATGGTCAACCATCGAATGGCAACCCAATTTGCTCGCAGTAATACTATTTTATGTCCTTCTTTGGGCAGTAATCAGAATTTTTTGCTATCTTTGCAAGTTCAAACGACAAATAATTTCAATATGAAACGACTGATATATGCGTTAATGGCACTCTTCGTGCTACAGTTTACATTCCTTGCCTTCTTTTCCTGCAGCGAAGGAGAGACCTATGCCGACATGAAAGAGAAGGAAAAGAACGCAATAAACAAGTTCATCGACGACAACGAGTTCACAGGGCCTATCCGTGTCATTACCGAAAACGAGTTCTATAAGCAGGACAGCCTCACGGACACGACAAAGAATGAGTTCGTACAGTTCAGCAGCTCTGGTATCTACATGCAGATTGTCCGCAAGGGCGAAGGCAAGACCATGATTGAAATGGCGAAGGAAGATCCCGACAGCACAATCACTCAGCGCCTGCTCTGCCGCTTCCTCGAATACGACATCGAATCGGGCGACACCATCAACGCGAACATCTACAAGCCGAACATCGTCGACAAGCTGCAGGTAAAGTACTCACACCAGAGCCGTTCCTACACGGCATCCTTCACAGAGGGAGACATGATGAACAAGTATGGTTCATCAGTAGTTCCTACAGGCTGGCTCAAGCCGCTCGACTTCATACGTCTCACACGCAATGCCGGGAGAATCGCAAAAGTCCGCCTGATCGTACCTCACTCCTCAGGAACATCCAACGCATCCGGATATGTACTCCCGATGTATTACGAGATCTCCTATCAGTTAGGATATTAACTGGCTTCGCCAGAGTGAAAAGTGAAAAGCGAAAAGTGAAAAGTAGACAATGAAGTGCCTCATATTAGCAGCGGGATATGCTACCCGCCTTTACCCTCTCACAGAGAATTTTCCGAAGCCACTCCTGAAAGTAGGTGACAAGACCATTCTCGACTGGTTGGTCGACGACATTGACCTCTCTGGAGAAGTGGACGAATATATAGTCATCTCAAATCATAAGTTCGCCCACCACTTCGAGGAATGGGCAGCCACAAAGCCTCAGAACATCACCGTAGTGGACGATGGGACATCAACTAACGAAACCCGTCTCGGTGCAGTGAAGGACATCCAGTTCGCCATCGACACGCTCCATCTCGACGACGACATGCTGGTCATCGCAGGCGACAACGTTCTCGACTTCAGTCTCACGAAGTTCGTGGAATACGCAAAGGAGAAAGGTACATCTGCCATAATGCGATACTACGAGGCCAACGACCAGAAACTTCTCAAGACAGGCGTAGTCACCATAGACTCCGATGACAGGATTCTCCTCATGACCGAGAAATCACCGAATCCTGCAACCCACTGGTGCACACCGCCATTCTATTTCTACACAAGGGAAGATGCCCGACTCGTGCAGAAAGGCATCGAGAGTGGTTGTGGGACAGATGCCCCAGGAAGCTACATTGCATGGCTCTGCACCCAGACACCTGTCCACGCAATGGAAATGCCAGGCAGCCGCTACGACATCGGCAACCTCGCCAGCTACGAAGAGGTACAGAGAACTTATGAGGGAATCAACTGACTACGTCAGAGTGAACAGTTAAAAGCGAAGAATGACAATCAGGCGCATATCAGCAAAGGAATACAAGAGTCTGTTTCCTCAGCCGTTCAGCATCTTCAACAGTGTCGAGTTTGCTGAACTGAACAAGGGGAAGTGCATCGACCTGCACTATCTTGCATTCCATGAATCCAAGACACGCCTGGGAATCATCCTCGGCGAGACAGACGACATGCTCCTCTCGCCATTCTCCGCATCCTACGGAGGATTCAGTTCCAACACAGCCGTTCCGCTCCAGTACTACGACGAGGCATGCCTGTGCCTAAGGGATTACACCCATTCCATAGGAAAGAAAATACGCATCACCCTCGCACCTCCACTCTATGACGAACTCGACAACGTCAAGACCTTCCGTGCCCTCATGAGTGCAGGAGCCAACATCGAGAGCATCGACTACAACCACCACTTCAACCTCTCACAGTTCGAGCGTTACGAAGAACTCGTCGACAGCAAGACTCGCAACAAGCTCCACAAGTCCCTCACCCTCGGGCTCCAGTTCCATAAACTCGACAGCAAGAACCACGACGAGGTGGCCCGTGCCTACGAAGTAATCCGCATCAACCACATCCGTCGCGGACATCCACTAAAGATGAGTCTCCAGAACGTGCTCGACACCATCAAGGTCATCCCAGCCGACTTCTTCATCGTCACCGACCAGGAAGGTACAGACATAGCAGCAGCACAGATATTCCATACATCTCCCCACACCTGTCAGGTCATCTACTGGGGCGATGTGCCAGATTATCCACAACTCCATTCCATGAACTTCCTGTCCTACAAAGTATTCGAATATTACTACAACGCCCACTCCTCTGTCAAGACCATCGACATCGGCATCTCCACCGAAGACGGCACTCCAAACTACGGTCTCTGTGAGTTCAAGGAAAACGTAGGCTGCCTCGCCACCACACGTTTCACACTGACACTGTAACTCCCATAAAAAAAGTACACGACAGGAGTAATTCCCGCGTGTACCTAATCAATATTCCTATTTCAGCTCTCCTATTTCATTGAATAGACCACATCCATGATCTGCTTGCCGATGGTATCGGCTTCTTCCATAGTCCTGGCTTCCGAGTAGACACGAATGATTGGTTCGGTGTTGCTCTTGCGGAGATGTACCCACTTGTCAGGGAAGTCAATCTTCACGCCGTCGATATCGTTGACGGTGATGCCTTCCTTGCCAGCGTACATGTCCTTCACCTTAAGGAGGATGGCATCGACATCGGTTGACGGTTCAAGGTCGATGCGGTTCTTGGCAATCTGATATTCAGGATATGTCTTGCGGAGCTCGCTGACCTTCTTGCCTTCGTGTGCGAGGTGTGAGAGGAAGAGTGCGATTCCTACGAGAGCATCACGGCCATAATGTGCGGCAGGATAGATGACTCCACCATTGCCTTCACCGCCAATGACTGCACCTGTCTCCTTCATCTTGGTAACCACATTCACTTCGCCTACTGCTGCTGCATTGTACTGCTTGCCGTACTTCTCAGTCACATCGCGGAGTGCGCGTGTAGAAGAGAGATTTGAGCAGGTGTTGCCAGGAGTGTGACGGAGTATATAATCGGCTACGGTGACGAGTGTGTATTCCTCACCGTACATCTTACCGTCTTCCTGAATGAATGCGAGTCGGTCAACATCAGGGTCAACCACAAAGGCCACATCGTGCTCGCCCTTTGACATGAGCGACATGATATCGGAGAGGTTCTTCTCCAGAGGTTCCGGATTGTGCTGGAAATCACCAGTAGGTTCTGCATAGAGAGGTGTGACCTTCTCCACTCCGAGCTGTTCGAGGAGCATAGGAAGGATGATTCCACCAACTGAGTTCACGCTGTCGAACGCCACCTTGAAATGTGCTGCCTTGATGGCAGGGACGTCTACGAGATCAAGTCCGAGAACAAGGTCGATATGACGCTGGTTGAAGGAATCGTCCTCACGGTAATGGCCAAGATTATCCACGTCAGCGAATGTGAATTCCTCTGCCTCGGCTATGCGAAGCACTTCGTTGCCTTCTGCGGCATTGAGGAACTCTCCGTCCTTGTTGAGGAGCTTGAGAGCATTCCAGTGGCGAGGATTATGGCTGGCCGTGATGATAATACCGCCATCAGCGCCTTCCATCGTGACTGCCAGTTCGGTAGTCGGTGTCGATGCCAAACCGATGTTGACTACATCGAATCCCATGCCCATGAGGGTTCCGCACACTACGTTCTTGACCATCTCGCCCGAGATACGAGCATCACGACCGACGACTATCTTTGGTTTTTCACTTGTACTTGTCTTTCTTATCAGTGTTGCATAAGCACTGGTGAACTTCACTATGTCGAGAGGGTTAAGGCCATCGCCTGCCACTCCACCTATTGTTCCGCGAATTCCGGAAATTGATTTAATTAGACTCATCGAGATATTTACGATTTAACTATTTACGATTTTAACGCCTCAACCCTCGGTCCTCTCAATGTAGGCAATAGGATTACCCTTCATCACCTTCTGACCCTGACCGGCACAAATCTCCACGAGTTTGCCACCAAGACAAGCCGGAACCTCGATTAACTGACCATACTGGTTCTGTACGTAGCAGAAACGCTCTCCTTCCTTGAATGCCTTACCTATGGCAGGTGCAATTGATGCAGCACCTTCACTGCCACCATTGATTTCATAGAGTACAGTTCCGCTTTCAGGAGCTACTACTGCATCGGCCTTAGCGTGCTTGAAGGCTGTAACCTCTTCAAGGCTCATTCCCTTCTTCTGCATCTCCTTGTCCTTTGCGGCCTGGAGGTCCTTGTTGAAGCGTTCCTTGGCAAGACCACTCTTGTAGTCACGGTACTGACTCTCATGCATAGCAAACTCGAAGAGTTCCTCGTCGTCCTGACCACGATCCCATCCGTTCTCCTCCATTTCCTTGATAAAGCGAGGGAGATCGTCAGGATAATAACTCTGAGGATCAGCAGTCGTGAACTGAAGTCCCTTCTCCTTAGCCAGTTCCTTAAGTTCAGGAGCCACATCGCCAGGGAGTTTACCACTCTTGCCGAGTATCATTCCCCAGATACTGTCGTCCATCATACTGTAACGAGGCTTACCCATTGACTCTGTAAGGAGATTCATGAGTGCGATATTCTTCGTGTACTGCGAGAACGGAGTTACCAATGGAGGATAACCTACCCTTGGCCATACGTATGCCACCTCGTTGAAAAGCTTTACGAGCAGAGCATCTTCGCTGTATGGTTCCAGTCCGTCCTTCTGACGGTTTGCATTGATGGCAGCCATCACACCAGTGAGATCGGCCATCATACTTCCCATCATACCACCAGGAAGGCCACAGCCAAGCAGGAGTGAAGACATCAGCTTATTCGACGGATTCATGAAATAGCCGAGGAAGTCGTCGATGAATTCCTGCGTCAGCTTACGTGCCTCCATGTAAGCATCCATGTTTATTTCAGGTACATCGAAGCCTGCATGTTTCAGCATGCTCTGAACTGAGATTATATCTGGATGAACCTTTCCCCATGAGAGCGGTTCGATTGCTGTGTCTATCACATCTGCACCAGCACGGCAGACCTCAAGGATACTTGCCATACTAAGACCAGGACCGCTATGGCCGTGATACTGTATGATGATTTCAGGATGCTTTTCCTTAATCATTCCGACCAGTTTGCCAAGCATTGCAGGCTGACCGATACCAGCCATGTCTTTCAGACAGATTTCAGGAGCACCGGCAGCAATGAGCTGTTCTGCGATGTCTGCATAGTATTCTGCTGTATGGATTGGAGAGGTGGTGATACACAGGGTTGCCTGTGGAGTCATTCCTGCCTCCAGAGCATATTTGATTGAAGGGATGATATTTCTCACGTCGTTCAATCCACAGAAGATACGTGTGATATCTACACCCTGAGCATGCTTTACCTTGTACATCAGACGACGGACATCCGAAGGTACAGGGAACATACGCAAGGCATTAAGGCCGCGGTCGAGCATGTGAGTCTTTATTCCCACTTCGTTGAATGGCTTCGTGAAGGCACGTACAGCCTTGTTTGGATTCTCGCCATAAAGAAGATTTACCTGCTCAAAAGCTCCACCATTTGTTTCTACTCGTGCAAAGCACCCCATCTTGATAATCACTGGAGCAATACGCTCAAGCTGGTCCCTGCGTGGCTGATACTTGCCACTCGACTGGAACATATCTCTATATACCAGACTGAATTGAATCTTTCTTCCCATATTAATTTCTTATTGAAAATTCTATAAATTAATTTGCAAAGATAAGGAAAGTTCACAATAATACAAAATAATTCATGCTAATATTTATAAATAAGGTGTATATTTGACATGTATATTTGACATGCTTCTTATTTTGCCATATCACACAAATTCATTATATTTGCAGAATAAAACCAGACGATGCTATGATTTATCAGATAGAATACAGGACCCGTTGGGGTGAAAACCTTGCCATGCATACTGCTGACGGCAGGTTCATTGAGTTCTCGACCGCTGACGGAATAATCTGGACAGGCGAAGCAGACATACAGGCAGGGACGGAATATCGCTACTGTGTGATGAGGGACGGAAACATAATCCGTACCGAAGTTGGTTGCATGCCACACGTAGCAGATGTCCACAGTTCACAGCACGACACAGTCACGGACAGATGGAAGGAAACCGAGAGGGTGGCAGGTGTCGCCGTGCCCGTATTCTCGTTACGCAGTAAAGGCAGCCAGGGGGTAGGTGACTTCGGTGACCTGAAAAAACTCATCGACTGGGCCGTGAAAGCGCATCTGAAAGTCATTCAGATTCTGCCAATCAACGACACCACAACTGACGGAAACTGGAAGGACAGCTATCCTTACAACAGTATCAGTTGCAGGGCCTTACATCCTATGTATCTGGACTTACGGCACGAGGGCATCACCCTTCCCGCACCTTCACAGCCAGACACACACCTTGACTACGAGGCAGTCAACAAGACAAAGAGGGAATGTATCCGTAAACTCTTCACTGAAAAGGGTGATGCCGTACTGGGTTCGGAAGGATTCAGGACCTTCTTCAAGGCAAACGAGAACTGGCTGGCAGATTATGCACAGTTCCGTGCCACACACTATCCAATACCGGCAAGCAAGGAACAGAAAGACGTACGATTATATTATTTCACCCAATACCTCCTCCATGTACAGTTATCGGAAGTGGCAGTCTATGCAAAGGAAAACGGTATCATTCTCAAGGGTGACATCCCTATCGGCGTAAACCGTGAAGGGGTGGATGCCGCTACTCATCCAGAACTCTTCAACATGGACGGACAGACAGGTGCTCCACCCGATTTCTTTGCAAAGGACGGCCAGAACTGGGGATTCCCCACCTACAACTGGGACGAGATGGCAAAGGACGGCTATTCGTGGTGGAAGTCGAGGATGCAGGGCATGGCGCAATATTTCTCTGCCTACAGAATCGACCACCTGCTTGGATTTTTCAGGATATGGGAGATACCAATGCCCGAAAAGAGTGGACTCATGGGACATTTCAGCCCTGCACTGCCTATGGATGTCAATGAGATAGGCAAATGGGAGGACATGGACCTCATCATGCAACTGTTCCTTGAAGACAAGAATGAAAAGGGAAAATATCATCCGAAAATTGGAGCAAAGGACGAGCCAGCCTATCAACAGCTCAGTGACTCAGGAAAGGCGGCATTCAATAATCTCTACGAACATTATTTCTATCACCGCCACACTCAGTTCTGGTATGAAGAGGCAATGAAGAAACTGCCAGCACTTACCGAGAGTAACCTCATGATATGCTGTGGCGAAGATCTTGGAATGGTTCCGGAATGTGTGCCGTGGGTGATGAGACAGTTAGGAATACTCTCGCTCGAGATACAGAGCATGCCAAAGGAAATGGGTGTCCAGTTCGGCAATCCAGCCCACAACCCAGTCCTTTCTGTCTGTACAATCTCCAGCCACGACACACCGACCTTCCGTGGTTGGTGGGAAGAGGAACACGACATGGCTCAGAGTTATTACAATAATGTGTTAAGGATGAAAGGCACTGCTCCCGAAAAGGCCCCTGGATGGTTGGTGGAAAGAGTGATTCGCGACCATCTCGCATCGCCGTCAGCATTCTGCGTCCTTACCCTGCAGGACTGGCTCGGTATGGATGACAGCCTCCGCAATCCTGATGCAAGGTCGGAACGTATCAACATCCCGGCAAATCCTCGTCATTACTGGCGCTGGAGAATGCACCTGAATATCGAGGATCTCTTGGATGCCGACTCATTCAACGAACACATACGCTGCCTCGTTGACGAAAGCGAGAGATAATTTGCTAAAACATATTCCGCACCCTGGCAAGCCCTGCCACAAGGGCGTCTATGTCTTCCTTCGTGTTATAGAATGATATTGATGCACGGACAGTACCTTCTACTCCGAGATGGTGCATGAGAGGTTCTGCACAATGGTGACCAGTACGCACGGCGATTCCTAAACGGTCGAGCAAAGTGCCGACATCAAGATGATGAATGAGCGTGTCGCCATTGAAGAGATTAAAGGAAATCACTGATGAACTGCCTTCATCTCCATATAACTTCATGCCGTCAATCTCAGAGAGTCGCTGTCGTGCATAGTGTGTCAGCTCGGCTTCGTAGTCGTGTATCGCATCCATACCAATCTCTGACACATAATCCAATGCCACAGCCAGTGCGTGTGAGCCGATATAATCCGGAGTGCCAGCCTCAAACTTGTACGGCAAGGAATTGAAGGTAGTCTTTTCAAAGGAGACGTGGTCGATCATCTCGCCTCCACCCTGATAAGGCGGAAGCTTGTCGAGCCATTCCTCTTTCCCGTAAAGCACACCAATACCCGTAGGACCATAAATCTTATGACCGCTGAAAGCAAGGAATTCGCAGTCAAGTTCCTGCACGTTCACCGGCATGTGAGGAACAGACTGTGCCGCATCAATCATTACAGGTACACCCTTCGAATGGGCAATACTTATGATTTCCTCAACAGGGTTCTGTATGCCAAGTACGTTCGACACGTGAGTCACGCTGACAAGCGCGGTCTGAGAGGAAAAGGAGTTCCATAGTTCTTCGAGTGTGGAGAAAGGCTTGACAGTGAAACCGTTCAACTGCCACGGGACGATATTACTGTGATGTTCCATAACCGACACGACGACCTCCCTACCCTCTGCAATCTTCGCAAACGAACTGGCAAGGAGATTGATGCTTTCAGTAGTGCCACGAGTGAATATCACTTCGTTCACACTGCTGGCACCAATGAATTTTCTCACCGTCTCTCTCGCTGCCTCATGCAGGTCAGTGGCTTTCTGTGAGAGGAAGTGTACACCACGATGCACATTGGCATTCACGTTATAATACTCGTCAGATATAGCCTCGACTACACACATAGGTTTCTGTGTCGTAGCTGCGTTGTCGAGGTAAACTAATGGTTTGCCATAAACCTCTCTACCCAATATCGGGAAATCGCCTCGGTTCATTTAATTATTAACTGATAACTAACTATAGTCCGTATTTATCTGCATCTTTGAACCAGCCGATGAACTCGCCGATTCCTTCCTTGAGTGACACATGTGGCTTATACCCCATATCCTGCTCGAGTCGTGTAGTGTCAGCATAGGTCTGGTACACATCTCCTGGTTGCATAGGCATCATAATCTTCTCTGCCTTCTTGCCCATAGCCTCCTCGATAGTATCAATGAAGTCCATCAGTTTTACCGGGTTGCTGCAGCCGATATTGTACACGGCATGAAGTGTCTCGCCTTCCTTTGGCGCCTCATTACCCTTACTGTCGAGGACACGGATGATTCCTTCTACGATGTCGTCAACATACGTAAAATCTCTCATCATGTCACCGTTGTTGAACACCTTGATTGGCTTGCCGTCACGAATTGCCGTAGCAAACAAAATCGGAGCCATGTCAGGTCGTCCCCAAGGGCCATAAACGGTAAAGAAACGGAGTCCTGTTGCAGGGAAGCCATACAGTTTGGTGTAGCAACTTGCCATCAGTTCGTTAGCCTTCTTCGTTGCAGCATAGAGCGATACAGGGTTGTCCACCTTATCTTCCTCAGAGAACGGAACTTTCTTGTTTCCTCCATACACGCTGCTGGAAGAAGCATACACAAGATGCTTGGTTCCGTTGTGGCGACAACACTCCAGTATGTTAGCAAAACCTACGAGATTGCTGTCCACATACGCAAACGGATTTTCGATGGAGTATCTCACTCCAGCCTGTGCGGCAAGATTCACCACTTTGTCGAACTTCTCGTCCTCAAACAGACGAGGCATCAGTTCACGGTCGGCAATATCACCCTTAATGAACTTGAACGAAGGGTGATTCACAATCTGCGCCAGACGAGCCTCCTTGAGTTTCGGAGTGTAATAGTCGTTCATGTTGTCGATTCCTACAATCTCGTCACCACGTTCAAGCAAACGCTTTGCAAGGTGAAAACCAATGAAGCCTGCGGCTCCTGTTACTAAAATCTTTGACATCTTGGTATTTATTATTTAACTATTAATGATTCAAGTTTCTCAAGTTCGTATACTATTGATTTACATTGTTCTATTTTAACATTAATCAGACATTAATCTGGACATTAATCAAACATTAATAATCATTGACAATGATTTGATATAAACATTGCCATCAGCCCTTAATAATATTAATGTCTGATTAATGTTTAAATTAATGGTCATTAATGTTTTAAATAACATGCGAAAGTTGTATTAATGATTTTCTATTCATAAGCCACACCTCGAACGGATTTCCTGTTCATCCTTCTCAAGCTGAGCTTTCAGCCCTTCCAACGAATCAAATTCCACCTCATCACGGAGAAAGCCTGTAAATTCAACTACGATGTTCTGCCCATACAGGTCACCGCTGAAATCAAGCAGATGAACCTCTACCGTACCATGTCCGACATTCAGCATGCCAGGAAAACTGCCACCATCCGTACTGACACCAACGATATAAGCACCGTTCTTTGGCAACAGCTTACAAGGAGCCACCTCGATATTGGCAGTAGGATACCCTATCGTACGACCCAGCTGATGACCACACACGACCTTTCCGCTCAATGAATAGCGGTAGCCGAGAGCATTGTTTGCACCCAGGACATCTCCACAGAGGAGCATCGTCCTTATTGCAGACGAGCTGACACCATCAACAGCACTCGCCATAACTATCTCTATTCCAAGTTCCTCGGCATATCTGGCATAGTCATGCCCACTCTGTGCATTGCCGAAATGATGGTCATAGCCTATTACCAAAGTGCTGACGCCCAATTCTCCTTGCAGTATCTGCGACATGAAATCCTTCGCGCTCATGTCCGCCAACTCCCGGGAGAACGGAATCATCACAACATCATCCACCCCTGTCTCCTGCAGCAGACGTGCACGTTCTTCGTTTGTAGTCAACAGTTTCGGAGCTTTTTCCGGACACAGCACATCAAGTGGATGAACCGTGAAAGTAACCAAGACCGACTGAGCATTTCTACCCTCAGCCAGTTCCAGAACCCTACGGACAAGATGTCTGTGGCCCCTGTGAACTCCGTCAAAAAAACCTATTGTCGCTACTTTCATCATGCAAAGATACGAATAAAAATGAAGAATGAAAAATGAAAAATGAATTTTATCGTAATTCGTAACTCGTAATTCGTAATTATTTACTACTTTTGCATACAAAAACAAAAAATGAGTATCATTCGCTGGTGGCATAGTAAAGGATTCGGCGTACAGTCTCCCTGGGCCTTTCGTCTGGTTACGGAAGTCCTGAGAGACAGGAACGACCTGCGCCCCCGACTTCAGGAATTCCTTGGTGACGACCCACCCTGGGAACTCATAGAACACATCGACAAGGAGAACAAGTCGCGCTGGAAATCAATCGTTGCCGACCCGGAAGCGACAGCAACCTTCGACATGAAGCACCTCGGCCTCGTGGTCTACGATCCCAAAAGGTACAAACAACATTATGTGATATAAGTCTCATAATAACTAATCAAATAAACAGAACGACAATAACTAATAAATACCCTGATGCTTTACACAAAAACAGGAGATAAAGGAATGACCTCTCTCGCAAACTGTCAGAGAGTCAGCAAATGCGACCCACGACTTGAAGCCTACGGAACCATTGACGAACTCAACAGCCACATAGGCCTGCTAATCAGCCTCATCGCGGATTTCCAGCAGCCCATCCTCTCATCAATACAGTCCGACCTGTTCGTCATCGGAAGCATCCTTGCAGGAGCAGAGAAGATGTCTGTCAACGACTGCAAACTTCGCGCAGAAGATATCGAGAAGGAAATCGACAACCTCACAGAGCAGGTTCCCCAGCTCAAGTCATTCGTACTGCCTGCAGGGACACAGCCTTCGTGTCAGGCACATATCTGCCGTACCGTCTGCAGGAGAGCAGAACGGCTCATCTGGGCACTCATTTCCGCAAGCCACTCAGAGTCAGAGTCAGACAATGAGGATTCCCGCCAGCACATTCTCGACCTGACTCCATACATAAACCGTCTTTCCGACTATTTCTTCGTCCTCGCACGCTTTCTCAATGTCAAGACAGGTGCCACAGAAGTACTCTGGAAGGCATCTCACTAATAATTAGCGAAAAAAAGGGAAAAAAACTCGTATTACGTGTTCCGTATTTCGTAATAATTTACTATCTTTGCACCCCCCAAATTATAAAACCTATGTATTGGACACTGGAATTAGCAGTCAAATTGGAAGATGCTCCATGGCCTGCAACAAAAGAAGAACTCATTGACTACGCCACTCGTTCTGGCGCACCTCTCGAAGTAATCGAGAACCTTGAAGAAATCGAAGACGAAGGCGACGTTTACGAATCAATTGAAGAAATCTGGCCTGACTATCCATCAAAGGAAGATTTCCTCTTCAACGAAGACGAGTATTGACATAGCCTTTTGTCATAATACACTAAAAGCCAATAAGACAACATGCACCTGTATGTTTGCCTTATTGGCTTTAGTAGTTTCAGATGATGCCGTTTATTTGTGAAAAACACGATTTTTGATAGCTTTTTTGTAGCGAAATCACGCTTTCTACGATATACAAGCAAAAGCCACCTTAAATGGAATTATAATGGAACTGAAAGAATTCACAGAAACTGTCAGCAAGATAAGGGCACAGATACTGAAAACGGCATTGTGCCACTTATCCTCTCCTGATGATGCAGAAGATGTAGTTCAGGAGACAATGACAATTCTCTGGGTGCAACGGAATAGCATTCCGCATCCCGACAAGATGCTCCATTTCGCTACAGTTGTCGTAAGAAACGTGTCGATTGATATGCTGCGTAAGCGAAAAAGGACATTCTCGCTTGATGATGTGACAAGTGAACCTCAGAATAGCGTAGATGCACAGCGAACGATGGAAGAGCAAGAACAGCAACTATTGCTGAAACAAGCCGTTAGTTCTTTATCCAACAAACAACAGGCAATTGTGAGGATGCGAAATGTAGAGAATCTGTCGTATGCGGAAATTGCCTCAATACTTGGCACTACAGAGTCATCTGTCAGAGGAACACTCAGCAGAGCACGCGCAACATTAATCAATCAATTAAATAAACACTACAATGAATAATAATATCAAACATATAAAAGAACTTCTTGACAAGTTCATGTCAGCTCAGACAACCGAAGCAGAAGAGCAGGAATTGTCTGACTATTTTGCCAATAACAAAGACATCCCAGCAGAGTGGAAAGCATATAGTGTGCTGTTTGGCAGTTTCAAGACTGATGCATACGACTATGACGAGAAATACCTTGATGAGAAGTTTGAATCTTCTGATGAACACAACATTGTTCAAATCAACTCAAACAAAAAGCCCCTGTTCCCAGTACGTAAGATTGCAGCTTCGATTGCATTCTTCCTTTTGCTTTCTGGGCTAAGCTATGCCTTAGTGCGTACCTCTTTCTTTACACGTGATTGGAACGAACCAACCGAAGAGGTGACGGCTGAACAGACACCAAATACAGACCCTACAAATG
>CALELI010000199.1 GCA_937902455.1 uncultured Prevotellaceae bacterium | reverse complement strand
ATGCTATGAGCGCGGTCTTGTCCGGTGTCTGCTCTGCCCAGTATTCTATGCAGTTGTGGAAAAGCGGGAATCGGACGGCTGATGGGTCAAGGCATGTATGGTGCAGGGCAGAAACTTCCGCTTCCTGTCTCTCGCTCATGATGGAGACGGAGAGTAGCTTGCCTTCCGGCTTCTCGAGGAAGTGAGATACAACCGCATCCATCGACTCTGCAAACCTGCTGGCGAAGTCTGCGGAATACATCGCCGTGTCGTAGTTTATCAGGATGGCGGGACGGTCATCTATGTTGTGGATCGTAATGGTGAATGGAAATGAATGACTGTTTATACGCATTGCCTTAGCCTTCACTTCCTTGCCTCGCACGTGATAGGTGTTGCCGAGTGTACCATACTGATAGGTGAAACGGACGTGTTGCTCGATGCCATAATCATTAGCCAAGGAGGTGAAAGGATATTCCTGATGTTTGCGTGTCTCTGTAAACATACTACGGATGCCATGAATAAAGTCGCTGACAGTGATGTCTTCGATTTTGCACACGAGGGGTATGGTGTTCACAAACATGCCCACGATGCCTTCGCTCATTGGATTCTGGCGGCCATCGCTGATGGTAGTCATGCAGAGTTCCCTCGTGTTTGCATAGCGGCTGAGGGTGTAGAATGCCGCGGACATGAACAGAGCCGACGGTGCAGTACCGAGAGCCTTGGCCTTCGACATCACATCCGGTGTGCTGACAAACTGCACAATCTCCTTGTGGATGCCACCACTGCCATTGAGGTCGGAAGAAAGCTGTGTCGAGGTGATGCCATTGAGCATGTTGTCGAAATATGTCTTATGGCTTGGAATTTCAGTTTGTTGAGCATCGGCGAATTCCTTGTATGAACGAGGTTCTACAGAAGGTTTTCCGCCTTCGAGAACAGCACATATATCTTTCATGATGATGTTCAGCGATACGCCGTCGTACGCGAGATGATGGAAGTCCAGCAACAGTACCACTTCCGACGGAGTGGCAAGCACCTCCGCCCTGTAGAGCGGACCGCGCTCAATGTCGAATGCCTGGACAAAAGCCTCCTTTGCAGTCTGGATGCCAGCATCGTCAATCTTTATGAGCCTTACATCTGCATGGCATTCGTCGGAATACACCTGCACAGCATTGCCTGCATTGTTCTCGAAATGCGAGAATAATGTTGGGTGGCACTCCAGCACAGCCTTAGTCGCACTCTGGACGGCCTCAGGCGATATGTCCTCCGGGAAAGAAATGTACTTCGGATTGTTGTACCGGAGATTCTCAGGATCTATTACGCAGTCAACATACACACCCTGTTGTGCGCATGTGATGAACGAGGTTCTCTTGCTCATATTATACCCTTTAACCTATAACCTATACCCTTTAACCTAATTTACTTAATAATGAACATCTTGTCAAAATGGGTAATCTGGAGCACTTCCATGACATTTTCATTGATTCCCGCCAATGTCACCTTCTGCCCATTAGCGGCACATGCCTTACGGAGGCGGAGGAGTATGCGCAAGCCTGAACTCGCAATGTAGTCAAGGGCATTGCAGTCAATAGTGATTGGCTTTGATGCCAGGGATTCAAGTTCCTTTACTGAAGGTTCTACCTTTTCGGATGCTAATGTGTCAAGACTGCCACTCATGATGACGTGGATGTTCTCTGGATTGTTCTGAATAGTAATTTCCATAATTCTGATTTTTTCTGGTTTTATTTCATTTTTCATTTTTCATTATTCATTGTCTCTCTCCGGACAGGCGAAGCCGGGAAACTGGCGGGCTTTCAGGCACAGCATGGTGATGTCGTCGCTCTGATCCACGCCGGACGAGTGTTGACGTACCTTGCCAAGCACGTTCTCGATGATTGTTGTCGTATCTGCGCCAGCGACATTCCGCAGGGCTTCGTTCAGTCTTGCCTTGCCGAATTCGTGTCCGGTGGCATCCATGGCCTCGGTTATTCCGTCGGTATAGAGGAACAGGATGTCATCAGGCATCAGGGTGAAGGTACCCGACGTAAACTCTGTTTCGTCCATCACGCCAAGGGGGACGTCCTCCGAACCGGGAATTGTCGTGACCTGACTGTCGCGCAACAGAATGGGTGAGTCGTGTCCGGCATTGACATACTCCAATACTCCGCTGGAGAGATCAAGACGTCCCATCCAGAAGGTGATAAACCGGCACTGCTCGTTATCCATACACAGGGAGCTGTTTATCTTCTCTGCGGCATGGGCAATGGACTTTCCCACGGTCAGGCTGCGGAAGAGATAATGTGCGGCTGCCATGAACAGGGATGCCTGGACTCCCTTGCCACTCACGTCGCCTATGCAGAAATAGAGGTTGCCAGCGCTGATGAAATAGTCATAGATGTCGCCTCCTACCATGCGTGCAGGATGAAGACATGCCGAAAGGTCTATCTCCTTCCTGTCGGGGAACGGCGGAAAGACATGCGGAATCAGTTCTTTCTGTGCTCCTGCGGCAAGATTCATCTCATTCTCCATTACGGCCTTCTCCCTGTCTGTCCGTTGCTGTCGCTCGATGAACGGTCGTGCAACGTATCGGACTGTCAGACGTATGGCAAGGTAGATGACGAGGAACATGATGATGAAGAGCAGTATCATCATGAGCATCGCCTTGCGGATGCCGGCACTGATGACTTTCCTGTCAGCGGAGAGTACGACTTTCCAGCCGATATGGTCGATGGTGCTCTCCTGCACTATCATCTCTTCGGGAGAAAGATGGAGGATATAGTCGTCGGGGGCGACGACCATCTTGCCGTCTGCCTTGTAGATGCTTATGTCGATGTCTTTCCTTGTCTTGTATTCGGTGACAAAGGAGGTGAGGTAGCTTGTCAGGATGGAGGAGTATGCCAGTCCTACACGGTTGCCGTCCTTGTCGACGCCGACCATGCCGTTGCCGGTCTTGCAACCGCAGGCAATAGCCGTCGCGGCGGCCGCCGAGTCGGTGATGATCGTCATTGCTCAGATAGACGGTGTCGATCTTGCTCCATGCCGACCTGCCTTGATGGTAGCTTATCACCCAGTCGGGGTCACTCTCTAGTTCGTCTCCGTTGATGTATGTTTTAAGGAGGATTTTGCCGCTGTTGTCATGATAGGCGTAGCGCTCATAGTACCCATTTTCTTCACTCTGACTGGAATGGGTTGAACCTGAAGTGACCCAACCAGTCTGTGGATGCCATCCTTTCCTGAAAATCATCGATACCCCCTGCACCTCGCCCATGGCCTTCAGACTGTGGCAGAGCACGGAGTCTATTTCCTGGACGTTGTCAAGCGACTGGCTGGCGAGTGTAGCCATAGTGCATGTAGCTCTCTCGATTCCCACCAGCTTTTGCTCCATGATGCGGGTGATGGCGGTGATGTCGTCGGAAATGCGGTCATGCACCATCTTTTCATAGTCCTTCTGCACCCAGCTGGCAATTATCAGCAGGATGACGGACGATACCGACAGTACGGCTGCCGTGACCAGGACCGTCATTCTGACTTGCAGATTCTTATTCTTCCCCTTTAAGGGGAGGTTAGGTAGGGTCTTCATTTCACTACTTGTTTCCTGTTGTTCTTTATGTATATGCCTCGGCTGAGGGTGGCGGCTGCAGGGACTGGACGGCCGGAGAGGTCGTAGAGTACCCAATACTTCAGTCGGGCCAAAGTGCCGTTAAGAATTATGTGTCTCATAAAATTTTTGTTTGTTTTCTATCAGCTTATTTAAATCTCGCAAAGATATAAAAAAATCTTAAAGTTACAAAACAAAATAAGAAATTTAACACAAAAAGTAAAGGCTCCCCTTAATGGAATGATTGTTGTTCATGGCTCCAGATGTGTCGGGTGAACCGCGACTGTTCTCGCCTTG
>CALELI010000198.1 GCA_937902455.1 uncultured Prevotellaceae bacterium | reverse complement strand
TTTAATAAAAATATTAATGTCTGATTAATGTTCAGATTAATGTTTGATTAATGTTTGATTAATGTTAAAATCAAATACATGCAAACTCCCGAAAGTAAAATAAATATGGTTTTATTTTGTATTTCTCTCGACTTTCACTAACTTTGCAGAAGATTTCTTACAACAACAAATTAAAATGAAAAATAATTACCAATACAAAGTGTTCGCAGGCACTCAGTCAAAGTACCTTGGCGAACTGGTCTGTGATGCATTAGGCTGTCCACTCGGAAACTGCAGTGTCAATCATTTTGCAGACGGAGAATTCGTCGTATGCTTCGAGGAGTCAGTACGTGGATGTGACGTGTTCCTTGTACAGTCCACCTTCACCCCACTCGACAACCTCATGGAACTCCTTCTCATGGTTGACGCAGCAAAACGCGCATCAGCACACAAGATCATCGCAGTAATGCCTTATTTCGGCTGGGCACGTCAGGACAGGAAAGACAAGCCACGCGTACCGATAGGTGCTAAACTCGTTGCCGACATGCTCAGTGTTGCCGGAATCGACCGACTCATCACTATGGACCTCCATGCCGACCAGATTCAGGGATTCTTCGACATACCTGTCGACCATCTCTATGGCTCACTCGTATTGGTTCCTTATATCGCATCCCTGCATCTTGAGAATCTCATCATCGCAGCACCAGATGTAGGCGCATCAAAGCGCGCAGCACTCTATTCCAAGAAACTCAATGCGCCGCTCGTACTCTGTAACAAGACCCGTGCACGCGCCAACGTAGTTGAATCCATCCAGATTATCGGCGATGTCAAAGGCAAGGATGTCGTAATCGTAGACGACCTCGTAGACACAGGTGGAACTATCACCATGGCAGCAAACATGATGAAGGAGGCAGGAGCAAAGACAGTCAGAGCCGTTGCTACGCACTGCATCATGAGTGACCCTGCATCAGAACGCATCGAGAACTCTGCACTCGAGGAAATCGTATTTACAGACTCCATACCATTCAAGAAGCACTGCTCGAAAGTAAAGCAACTCAGCATTGCACCATGCTTTGCAAAGGCAATCGAGAGTATCGAGAAGAATGCTTCGCTCAGCACATTAGTCGATTTCGAGATGATTGACTTACACAAGGCATAAACAATAACTATTTTATGAAAAGATTAACTACCCTCGTCGCCTCTATGATTCTCTGCGGAACCGTGGAGGCGCAGGTGTCTATTGACATCGACGCAAATGTCAAAGGCCCTAAGATTTCCCCTACACACTACGGGATTTTTTATGAAGACATCAACCATGCAGCCGACGGTGGACTGTATGCGGAACTCATTCGCAACCGTTCATTCGAAGACGACGCAATGAATCTCAACCCACGCCGCAGAGGCAATTTCCTCAACGAAAGACGCATCACGGCATGGAGCACCAAAGGAGACGCCAGCATCGCACTCTCCCAGACAAATCTTCTCAACGAAGCACAGAGCAATGCTCTCAGTGTCAACGTCAAATCCGACGGAGGCAGCCTCATCAACGAAGGATTCTGGGGAATCAATGCCGTAAAAGGCAGAACCTACAAATTATCCTTCTGGGCAAGAAGCGACAAGGGATATAAAGGCAATGTCACTCTCCAGCTTACAAAGAAAGACGCGACACCAATCGGCACCACTTCCATCAAGGCAAGTCTCGGAAGCAAATGGAAGAAATATACGGCAGAATTCACTGCCACCGGCGACGACCCACAGACTCAGTTCGTGATGACATTCGACAAGGCCGGAGAATTCCAGCTCGACATGGTCAGCCTCTTCCCTCCTACCTACAAGAACCGTCCAAACGGAATGCGTCCAGACCTCGCAGAAATGCTTGAGGCAATGCATCCACGTTTCATGCGATTCCCAGGAGGATGCTTTGTCGAAGGCCAGAACAGCCCCGACAATGCATTCCGATGGAAACGTACCATCGGACCTATCGAGGAACGTCCAGGTCACCTCAATGTCAACTGGGGTTACCGCACGTCCGACGGAATCGGTTTCCATGAATATCTCCAGCTCGCAGAAGACATCGGAGCCAAGCCACTCTTCGTTGTCAACGTAGGTATCTGGCACGGAGGATGCACTCCTTACGACAGCATACAAGGATGGATAGAAGAATGCCTCGACGCACTGGAATACGCCAATGGTGACGTCACGACCAAATACGGAAAGA
>CALELI010000197.1 GCA_937902455.1 uncultured Prevotellaceae bacterium | reverse complement strand
TTAATGTTTGATTAATGTTAAAATCAAATACATGCAAACTTCCGAAAGTTAAGTGAAAAAAATATCAAATGCATCTTTTTTTGCTGAGGATGAGTGTATAAGAAAATTGCTTGTCTCACGACAAGCAATTCTCAAACCTTAAAATAAATCTAATACCATGAAAAACACGGTGCAAAGGTAATAAAAAAAAATCACACAGCAAGTTATTGTGTGATTTTTTTTAATTTAATTCTTCTTTTTTCATTTTTTCATCGTTCATTCAACATATAAAACCAGTCCTTTGAGATATTCTCCTTCCGGGTGATAGATGTTGATTGGGTGGTCTGCCGGCTGATGGAGCTGATGCAGGATTCTTACTTTGCGATGAGCCTGACAGGCTGCGCTGAATACTGCAGTACGGAACTGATCCTTGTTGACAGCCTGCGAACAGCTGAAAGTGAACACAATTCCTCCCGGCTGGATCTTCTCGAATGCCTTCTGGTTGAGACGTGTGTATCCCTTGAGTGCGTTATGCAGTGCGTCCTTGTGCTTGGCGAATGCCGGTGGGTCGAGTATGATGAGGTCGTATGGGTCGTTCTCATCGATGCTGTCAAGGAACTTGAATGCATCTTCTGCAAAGGCCTCATGGCGCTCGTCATTCGGGAAATTGAGCTCCACGTTCTTTCTTGTCAGTTCTATGGCTTTCAGCGAGGAGTCTACGGAGTGGACAAGGCGTGCTCCACCTCGCATGGCATAGAAAGAAAAACCTCCTGTGTAGCAGAACATATTGAGTACCTTTCTTCCCTGACTGTAGTGCTGGAGCAGGCTACGGTTCTCGCGCTGGTCAACGAAGAATCCTGTCTTCTGACCTTTCAGCCAGTCAACGTGGAATTTCAGCCCGTTCTCCAGGGCTATGTTCTCCTTGCTGCCTCCGAGAAGGAAACCGTTTTCCTGACCGAGTTCGGCTTTGTAGGGGAGGGTGGTCTCCGACTTGTAGTAGATGTTCTCTATATGAGGCAGTTCGTCGTGCAGAGCCTGGGTAATCATCTGGCGGTCAGTGTGCATGCCTACTGAATGAGCCTGCATCACGGCTGTCTGGCCATAGATGTCAATCACGAGTCCTGGCAGGTTGTCGCCTTCACCGTGGACAAGACGGTAGGTGTTGTTTTCCGGGTTGTCTGTCAGACCGATGCTGCGTCGGACATCATAGGCCGTACGTAGTTTCCTGCGGTAGAAGTCCTTGTCAATCTCTTCATCGTCGAATGTGAGCACCCTTACCATGATGCTTCCTATCTGGAAATGACCGGTACAGATATATTCCTCATCTGAGGAAAACACTCTTACGAGTTCGCCTTCTTCCGGCTTCTCGTCATAGTGATGAATCGCTCCCGAGAAAATCCAGGGGTGAAAACGCTTCAGCGACTCTTCCTTGCCTCGCTTGAGATAGACCTTTTTTAATTTATAATTCATAATTGTTAACTTATAATTCATTGTTAACTGTTAACTGATAACTGTTAACTAAAATCTGGCGAAGCCAGTTTTCGCCAGTCTCTGTATTTCCTCGTGAATCATTATGCAGGCCCATGCATCTGTTGCAGCATAGTTTTTCTGTCCGTCCGTGAGAATGTCTGCCTCCCAGTTTGACAGTTGCTGCGACTTGGATATCTTGCCGCCAAGCAGGTTTGCGAAGATTTTCTGCAGGCTGGCGTCCTGCACACCTATTTCCTTCACTTCGTCCTGAAGGTCGATGAACGTTCCGACATTGAATGGCGACCGTTCGTGAAGCTGGTGGAAGTCATCACGGAGCGAGAGCCCTACCTTTGTTATATTCCTGTCCTCCAGCAGACGTATGATGCTCTTCGTCATTCCCGTAAGATGCAGCCTGAACAGGAAACAGGTATCGTGAGTGCTAACCTGCAGTAATGATACTGTGTGGCGTTGCCATTTCTTGAACGAAGGTCTTGTCTCTGTGTCAAACCCCAGAATGGGCTGTTTCATCAGATAGTCAACAGCCTTATCTGCATCGCTTTCAGTAGTGATGACAAACACCCTCCCTTCAAACTTCGTCAGTGGCAGACTCTGTATTCTCTCCTTTGGATAATTCTCGAAAATCTCTCTCAACTTCAAAACTGACTCTAAACTCTAAACTCTAAACTTTCAGTAACCATACTCACCATGTTCTGGTTGAAACGGTAGTCGTACTTCATGTCTGGCATAAAGCCATGTACAATCTTCAGTCCAAAGGTCTCGTCGCCGCCTTCATATTCAAGCGGGTTGAATGGCTTGCCGTCATCGTGCAGCGAGATGACGCTGTCTGTGGCGCGGATATCAATATACCTGGCATGTCCATGCTGAATGATATTCTTGACAAGTTCCTCGACACATAGCATGATGCGGCTAACCTTGTCAGCTTCCATGCCGTGGTCCATGAGGAATGAGCCGATATCTTTCCGGCACTCGGCAAGGGCATTTACGTTGGTCTCGATAGTTACGTCAAAGACATCCTTCGGTTCAGTCTTTGGAATGAGTAGCAGAGGGTACACTGACTTGTCTTTGCTGCGAATGTAAGTGGTACTTATCAGTAAGACAACAGCAACAACAACCTGGCCTATGAAGAATCCAGTCCATCCACCCTTCAATGCCCAGAAACCGAACATAGGCAGCAGCGTCTGGCCTATGGATATGAAAAGTGCAAGGTTCTTGTGTCCGTAGAACTGATATACAGGAATGAGGTTGTATTGCATGGCCTGCATGATGATATGCAGGGAATATGCAGGCAGTGCGCTCATGATTATCGGCAACGATGACTCATTGTCTGCTCCAAGAGACTGAGCAATCTGGTTTGGAAACAGACTTATGGCTATGGCGTATATAGCCAGACATATTCCCATGAACGAATATGCACGCTTTATCAAGAACACCATCCCGCGATTGTCGCCAAGACCCTTGAGTATGGAACCAACCGGTTGGATGGTTCGCAATGTACCTGTGAGAATGACCATCGACAACGCAAACAGCTGCAGGCATACAGCCATTGCTATCAGTCCCCCATCGCCCAGATAAGTACTGGAAACATAGTTGTTGCCTACATACTGCACCGACAGCAATACCGTGCTGAAGAACAGCGGCAGACCGAATGTCATTATCCGGCCTGTTTCAATATCCTTCAGTCGTGGAACGTTGATTCGCAGAGTTCCTTTTCTTCGGAAATGCGGCAATACCATCACGCAGCATACAATGTACATGACAAATGTTGCCCATGCGGCTCCTGCAATTCCCATGCCGCACACCTTGATCAGGAACAAGTCCAGGGCAAGGTTTACCACGTTACCTACAATAACGGCCTTTGAGACTGCTTGGGGAGAACCGTCAACTGTGACAAACTGATGCAGGGTGTACATCAGTAACTGTGGCAAGACCGACAATATTGTCACGTACATGAAGTCATTTGTGAGTGGTCGCAAGTTGTCTGACTTGCATAGCAGGCTTGACAACGAGTCAAATGCAAGCAGTCCGACAAGTATGAGCAAGACACCTATGACCAGTGACGTCAACAGTGAGAAGGTAAACAGTTTGTCTGCCTGTGCCTTATTGCCATTGCCTATGGCCATACCTGCAAGCATAGTCGAACTGGCAATGTAGAGACAGGAAATCGCATATACAGTCTGTAGGATAGGACGGCTCAGATTTACGGCTGCAAGTCCTTCCGGACCGATAATGTTGCCTACTATTGCCGCATCAACTATATTGGCTACCTGAGTGGCGGCAACAGTCAGTATTGATGCCGCCAGGTAGTTTTTAAAAGCTTTGCCAATAAGATATGAACTCCTTTGCATTTTTTTTAATTCATAATTCACAATTCATAATTCATAATTCCTATCTCTGATAGTCTTCATCGAAGAATCCAAGTCCCTGGATGGCCGAGATGAACTGCTCCATGTAATCCCATGATGTGAAGTTCCATCGGAAACCGAGTCGCAGCAGGGCTTGAGTCGTGTATTCGTAGTTGTCGCCGTTTGCCACCACATACTTGCCTGCCTCAGTCTGATATGCCATAAGGCTTTGAAGTATCGGAGCCTTCGCAGGGTCGCTGAACGCATTATTCAGTGCCTGCGTGTATTCGTCATTCTCGACGAGGTCGATGTTGACTCCTAACCGGTTCAGACAGACGATGATGTTGTCGAACAGCTGGCGCTGGGCATTGACAGGATGGAATACAGTGCAGTCTCTTGGTGTAGTTGCAAGAGTCACGACTGCCTTGGCAACCTCGTTGATAGGAGAGAACTCAATGCTTCGCTGTGCCATCTGATATGGCATACAGCCTATTGTCTGGAATGCCTTGAGGCGACCCATGAACGAGTTGGTCGTGAAGTTTATCTGGAATTCACCATCGGTACTGCGCGCCGAGAGATTGCCAAGACGCATGATCTTGCCGTCAAGCCCCTTGCCGGCTATCGCTTCCAGAACATTGCGCTCAGCAATGAACTTCGCATGGGCGTACTGATTGCCGAGTTTCTGACCCAAGTACAGGCGGCTCTCGCTGATATTGTCTGGCTGACACGGCTGACTGCTCTCTTTTGTGCCCGCAATGCTGTGAGTGGATGTCTGTATGAGTCTCGCACCTGTCTTCAGACAGAAGTCGATACAAGTCTGGCAGCCGCCGATGTTGATGTCCTCTATGTCTGTTCCGGCAGAGAAATGCTTCACGTTTGCCGCACAGTTGAAGACAGTCATTGGACCAGACAATGATGTAACAGGAATAGCATCAAGACAGTCGGGCTTGGTGATGTCTCCGTCAACGACAAAAATCCGTGAACCGAATAACTCTTCGTAAGTAGAGCCGAAGTAATAGAACAACTGCGTACGGAAACGGCTCTCTGCATTCTGACGTCTGTTGCTACGTACAAGACAATAGATTGCGGGAACATCAGCGTTGTCTATCAGTTCCTTTACGACATGAATGCCGAGATAGCCAGTTGCTCCTGTCACTATACATGTGCCGAGAGGACGTAGTGGTTCTGCATGAAGCGAACTGAGATTATTCTTCTTCAGCAGTTCGTTGATGGCACTGTAATCGTAATCCTGAACTTCAGGGTCGGTGCCATCGTTGACAATTTCTGCTTCACTGGAAGTGGTAGGAATACTCGAAGCATTAGATGCATTCGTCTCACTGGCAGTTCCTTGCAATGCCGCCAACGCACGTGGAGTCGGGTTGTCGAATACCTGCTTATACACGATTTTGTATCCATTTTGCATAGCTGCCATGACTACCCGTATCGCAACGAGAGATGTTCCGCCTATCTCAAAGAAGTTGTCCGTTGCCCCGACACGCTCACGAGCAAGGATATCGGCGAATGTGTCTGCAAAGAAACGCTCAGCGTCATTAGTCGGCTCAACATACTCGCGGTTGGCCATTGTCGGTTCCGGCAAAGCCTTCAGGTCGGTCTTGCCGTTAGGTGAGATTGGCATCTTGTCCATCTGTACGAAGATGGTTGGCACCATGTAGTGGGTGAGGCTCTTGCCCATCTGTTCCTTGATGACATCGGTGTCAACTTGCGCTGACTCTCCGGCACCATCAGTCGGTACGAAATAAGCAACGAGATGGTCATGACCCTCTACATTCTTAATCATCACAACACCTTCCTTTACCTGAGGCTGGCGGTTCAGCACGGTCTCGACTTCTCCAAGTTCGATTCGCAAACCATTGAGTTTTATCTGGTGGTCTTTACGACCAAGAATGATTATATCGCCTTCAGGATTCCAGTATGCATAGTCGCCAGACTTGTAGCATCGTTCACCATTGAATTCTATGAATGCCTCATCAGTCTTCTCTGGCAAGTCGTTGTAGCCGGCAGCAACTCCAAGACCTCCGATAAGCAACTCACCCGTCACACCGACAGGCAATTCGTTCAAATCGCTGTCAACCACATACTCTTTGACATTCAGCAGCGGGCGTCCGATGGTGATATGCTCCTCATGTGTCAGTTCCTTTCCATTGCAGCTTACGCTGATCTCCGTAGGACCATAGGTGTTGAACAAGCGTGCATTAGGAGCAAGTTCCTTAATCTGTGGAAGGAGGGTCGGAGGGTATTTCTCGCCTCCGAGAACGATAAACCTGCATCTGGCAAATGCTTTCTGAAAGTCTGGCAGGTCGAGGAACATCTTCAGTCGTGATGGAGTGCCGCTGAAACCGTCCACTTCCGTTGCCGACATGAGGTTGGCAAGAGCCTGCGGGTCGTTCACCTGTTCTTCGTCGGCAAAGACAAGTGTCATGCCGTTGAAGAGTGATGCACCGATTTCCTTCAGCGACAGGTCGAAGCTGACTGTCGTGATGCACAACATCGTCTTGCAGTCGTTGACTAATGCGTGGAAATGTCGGTTCTCCGGATGGTCAGTAAGATAGTTGCAGATACCGATATGTTTCAGCATGACTCCCTTCGGACGACCG
>CALELI010000196.1 GCA_937902455.1 uncultured Prevotellaceae bacterium | reverse complement strand
TGACGGGATCAATGCTCGTGATTTCGGGAGGCTGGCAGGCAGGGCCAATGATTATTGCAAGTATGACCGTTGGAAATCTTACAGCATTTCTCAGCTACACCACTCAGTACTCAAAGCCGTTCAACGAGATATCGGGTGTCGTGACGGAACTTCAGAATGCGCTGGCGTGCGCAGGACGAGTATTTGAACTTATTGAGGCGGATAGTCAGACGGCTGAGCCGGAGGATGCGGTCGTTCTCAAGGGAGAATGTGTCCGCGGAAATGTCGAGTTATCGGACGTTAACTTCTCTTATACTCCTGATAGGAAGCTTATCACTGATTTTAATCTGTCTGTCAGTCCCGGACAGAGAGTAGCAATAGTGGGACCTACGGGATGCGGCAAGACAACACTAATAAATCTTCTTATGAGATTCTATGATGTTGATAGTGGTGAAATATTGATTGATGGTGTCAATGTTAATGACATCAAGAAGAAAGAGAAAGTAGAGAAGACCGACCGAGAGGTATGGGTAGACATCATGTACCAGATGGCAGAACCTATCCTGAAGAACATGGCCGAGGGCACTCTGCAGAAGAACATGACAGTGGAGAACGGAGGTCTGGAACTGAGTCCTACATGGGACGGACGAAACAAGAAGGTGGCCTATATGGAGGCATTCGGACGCCTTATGGCAGGGCTGGCACCATGGCTCTCTCTGCCTGACGACGACACAGCCGAAGGCCAGAAGCGCAAGCAACTGAGAGAATGGGCCCTGAAGGCCTATGCCAATGCCGTTGACCCTGAAAGCCCTGATTATCTTGGATGGACCTCAGGCGGACAGACACTGGTGGATGCAGCCTACGTAGTGGAGAGTCTCTACAGAGGTTTCGATGCCCTGTGGAAGCCACTGAGCCAGGAAACCAAGGACAGATACATCAAGGAACTGCAAGGACTTCGCCGTTACGACCCACCTTATACTAACTGGCTGCTCTTCGTGAGCATGGAGGAATGCTTCCTCATGTACGTAGGTGCCCAGTACGATGCCTACAGAATCCACCTCGGACTTGCCAAGGCAGAGGAATGGTACATCGGCGACGGATGGTACTCCGACGGTCCTGCATTTGCATTCGACTACTACAACTCGTACGTCATCCAGCCTATGTACAAGGAATGTCTGGAAATGGTGGTTGCCAAGCGCGGCAACGAGAACTACATGGTTCGCGGCACCGACAAGATTTCAGGAGCAAGGAACCGCCTGGCTCAGGTGAACAAGAGAATCCAGAAGTTCAGCGTCATCCTCGAGCGCCTCATCTCTCCGGAAGGAACCTACCCTGTATTCGGACGCTCAATCCCTTACCGTATGGCCGTACTCCAGCCACTGGCTCAGATTGCATGGAAGAAGGAACTGCCTAAGGAACTGCACAACGGACAGGTGCGCTCAGCCATAACAGCAGTGGCAAAGAACATGTTCGGCAAAGCCAGCAACTTCAACGAGAAGGGATTCCTCACAATCGGATTCGTGGGCAACCATCCTAACGTAGCCGACTGGTACACTAACAACGGTTCACTCTACATGACAGGCCTGGCATTCCTGCCACTCGGATTGCCTACAGACGACCCGTTCTGGACCGACCCGGCAGAGAAATGGACAAGCAAGAAGGCCTGGGAAGGCGACGACTTCCCTAAGGACCACAAGTGGGACATCAATGCTCAGCCTCTGTACTGGGAATAAATCCAGTCGGTGAGGTAATAGAATAATATCGCCGTGAAAAAGCCTGCTATCGAATCAACCAGATAGTGGGCTTTTATATATACCGTACCACAGCAGAGGAGGACATAGAACGGGAACATTATCCAGAACAAAGGCTTGTTCTTCGACCTCCACGCAAGCATCATCAGGATAGTGCTGATGCCCACATGGCTGCTCGGGAAGGCTGCTATCGGCCGTTCGCCCATCTCGTGAGCCGACACAACCAGGTTGCCGAAGACACCCTGAACCTCAGGAGTTATCATCTCTCTGTGCGTCCGGAAATAGTCTCCCAGCTGCGGGAATCCGTCGGCGAAGAGCGAAGAGAATGATGACGATGCCTCCACGGAAGTAATGTCACCCCTCTCGAGGAGTGCACAGAAATAGAACTGAGGCCCTGCCACTGGAAGGAACTCGTAGATGAAGTACATAAGGAAGAACGAACCCAGGAATATGAACCCGATGCAATCGAGCTGGTCATATCTGTACAGAAGGTAGAAGAGTATGACTGCTGCCATCATGTAATAGAACACATAATAGCCCAGGCAGAACAGTTCGCTCCACAGAGCCTGAGGCATAGCCAGTTCGAATGCCAGTGCCGGCTGGAGGCCGAAGAGCGTCTGGTCCATACCGGCAAACACATGGTCGAGATACGGGAACTGCTGGCAGAACTGATAGATATCGGGGTACCACCAGATGAGCATCACCACCGTAGGGAGTATCTTGAAGAAGGCGGAGAGCCTCTCTGCCACGAGCGGTTTCAGCACCGACCTCCTTATTCCCCATGCAACGACATTGGCAACAACCATGCTCAGCAGGGCAATTCCACGAAGGCCCAGCATCCTCCAAGGGTCGGCAAAGCCATTCCACATGCACAGCATCATCGCTGTGGTCACTATTATATATAATAAGGTGAGAACTTCGAAGCTGGTCAGATCCAGCCGTTTTCCTTGTACCATCTGATTGTCTGTTTTACTCCCCGCTGGAGATTCCACTCAGGAATGAAGCCCAGTTCCTCCTTCATCGGAGTGATATCGCACGACCAGTCGCGCTGGGCCATGATTAGATATTTGTCTCTGTTGAGCGTCGTCGGTTTCCCTGTCACCCGTTTCGACCATTCGTCCGATATGGTCGTCACCACCTTCACCATCCACAGAGGAATCCGGAGGTGCAGCACGTGCTTCACACCCAGTTCCTTCTGGATGAGGTCGCTGAACTCACGACTGCCGTAGGTATTGCCGTCAGCCACGTTGTAAGTACGGCCCGTCACGCCCTTTTCTACTGCCGCGAAGATGGCACCGACAAGGTCCTGGACATAGATGAACGTCAGCACCTGGTCCTGTCCGAGGGCATAGTCGAGATGGCCGGAAATGGACTTCACCATCATGAAATAGTCCTTCTCCCTCGGGCCATAGACACCAGTAGGACGGAAAATCACATAAGGCAGGCCAGCGACGGATTTCAGGTACTCCTCCGAACGCAGCTTGCTGGCTCCATAAGCTGACGGCCCTATCACACTGAGACTGCTGATGTAGATGAACTGCCTCAGCGGTGTCCCGGTTTCCATCAGGGCTTCCACGAAGTTCTTCGTACACTCGAAGTTGTTGCGGAAGAAGTCGGCCTTGTCCAGGCACTTGGTTGCTCCACCGGCATGGATGACTACGTCGAACGGAGGATTCGACTTTAAGGAACTGACTAAAGCATCCTTCGAAGTGAGGTCTAATGTGATGAAGTGCAGTTCCGGCATCTGGAGATATTTCCTGCTGGAATGCTGGCGCAAACCAGCCCACACCTCGTGTCCACGGCGGATGGCTTCCTCGCAGAGGAAACTACCGACGAACCCACTGGCTCCTGTTATAAGTATTCTCATGGTCGGAATCAGGCGTTAGCTGGATATTTCTTTATGAAGTCGAAGTCCACGGTCTTTCTTTCAAGGCTGGTCTTGGCAATCCTGATTCTCACCTCGTCGCCTATCTGGAACTTATGGTGCGACTTACGCCCCGTGAGGCAGAAGTTCTTCTCGTCGTAGTCGAACGGCTCGTCGGCCAGGAACCGGTGATTGGTGAATCCTTCGCAGTGGTTTTCGTGGATTTCACTGTATATTCCATATTCTGTCACACCTACTACCGTGGCATCAAATTCCTCACCGATATGGTCGGAGAGAAATTCCACCATCTTGTATTTCACGCTTGCACGTTCCGCACTGGTTGCCAGCTGTTCCATCATGGAGGAATGTTCGCACAGACCTTCGTACTTCTTCCTGCTGGCACTTGCCCCGCCCTGCATGTACCTTGTAAGCAGACGGTGCACCATCAGATCAGGATAGCGGCGTATTGGCGACGTGAAATGGGTATAGTACCTGAATCCCAGACCGTAATGGCCGATGTTGTAAGTGCTGTACTTTGCCTTCTGCATGGCACGCAGAGCCACGTTGTCAACCAGTTTCTCCATCTTGTCGCCTTTCACGTCCCTGAGGAGCTTGTTGAGACTCTTGGCAATCTGGAGCTTCGAGCCTTCGGTGGTGAGGGAGAAGTTGAACCTGCCGACGATACTTGCAAGATTACCCAGTTTGTCGGGATCAGGAAGGTCGTGGATTCGGTAAGGCAGGGTCTTGGCAGGCTTTTCCTTGCCGATGAACTCGGCGACTGTCCTGTTGGCCAGCAACATGAACTCCTCTATGAGTTTCGTGGCAGGTGTAGCCACATGGAAATATACACTTACAGGATGGCCCTTCTCATCGACGTTGAAGCGCATCTCCTCGCTGTTGAACTCAATGGCACCATCCTTCATTCTCCTGGCACAGAATATCTTGGCAAGGGAGTTGAGGGTAGTGAGGGCACTTACCATTTCAGGATTCTCGGAAGTCTGGAAACCCGGAGTTCCGTAGTTCTCGAACAGCTCGTCCACCTCCTCATAAGTGAATCGGCGGTTACTCCTGATGACCGTGTGCACAATCCTTGAGTTGACGACATTCGCCTCGGCGTCGATGTCGAACACAGCCGAGAAGGCCAGTTTCTCTTCGTCAGGACGGAGTGAGCAGAGGAAATTGCAGAGGTGTTCAGGCAACATAGGGATAGTCCTGTCCACCAGGTAGATACTTGTCCCCCTGTGTTCAGCCTCCTGGTCGACTGGAGAACCCTCGGTCACATAGTGCGACACATCGGCAATGTGTACACCTACCTCGTAGAGAGGTTTCTCTCCGCCGGCAAGTACCTTGAACGACAGTGCATCGTCGAAGTCCTTTGCATCGTGAGGGTCGATAGTGAAGGTCAGCACGTCGCGGAAATCCTCTCTCCTGGCAATCTCGTCACTGGTGATGCCTGGCTTCATCTGTTCCGCGAACCTCGTGATTGACTTAGGGTAGCCATAAGGCAAGCCGAACTCCTGCAGGATGTCGTGCATCACTATGTCGTCCGACTTCGGAACCTCGACTCCTGACTTGTGCGACCGTGAACCTGCGGATTTCCTGTTTCGCGGATTGTCCGACTTGTCAGCTTTCGGAGTTCCATGCTCACGTGATTCTGCTATTGCTATCTTCTTCTCGGGATTATATGTCAGTTTACCCTCGTCGAGGTACTCTGTGATTATGTCCACGCACAGCATCTTCACTGGATGTGCCGTCAGTCGCAGACCACTGAATATCTCCTTGAGCGAGAAATATTCCCCATTCCTTGATGACAGAAAACTCATCAGACGAGTCTTCAGTTCCTTCTTGTTCAATTTTGCTCGAGTCATATTATTATTCAAGTTTCTCAAGTTCGTATACAATTGATTTACATTGTTCTATTATAACATTAATCTGACATTAATCTGAACATTCTTCACACATTTTCTATCTTTAAAGGAGTTCAGACGAGCAAGCTCGGAGTTATCAGACATTAATATTTTTATTAAAGACCGATTACTATTCTTTGTACAATCAAATGCTATGAGTATTATATGTCTGATTAATGTCTTCATTAATGTCTGATTAATGTTTTAAAACATCCGAAACTTTAATAAAGTTAAATAACATACACACAAATTTAGTCATTCGTTTTTCATTTTTCATTTTTTTCATTAACTTTACAGCGCGATTCAATTTATAACCCACTAACTAAGACAACATGAACCTAAAAAGACTAACTGAAAGCCTATTTTCTCTTATAGGCATCGTAGTGCTGGCTGTAGGTTGCTCTCATGCAGAGGAGCAGCGGACAGTGACCTCTGACAGCGACCGCCCTCATCTAGAGAAGAGAGGCAACGTGACTCAGCTGATTGTAGATTCCAAGCCCTGGCTCATCTTAGGATGTGAACTGGGCAACTCCACTTCGTCGAGCAAGGAGTACATGGAGCAATACTGGGAAAAACTGCAGGCAAGCGGCGTGAACACAGTGCTGGCTGTAGTGTCCTGGGAACAGACGGAACCGGAAGAGGGGAAGTTTGACTTCACCGTGGTCGACGACCTGCTGGAAGGAGCAAGGGCACACGACATGAAACTGGCATTGCTCTGGTTCGGCAGCTGGAAGAACGGCGTCACGAGCTACAACCCGATATGGGTGAAGGAGGACACGGAGCGTTTCCCTCTGGCTCAGACTCCTGAGGGGAAGAACCTGCCGATACTCTCCACCCTTGGAGAGGAGACCTGCAAGGCAGATGCCAAGGCCTTCGCCGCCATGATGCAGCACCTGAAGGAGTATGACTCCATAGACCAGACTGTGGTGATGGTGCAGATGGAGAACGAGGTGGGACTTCACGGACATCCGAGGGACTACTGTCCGCTTGCCAACGAGGCTTTCGCAGGACAGGTGCCGGAGCAGCTCATCGCCCATCTCCAGAAGAACAAGGATTCCCTCCTTCCTGAGACCCTGACTGCATGGGAGGAAAGCGGATGCAGGACCGAAGGCACATGGGAGGAGGTGTTCGGAAAGAACGAGAGGACTGCCGAGATATTCATGGCATGGAACTACGCCTCCTACATGGACAGGGTGACTGCCGAGGGGAAGAAGCACTACGACATACCCGTCTTCGTCAACGCATGGATTGTACAGCCGGAGGATTCGCATCCGGGCAACTATCCGTCGGGAGGTCCGCAGGCTCAGAATCACGACATCTGGCGTGCAGCAGCTCCTCATATCGACATCCTCAGTCCGGACATCTACCTGAACGACTTCCCAGAGATTCTTGACCTGTATTCACGGAACAACAACCCCGTATTCGTGCCTGAGTCAAGGGCAGGACAGAACGGTGCTGCAAATGCCGCATACGCCATCGGTCAGGGCGGTGCCATCGGCTATTCCCCGTTCGGATTCGAGGGCAGCTGCGATGCCGAGGAGAATGCTACGTTCTGTGAACTGTACAGGAAGTTAGGGACTATATCGGAGAAGGTACTCTCTGCCCAGGCAGAAGGGAGGATCGGTGCCGCATGGCTGAAGGGTTCCGACCCGATGATCGTGAAGAACGACATAGTGCTCAGCAACGTACGCATCACCTGTGAACTGGTTTCGAGTGGTATGAGAAATGGTGGTGCACCGCAGCTGACGGGAGGCACATATAATCCTGATGACGAGGGTTATGTGATTGCCATCGAGGAAGGCGACACCCTGCTGTTCCTCGGTTCAAATGCCCGAGTGACATTCAGACCTGCGGACGGTGACAAGGTCATCGGACTGGCAAAGGTGGTAGAGGGCAACTTCGACGCTGACGGAAACTGGAAGGCGGGACGATGGCTGAACGGCGACCAGATCCAGTTGAGGTACGACCTGCTCTATGCCGTGGAGGAAGGCTATTCCGGTCAGGGGCTGAACTTCCAGACTCCTCATCCAGAGTTTATCAAAGTACAGTTGTTTGAATATTAAAGGTTGAAGTTTCGGATGTATATTAAACATTAATCAGACATTCTTCAGGCGCTACGGCCGTTCAGGCGAGCAAGCTC
>CALELI010000195.1 GCA_937902455.1 uncultured Prevotellaceae bacterium | reverse complement strand
TTGCCGGCGGTATGAAGGTTGCCCTCTTGACAACTATCTTCGGTATCGTTGTTGCACTCGCACTTCAGGTATTCTACAACTACATTCTCGCTAAGATTGAATCAATCACAGCACAGATGGAAGAATCAACAATCGACCTTCTTGACATCATCGCTAAGCACAACCTGAAGTAATCTGAATAACCAGGAGATTTATTAAATTGAACTGTAAACAGTAAAATAAATAACACTATGGATATTCAGAAGACAACAAACAAGATATTGTATACACTATTCGCAATCAGTGCGGTAGTTATACTCGCCTTCTTCCTCGTTGGATTCAACGAGCCTTGGGAAGACAACCCAACCATGAACAATCCTATGCTCACAGATGTCCTCCTCTGGTGGTGCATCATCCTCAGTGTAGCATGCTTTGCCCTCATGATCTGGAGTTTCGTGAAATATGTTAAGGAATATGGTTTCAACAAGTCTTACCTCTACACATGGGGACTTCCTATTGTAACTATCATCATCGGTCTTGTAGTAGGTCTCGTTAACCAGAACGACCACCTTCTCATCAACAACAAGGACTGGTGTGTTCCAAGCGAGAACATCCTCACTGATACTTGTATGGTATCAATCGGTATTCTCATCGTGCTCTCTATCGTTGCTGTCATCTACAGCCTCGTATTGTCATCCAAGCAGAAGTAACCATTAAAACTGAGTAATTATGGGAAAGAAAAAGAAAGTTCCAGGACTGAACGCCAGTTCAACTGCCGATATCTCATTCATATTGCTCATCTTCTTCCTTGTGACAACATCAATGGATACCGACCAGGGACTTGGACGTACACTTCCAAAGCCACCTGAGGATGAACAGTTGAATAACGAGATTAAGGTCAAGCAGCGCAACATCCTCAACATCCGTATCAACAAGAACAACGACATCATGTTCCGCGACGAGTTCACAGTAACTCCAAAGGCAGATGTCCACAACGTTCTCACAATCGATCCGGGAGAGGCATTGTTGATAAAGCAAGAGACTAAGAGATTTATTGCGAATAAGGAGAACGACCCTAACATGCCAGAACTGAAGCAGAAGAACGTGCCACTCATTGGTAACTATCCAGTGACAGAGAACCACGTGATTTCCGTACAGACCGACCGCGGTACCAGCTATGGAGTCTACTTCCAGGTACAGGACATCATCGTGTCAGCCTACAACGAGCTGCGTGATGAACTGGCAAAGGAAAAGTTCAACTATAAATATGAGTTCTTAACCAAGGAGCAGCAGGCAGCTATCCGTGAGGTCTATCCTCAGAAGATATCAGAAGCTGAACCTCGTCAATACGGAAAGGCTTTATAATGAGTAGATTTAACAAAGACGGCGGCAGGGAGATGCCGGAACTGAATACCTCTTCACTCCCTGACTTGATTTTCTCTGTATTGTTCTTCTTCATGATGGTAACATCAATGCGTGAAGTGACATTGAGAGTAAGATTCGAGAAGCCTACCGGCACACAACTTGAGAAACTTGCTCGTAAGTCTTGTACATCCTTTATCTATATTGGCAAACCGACAGAACAGTACATCGGCCAATTCGGTACAGGAACCCGTATTCAGGTTAACGACGACTACGTAGAAGCACCACAGGTTTACGACTTCGTAATGAAGGACCGTGGCGGACTTGCCGAAATCGACAAGCCATTCTACACAGTCTCCATCAAGGCTGACAAGGACACCCCAATGGGTATCATCACAGACGTAAAGCAGATGCTCAGAAAGTCATACGCACTGAAGATGATGTATTCTGCAACAAAACCTAACGACTAAGATTAATACCCACAGTCAGATAATCAAGAGAGCGGCAATATTGTCGCTCTCTTTTTTTAGGCATACTCACCGGTACATTCACGCAATGAGTGCAGGAGTGGTATTAAAAGGGTCGAATCCTATCAGAAGAAGGCACTTCACGCCGACTCCGAGCGCACTTCATATCGGACCTGAACGCACACGAAGTCAGACACAAACGCACGTTCACTGGCATTTAAACTGAGGTTCATTCTGAAAGATAACTATCTTCAGGCCGAAAGATAACTATCTTCACGCCGTAAGATAACTATCTTCATGGCGTAAGATAACTATCTTTCAGAATGAGCATCAGTTCGAGTTGGAAGCAGCACCCGTTCGGGAGTGACTTAATGACACATCAAAAGCGACCTCATCTTCGCTCGATGACCGGCAGAACTGCGGTATTCTTGCCATAAAACAGACCTTTACCCGACACCAGCAAGCAGGAATGAAGAACTGTAATGAACTATTATCATTCTTTTTTGAGACTTTAACACAAGGATTGTATTATTATTCATGATTTTTTTCGTAATTTTGTAAATCAAAAAGGAATTATCATGCAACAGTATCTCAATCTTCTCAATAGAATCCTTACTGAGGGCACTCAGAAGGACGACCGTACAGGAACAGGAACAATCAGCGTGTTCGGCAATCAGATGCGTTTCAACCTCGAAGAGGGATTTCCGCTCCTCACCACGAAGAAACTCCACCTGAAGAGCATCATCTACGAACTCCTCTGGTTTCTCAACGGCGACACCAACGCCAAATGGTTGCAGGAACGAGGTGTCAGGATATGGAACGAATGGGCAGATCCCGACGGTAGCCTCGGACATATCTACGGATATCAGTGGCGTTCATGGCCTGACTACAACGGTGGACACATCGACCAGATAAAGGAAGTCATCGACCAAATCAAGAACAACCCGAACTCACGCCGACTCATCGTCAGTGCGTGGAACGTTGCCGACCTCGGGAACATGAATCTCCCGCCATGCCACATCCTCTTCCAGTTCTATGTGGCAGACGGACGACTCAGCCTCCAGCTCTATCAGAGAAGCGCCGACACATTCCTCGGAGTGCCGTTCAACATCGCATCCTATTCCCTGCTTCTCATGATGGTAGCACAGGTCACAGGACTCAAGGCAGGCGATTTTGTCTACACCACAGGCGACACCCATCTCTATCTCGACCATATCGAGCAAGCCAAGCTGCAACTCACACGTGAGCCACGCCCACTGCCAAAGATGAGAATCAACCCAGACGTGAAGAGCATCTTCGACTTCAAGTACGAAGACTTCACCCTCGAAGACTACAACCCATACGACCACATCAAGGCAACAGTGAGTGTGTGAGGAATGAAGAAGGAAAAATGAAAAATGAAACAATTCAACTTCCGCTTTAATTTTAAAACATTAATCAGACATTAATTATAACATTAATCAGACATATAATAAATATTTTTCCAGTGATATGTATAAAACATTGCCATCAGCCATAAATAATATTAATGTCTGATTAATGTTTAGATTAATGGTCATTAATGTTTTAACATAAAATCTAAAGTCAAATAAAAGGATATAATCATGACAAAATCAATCATAGTAGCAATTGCCCGGAACTTCGCCATCGGGCTCAGGAACGAACTGCTCTACAAGATGCCGAACGACATGAAGCATTTCAAGGAGACCACTACGGGTCATACCATACTCATGGGACGGAACACGTTCTATTCCTTCCCGAAACGGCCACTTCCTAACCGCAGGAACATCGTCCTCGCACTCCCGGAGGAAATCCCTGCCGACAAGGAGGGAGCAGAATGGTTCACCAGCCTCGATGATGCCTTCAATGCAGTCAGGGGCGATGGAGAAGTATTCGTGGTCGGAGGTGCATTCGTCTACCGTCAGTGCCTGCCACTTGCAGACAAGCTCTACCTGACCATCGTAGACGACGAGCCGGAAGAAGCCGATGCCTACTTCCCTACGATTGATTTCTCCGAATGGGAAGAACTCAGCCGCGAGGACTTTCCTGCTGACGAGAAGCACAAGTACCCATATTCATTCGTAACATACCAGCGCAGGTGAACGACATTTCCATTCCACTACCGATGAGTTTCGTCAATCAGATGGTCAGTCTTCTCGGAATTGACGAGTTCAACGATTTCTTCAAGGCAATGCTCCCACAGATTCCTACGAGCATACGGGTTCGTTCCGGCGAATCATGCCCGTTCGAAGACCTCATAGAAGGTGAAGTTCCCTGGTGCAAGGGAGGATATTACCTCCGTGAACGTCCGTCATTCACAATGGATCCATTGCTTCATGCCGGTGCATACTATGTTCAGGAGGCATCGTCGATGTTCATTGCACACCTGATTGGACAATACATCAAGCATCCTGTCACAGCACTCGACCTCTGTGCCGCACCGGGAGGGAAGTCAACCCTTCTCCTCTCTCACCTGCCAGAAGGTTCGACACTCATTGCCAACGAAATCAATCACAAACGCGCAAACATACTTGCCGAGAACATCGGCAAATGGCAAGGGGTAGTTCCGTCTCAAGGCAACAAGAACACCGTCCAGGCAATCGTCACCAATAATCAGGCATCCGATTTCAGCCAGCTCGGCGAGGAACAGTTCGACTTCATCCTCTGCGACGTTCCATGCAGCGGTGAAGGGATGTTCCGTAAAGACTACGACGCCATCAAGGAATGGAGCACCGAGAATGTGAAGATGTGCGCAAGACGCCAGAAGGACATCATATCCGACATCTGGGAAAGCCTCAAACCCGGAGGAATCATGATTTACAGCACCTGCACATACAACACACAGGAGAACGAGGAGAACATCCTCTGGATATCCGAAACACTTGGAGCAGAGATCCTGCCATGCAATCCCCTTCCTGAATGGGACATAACAGGCAGCCTGCTCAAGGGAGAGACCTTCCCGTGTTGCCACTTCCTTCCCCACAAGACAAAAGGAGAAGGGTTCTTCTGTGCCGTACTACGCAAGTTGCCGAACGACGAAACAACAAAACCGACAGATACAAAAAAACTTCTCGAACGTACAAAAAAGTTGCACATCATACCTACATGCCAGTTCCATCCGACAGAATCCACATGCGAAACTGACCAAGCCACAGCGCTCAGATACCTTCACGGCGATGCCATCACCCTGCCACAAGGGACTCCACTCGGAATCGTCACCCTCACCTATCAATCACAGCCGATAGGTCAGGTGAAGAACATCGGTACACGTGCCAACAACCTCCACCCAAAGGAATGGAGAATCAAGAAACAGATTTAGACAATAATATTATACACTGCTACATCGAAGTAAAATTTGCATATCTCGCGTAAATTTACTACCTTTGCAGCGAAAAGATTATTTTATTAATATTATGAATGTTTTTGTTAGATATTTTGACCATGAAACATTGGCCAAGAACATGGATGAGATAGTTGCCTTCCTTAATTCACTTGAAGAAGTCAGATACGACGAAGAGGACTTAAAGCACATTGACGAGTACCTCCAGTCGTCAAACACCTTCCCTTTCCGTCTGAAGGTAAGTTTCAGCAACTATATACTCTTCCTGAAGACTGAAGCCAACAACATGGATGGGTTCAGGCTCATTGAGCAGCAGCGTCAGGCACAGAGAGCGCTTGGAATCTCACCAGCAGCAGAGAAAAAGCGTAACCTCCTCGAGTTCCTCAACGAGGAACATGCCGGATGGTATGATGCCCAGATTGTATTCAAGAGAGTCGTTCAGGTTCCTGGCACAAACAAGTTCCAGTATCAGGATGCACCATTCCATGCCCGTCTGAAGGCAACCAGCGGAATGCACTGCTACACACGTATCACCGAATACCTGCGGAACCGTCAGGATGTAGATCCACGCAGCCAGTTCCCAAGTGCCAAGAGCAATAATTTCACATTTGAATTCTTAGGAGAAAACCCAGAATAAAGGTTCTGCCTTACATTCCGTAAGTGGTTCTGAGAACCTTGAACTCTGTTCGGCGGTTTAAGCTATTACAAACTTCCTGTTGATCCTCAGGAAGTTTTTTTATGTAGTCTTCTGTGAGAGTATCACCTTCGTTGAGGAATGTGTATTTCTCCGTGAGTTTCTTCCTGACGAACTTCGGACGTTCCTCACCATATCCCTTTGGCGTCATGCGGTCCTTCTTCACTCCATGTTCATTCATGTAGTTCACAACCGATTCAGCACGGCGCTGCGACAGACGCTTGTTGTAGTCGTCATTTCCACGATAGTCACAGTGGGCACTGAGTTCGATGGTGATGTTAGGATTCTCCTCCATCATTGTCACCAGCTGGTCGAGGGCCTCAGTAGAAGCTTCCGTCAGTGTAGCCTTGTCGAATTCGTAGAATATGTTGTCAATCAGCACAGGAATATTGATTGGAGGCAATGCAAACTGCAGTGTGAACTCGTGGCTTTCGCCGGCAGCCCTCTCAGGAAGGAGCAGGTTGTTGCGGACATTCAGATAGCCCTTGCATGTACCGAGGAACAGATACTTCACTCCCGGCTTTATCTCAAGTGTGAATGAACCATCACTCTTCACGCCGAGTTTCTCGTTCGTTCCGTCATCTCCGACCATATATACCATTCCCTGAGGCAGTTCGTAGCCATCCTTCTCATACACCCAGCCAGTGAGTGTCTGGAGAATCTCTGGTTTCTCGAAACTGTAAATATGCTCCCATCCCTTTCCGTCGTTCCTGCTCGAAGAGAAGAATCCACGATTATGAAGCCCCTCGAAGGTCATTCCGAAGTCATCCATAGGAGAATTGAGCGGATACTGCTGATTCGTAACCGTCCAGCCTCTCACCGAGTCGTTCCGTGCCATGAAGATATCGAGTCCTCCCATACCAGGATGACCGTCTGAAGAGAAATAGAGGTCACCGTTAGGGCGGAAAGAAGGGAACATCTCGTTGCCAGGAGTATTGATAGGTCGTCCGAGATTCTCGGCACCTCCGAATCCGTCAGCCTGGATACGTATTCTCCAGATATCAAGCCCCCCTACTCCACCATCCATGTCACTCACGAAGTAAAGCCATTCACCATCGGGGCTGATGGCTGGATGAGCATAGGTGGAGAGAGTATCTCTTGATAATTCGCACTTTGTGGCCTTGCTCCACGAAGCATCACTGCGAGTCGACTTGAAGATTTCAGGATAGCGCGGGTAAGACGGGTCGTTGCTGCAACGAGTGAAGTACATCGTCTTTCCATCAGGGCTTATACAGCTTGCACCATCGTCATATTCGGTATTGATCTCGGAGTTGATTTCCTCCGGTTGTTTCCATTTGCCAGCCTCGTCCTTCTTGGCCAGGAACATATCAGCATTCTTGACACCGGTGATTCCACTCAGGTCCTCACCCATCGACTGAGTGCGTGTGGAGGTGATGAGCAGCATCTCGGAGTCGTCGCCATAGAGCATCGGGGAATAATCTGAACGACGGGAGTTGAATAAGGTCTCCTTCTTCACGGTGTAGTCATTGGGTTCTTCCTTCCACTGAGGTCCGAGTTCGCATGAGAGAAGTCCTGCTCGTCCGAGTTCACTGCCTGGCTCGAAGGAAAGATAGGTATTGAAGTTCTCCATCGCCCCCTTGTAGTTTCCGAGCTTGAGTTGCTGTTGGGCAAGATAGAGATATGCCTCGTGAGGCACTGTCAGGGAGTCAGTCTTCTCTTCGGCAACGGATTCCTGCTCTGGTTCTTTCTCTTTTTTCGTGTTGGTCTTCCTATTTCTGCCTGAAGACTTACTGGATGTCTTCTTCACCACAGGAGCCGGTTTCTGAAAACCATACCTCACGGCATTCTGATAAGCAGCCACTGACTTGGCTGGGTAATTGATGAACCGGTAGCATTCGCCCATCTTCCATGCACGCACAGCACGCTTCGCCTTATCCTTTGAAGGTGTACGCGTATATGATTTCTTATAGTACGCCGCCGCATTGTAATATTCGCCAATGGCATAGGCCTGTTCTCCCTTCTTGAAGTCAATGGCCTCGTTACTACATGCGCACAATGCCAGCACGGATATTGCCAGCACTGCACACAGGGATATTTGACGAATATTTCTCATTCAATTACATTATCTACTAATATAACGGAAAAACTACTGATTTATTGTATTTCGGAGTTCAGTCCTCGAAATTCCTTCTGTACGTACATCCTTCCTTCCAGCGGGAACAGCCGTATGCCGTCTTTCCTTTTATTATATGACCGACCTTGCATACCGGACAAGGAAGTCCCACCCACTGGTCGCCGCTTTCTGCCACAGCGGAAGGTGCCGGTGTCGGTGCCGTCCTTGTCTTTGCCTTCGAGGCCGTCTTCGGCCTGAATCCGGCAGGTGCATTGGATGAACGGAGTGTCTTTTTCTTCTCCTGCGGCTGAGGTACTTCGACAGTCACGTTGCGGTTGCTCGTGTCCTTTCTCACCTGGTCAACGATTTCCGCAACCATCTGTTTCAGTTCTTCGAGGAATTGTGCGGCAGAATATTTCTTTTTCTCAATCTCCCTCAGTTTCTTCTCCCAGCGTCCAGTCAGTTCGGCACTCTTGAGCAGTTCCTCGTGGATGATATGAATCAGTTCCACACCTGTCTGGGTGGCAGACAAAGCCTTACGGCTCTTGGTGATGTAGTGTCGCTTGAAGAGTGTCTCGATTATGGCGGCACGGGTAGACGGACGGCCTATACCATTCTCCTTCAAGGCATCACGCAGTTCCTCGTCGTCAACCAGTTTTCCTGCTGTTTCCATTGCACGCAGCAGGGTGGCTTCCGTATATGGTTTAGGAGGTGTTGTCCATTTGTCCATCAGGGATGGGGTATGAGGTCCCGACTCTCCCACATTGAATACAGGCAATGTCTTCTCCTCTACGTTGTCACCCTTGGATTCCTCGCTGTCCTCCTTGGATTCCGTATTGGTTTCCGACTTCTCCCTCGTCATCACCACCTTCCATCCAGGATCGGTAATCACCTTTCCCGACACCTTGAACTCTACATCGGCTGCCTTGCCGAGCACAGTAGTGGTAAGGAACTTGCAATCCGGATAGAACACGGCAATGAACGAACGGGCAATCAGGTCGTAGACCTTCTTCTCAAAGTCCGTAAGTCCCTGTGCCGGCACTCCTGTAGGTATGATGGCATGGTGGTCAGTCACTTTTGCACTGTCAAACACCTTCTTGCTCTTGGGCAGTTTCTTGCCTTCGAGGGGTTGTGTCCATTGTTCATATCCCCGCAGGCCTTTGAGGGTTGCAGGACATTTCGGATATATATCGTCGCTGAGGAAGGTAGTATCCACACGCGGATAAGTCGTGAACTTCTTCTCGTAGAGGCTCTGGATGACCTGCAACGTCTGCTCGGCACTGAAACCGAACTTCCTGTTGCAATCCACCTGCAGGCTTGTAAGGTCATAGAGACGTGGAGGTGCTTCCGTTCCCTTCTTCGATGTCACTTCCGTTATGGCGAAAGGAGCATTCCTCACCTTCTCCAGCAGTTCCTCACCCTCTTCCTGTGATGAGAACTTACCCTTCGTTGCCTGGAATGTAGTGTCCCTGTATATTGTCGAGAGTATCCAGTACTGCTCGGGCACGAAATTCTCAATCTCCTCCTGACGCCGTACGATGAGTGCCAAGGTAGGAGTCTGTACCCTGCCTACCGACAGTACCTGACGGTTCTGGCCATACTTTATCGTGTAGAGCCTGGTTGCGTTCATGCCCAATGTCCAGTCGCCTATGGCACGGCTGAGTCCTGCCTCGTACAGTGACTGATATTCGCTCTGGTCCTTCAGGTTGTTGAAGCCTTCTCTTATGGCCTCTTCCGTAAGGCTGCTTATCCACAGGCGCTTTACGGGACAAGTTGCCCTTGCCTTCTGCATCACCCACCTCTGGATGAGCTCTCCTTCCTGGCCGGCATCACCGCAGTTGATGATTTCGTCAGCCGCCTGCATCAGTTTCTCTATTATCGCGAACTGCTTCTTGATGCCCGCATCGTCCTTTAATCTGATTCCGAATTTCGGGGGGATCATCGGAAGGTCCCATATATCCCAGTGCTTCCAGCGCTCAGTATATTCGTGAGGTCCTTTCAGTTCACACAGATGTCCGAAAGTCCACGTCACCTGATAGCCGTTGCCCTCAATGAATCCTTCCTTGGTATTCCTTGCCCCGAGGACATTGGCGATATCACGGGCTACACTTGGTTTCTCTGCTATACACACAATCATATCATCACCTCCCTATTGACCTTGAATATGTTTGATAATCACATCACGGCATTGCTCCATCAGCCATTTAGGTGTGGAAGTTGCCCCACAGATGCCTACTGAATCGGCAGTGGAAATCCTTGAAAAATCAATCTCGTCCGCAGAGGAAATCATGTGGCTGTTTGGATTCACTGCCTTGCATTCGTTGAACAGTTCCCTACCGTTTGAGCTCTTTGTCCCACTCACAAACAGAACCACGTCATGCTTCTCTGCAAACCGACGGATATTGGCAATCCGGTTCGATACCTGTCTGCATATAGTGTCAAAGTAGTTAAACGTCATGCCAGGCTTTATGTTCCGAAGAATGTAATCCACGATTTCGCGGAATCCGTCCAGCGATTTCGTGGTCTGACTGTACAGGAGTATGTCTCTCGAGAAATCCAGTTTGCGCGCATCATCCAGATCCTCTATCACTATCGCATGGCCCTCCGTCTGTCCTACAAGACCGATTACCTCCGCATGCCCGAGTTTTCCGTAGATGACAATCTGGGCATCCGACTGTTCGTAAGCAGCCTTGATTCGCCTCTGCAGGTTAAGCACTACCGGGCAAGTTGCGTCAATGATGCTTATGTTATTGCGTTCTGCCTCCCTGTATGTCTCAGGCGGTTCGCCATGTGCCCTGAGCAGCAGTTTTGTATCATGCAGCTGATGAAGGGCTTCATGGTCCACACTCATAAGTCCGAGTTGCCTGAGGCGTTCGCATTCACTTCCGTTGTGCACGATGTCTCCCAGACAATACAAAGTATCGGCAGAAGAAAGTTCTTCCTCTGCCTTCTTGATTGCCGTGGTAACCCCATGACAAAACCCCGACTGCGGATCAATCTCTATGTTCATATAATTATATAGTTTATAGCACGCTTCGCTGTAGGTTATAGCACGCTTCGCTGTAGGTTATAGCACGCTTCGCTGTAGGTTATAGCACGCTTCGCTGTAGGTTATAGCACGC
>CALELI010000194.1 GCA_937902455.1 uncultured Prevotellaceae bacterium | reverse complement strand
ACCCATAGTTCGTTAATTATTTATTTTTTGCGGGGAATTAATAGAACACCCCTTATTTAAATCAAGAAGTCCCAGCGGGAGATCCATGATTATTATCTTCTTCTCATAATCAATATCTACAATAAAATCCTCGTTGGCTGGAATGAGAGTGTCATCCTCAGTTACGAAGAGCCAATTCTCTGTGCAGTCATTGATTGATGCAATCTTTCCAATGACATTTTCGCCGTCTTGAATGGTGAATCCTACAAAGAAATATAAGGAAACCATATTTTCATCATCTTCGTTCTCCTCAGGAACTGATTCAGGGATGGCTTTCTCTTGTCTTTCAATATTGCGGGCAATACGTTCTCTTTCGTAAAAAACATCACATCCAAGTAAACGCTCAGTTTGCTCGACTGAATCAATGTCCTCGAATTTCATTAGTGCAGATGAATCAGAACGGAAACGGTATTCTTCAATGAAGAAGGGAACAAGTATGCCGTCTATCTCGCATATGAGATATTCTGCCTCGTCTCTGTCAAAGACATCATCGTCAAAGGCAAAGACCACTTCGCCCTTAAGACCGTGAGCCTTTGCTATCTTTCCGATTCTGTACACTTCATCACGGTTAATCATATTCGTTCAATTTTTGCACCAAGAGCCCGTAGGCGCTGCTCAATGTTTTCATAGCCTCTATCAATCTGTTCGATATGGCTGATGGTACTTACTCCCTGTGCGCTCATTGCAGCAATCAGTAGTGCAATACCTGCACGAATATCTGGTGACGTCAGTCTTGATGCAAGGAGAGGCGTGAGATTGTCATGGCCTACTACAACTGCCCTATGTGGATCGCAAAGAATGATTTGTGCTCCCATGTCAATGAGCTTGTCTACAAAGAATAATCGGCTCTCAAACATTTTCTGGTGAATGAGTACTGATCCTTTTGCCTGTGTTGCAACAACTAGCAAGACACTGAGTAAGTCTGGAGTGAGACCTGGCCAAGGTGCGTCAGAAAGAACCATCGTGCTCCCATCCATAAATGACTGTATTTCATAATGGTCATGTTGAGGAATGAACAGGTCATCGCCGTTTCTGTTGATTGTGATGCCCATTCTTCTGAATGTGTTCGGGATGCAGCCGAGATTATCGTATGACACGTTCTTTATGGTGATAGCACTGCCTGTCATGGCAGCCATACCAATAAAACTTCCCACTTCAATCATATCTGGTAGGATTGTGTGGTCCGCACCATGCAATTTCTTAACGCCCTTTATGGTTATGAGATTAGACGCAATTCCTGATATGTCTGCTCCCATCTGGTTGAGCAGTTTGCATAGTTGCTGAATATATGGCTCACATGCTGCATTGTATATCTGGGTTGTACCTTCAGCCAGAACTGCAGTCATGATGATGTTTGCCGTACCTGTCACGGATGCTTCATCAAGCAGCATGAACTTCCCTTTAAGGTGGTCTGCCGTAATATTGTATACACCGCGTGAGGAATCATGATGAAACTCTGCCCCCAGTTCGTAAATGCCCTGAAAATGTGTGTCCAGACGCCTACGCCCGATTTGATCTCCACCAGGCTTTGCCACACATGCCTTGTGGAATCTGCCAAGTAGCGGCCCCAGCAATAGTATGCTTCCGCGCAACGAAGAGCATCTTTGGATAAATTCGTCACTCTGAAGATATTCCATGTTAAGGTTGTCAGCCTGAAAGCACATGTCATTGGTTAATTCAACTTGTGATATCAGTGGCTCGGCTTTTGTAACCTTTACACCCATCTCTGTCATCAGACATATTAGATTGTTGACGTCGAGGATTTCCGGTATGTTACGTATGATTACTGGCTGGTCTGTCAATAATACAGCAGATAGCACCTCCAAAGCTTCATTCTTTGCGCCTTGGGGGGTGATTTCTCCCGATAGCTTATGTCCACCTTCTATGATAAATGATGCCATCGCTTAGAATTGATAAATAAATGTGGCATTGATTCTGTTGCCTTCTCCGCGACATTCCTCGTCCATGAATTGGAAGTCCTTGCGCGCACCGTTTGTATATTCGAGACCGATTGAGCAATAGTCGTCGATGGCCCAGAATAAGTTGAGCGCACTATATGTGGAGTATTTGAAATTGTTATTTAGAAGCATCTCGTCGTCCTTGTAGGCTCGTACCCATCCGATTATCATGTTTGACGACAGACTGCGACTCCATTGATAGCTACCTGCGATGTAGCCACCTCCGACGGCAACTGGTTCCATGCTGTCGTATGACAATGTCTGGTCGTTCCAGTCGGTTGCTCCCATGTCAATGTCGAGGTTGCTGATATCGTTGATATATCGTGAGATGCCTTTGCCGTAGTAAAGTTGTGCTGATGTCTTTAGTCTGTTGGAGAGTTTCAGTGAACCACTTAATGATGCACCCCAGCCGATTTTATGTTTCGTTTCGCCTTCATCGACCTTGACTGTTCCTTTTTCGTGTTGCCAGTATGACAGATTCCTGATCAGTCCTGCAGCCTGAACATGTCCGCCGTCCCATTTATATTTCGCTTTCCCGACGAAGTCCGGCATGGATTGGTTGTCGGATTCAACTCCTAAATCCTTCATGGTATCAGTGTTCCATTCCGGCTTTTCGGCAGAGAGTCCGAGTGTCCAGTTCTTTCCTAAAGGAAGTGTGTATCCAATCAGCGGCTGTCCCATGTCAACCTGTGTGTTTGGTCCTTTCAGGTCAACTGTCCTGGCACCAGCTTCCAGATCCATGAAGAAGGAATAGACTTTTCCGATGGTCAGTCCGTCTAACGAGACGTAGGCCTGACTGAGTTTGATGACCTCTTCATCGTTGGCGAAGAATTTCACGTATGCTATGATATTGTGCGTCCCAAGTTTGCTTCGTGCCTTGATGTGCAACTCGGAGCTACTGGCAGACAGACCGAATTTGTTGGCTTCGTCACTGGGGATGCTCAGGTGGCTTGCTGAGAACTTTGGAGCATTGCCCGAAGGAGAACCGAAGAAATCGAAATATGCTGAGGCGCGAATCGTTCCACCTATGCCGATGGCAAAATCATCCTTGCCATACATAAATCTTGGATCTCCCAAGTCTGTGTATGCTTTCTGGAAATAGCCCAATTCCGGATTGTATTGATTCTCTGTTGATCTCTCGTCAGTTTGATGGTCTTGTGCTGAAATATTATTGCCTGCCAGAATAAATAGTGCAGACAGAAGTGTATATCTATTCATAGGGAATGATGGGTGGTTATTTCTTTTTCTTTTTCTTGACTTGACTCATAGAAATGTCCTTAAGAATCTCGGCATCTGGTATGAGGTCAATTTCGTTTGGCAGTAGTTGAACTTTCCCATGTGTGAAGTCGGCGAGGTCATCCAGGATTTTCTCATCGCTAAGTGCGTTGGGATTCCAGTTAGCAAGATTTCTCTTCATCTGGTTAGCAACGAGACGGATGAGGGCGTCCTTCTCTTCTCCGTCTTCCATGGTCTGCAGTACCTTCGTGGTTTCTTCTGCTAATGCGCCATAGTGAGGCTTGCGGATTTTCTTTTGAGGGAGTTTGATGTTCTCTCGTTTATTCTCTCGTTCAAAGAGATTTTCGATTTCTACGGGATAATCAATGTCGAGCTCGTAGTTTGCCATTGCTGCCAGATGGTTCCAGAGTTTCTGAGTTACATCTTCTTTTGCACTCTGTTTGCCATATAAGTTTGATAATAATTTTATGATTGTGTTTGCGCACTGCTGGCGTTCTTCTCTATCTTCAATTGTTTTGGCGTGATCAACCATCTCTTGAATACATCTTCCGTACTCTGGTAATATCAACTTCTTTCTCTGTGTATTATAGTCCATAAATTAATATTATATATTTATAAGGTGCAAAGATACGATTAAACGAGCGAAAAACAAAATAAATCGGAATTTATTTTTATTTCCGAGTGTGAGTATCTTGCGCGAGTGTATAAGCGATAGTTTGGAAAACGCGCCTGATAATAAATGTTAATATTTGATTTGAATGCGACCTTTTACGACGAGTTTGTCTCCGCTGTCATCAAGTTCAAAAAGGGCAGGGCGTCGGATGGTTCGTCCTCCAACTTTATTGTGTGAATGACAACAGAGTATAAGTCTTCCGTCAAAGTCGCGGAAAATCATTCCATGTCCGAAATTAGGCGGCGTGATAGGCTCTTTTTCTTGTACCCAAGGACCGTCGAGAGTGCCACTCTTTGAGTAGGCCACTCCCTGTGTATAGTCAGAATACACCCAGCTTGTCCATATCATGCCCAGCTTGCCAGTCTTTGTCCGGAATGCGAAAGGCCCGTCTGTCACTTTATTTGGAATGACATTGCCTTGCTCGTCGTTTTCCTTACTCCAAGGTGAATCGAACGCTCTGAAGAGAAGCTTGCGTGTACCTTCTATTGTTCCGCTGAAGTCTGGCTTCAATTGGATTTTCTCGACTGTGCCATTCCAGTTCTGTAACCATTCGTGGCAGAATATAAGATATGGCTTTTGGTCTTTGTCCACCCACAGCGTGGCATCGAGGGTCGGCTGTGTGGCTGGAAGGTATGTTTTATCGGCCATTGGCCTGTAAGGACCTTTGGCACTGTCGCTCACGAGTATGTGACAGGCACGTCGCTCTATCACATTTCCCTTCACTGTGTCTATCTTGACGCTGCTATTTGTGAATGTTGCGAAGTAATAATACTTACCGTTATATTTGTGCAGTTCTGCTGCCCATATCATAGGACGTCTTCCCATCCAGGATTCAGGGTCTGTCTGGGCTACATTCATTGGACCAGTCCATCTTTTCAGGTCCTTACTTGTGTACATTAATCCCCCTGTGCCAGTCATGTAGTATGTTCTTGTTGCGTCGTCGGCCAGGATGAAAGGGTCTGACATAATGATGCTGTCAAGTGCAACATCTGTTCTGATTCTCATTTGTCTCTGGGCGCTGCTTATAACTGGGAATATTACCGTTATGAGCAATAATGTAAACTGTTTCATAATAAATCTCTTTAAGTTAGTATTATGACTGCAAAGATACGATTAAGCGAGCGAAATACAAAATAAATCGTGATTTATTTTTATTTCCAAGCGTGAGTATCTTGCGCGAGTGCAACGAGCGATAGTACGATTAAGCGAGCGAAAAACCAAATTTATCAGCAATAATTTATGTCTAATTCGAATTAATTCATTATCTTTGCGGTGCATAACTAATCAGTATTATTATGAAACGTATTTCTTTATTTCTAATGTGTGTAAGTCTTTTAGTACTTATCCCAGGTAAATCTTTCTCTCAGGTAGGTTTCGGCAATGCCTCCAAGTTCAATGCTGGCTGGAAGTTCCTTCTTGGCGATTCCAGTTATGATGCCGATGATACTGACTGGAGAAGTCTGGTTCTTCCTCATGACTGGTCTGTTGAATCTACACCATCTCAGGAACTTGCAAGTTGTACGGGGTTCCTTCCTGGAGGAATAGGATGGTACAAGAAACATTTTACGATAAATGATAACTACAAGAAACATTATATATATTTTGAAGGAGTGTACAACCGTAGCGAGGTGTATCTTAACGGGCATCTGTTAGGAAAACGTCCTAATGGGTATGTGTCCTTTATGTACGACATGACCCCATACCTGAAAAATGGGGAGAATGTAATTGCCGTGAAGGTTGACCATAGCAAGTACGCTGATTCTCGTTGGTACACAGGTAGCGGTATCTATCGTGATGTGTGGCTGGTTGGTAGTGATGATGTTCATTTTTCTCAATGGGGCGTTGCAGTTACTACTGATATCAAGAATACTGACGGATTTCTTGATGTGACCGCAGATATTGATGGTCAGGCAGAGATGAAGAACTTGGTCATGAAGACCGAGATATTCGATGCAAATGGAACAAAGGTGCAGGAATCTACATCGAAAGGCTTTTCGCAGACTGAACGTGGCTATCTTCTCCACACTCGCTGCAGCGTAAGGAATCCACATCTGTGGAGTACGAAGTCTCCTTATTTATATAATGTGAAGACTTCCCTCCTTCTTAACGGAAAAGTAATAGACAAGAACGAAACTGCAACAGGATTCCGCACTCTCTCATTCAATGCCGACAAAGGATTCGCCCTCAACGGACAGCCTATGAAAGTGAAAGGCGTGTGCCTTCACCACGACGCAGGTGTGCTGGGAAGTGTTGTCCCTAAGGATGTCTGGCGCCGTCGTCTGATGACTCTCAAGGATATGGGCGTAAATGCAATACGTATGAGCCATAACCCACAGGCTCCGGATCTCTATGACCTTTGCGATGAGATGGGATTTCTCGTAATGGACGAAGGCTCTGACGAATGGGAATTCCCTAAGCGTAAGTGGATAAAGGGATGGAATCAGGGAGAACCGGGATATGACGGCACATTTGATTTCTTCGAGGAGTGGATTGATAAGGATGTGACCGACATGGTACGTCGAGACAGAAACCATCCGTCTGTGTTCCTCTGGAGTGTGGGCAACGAGGTCGACTATCCTAACGATCCTTATTCTCATCCTGTCCTTGATGGCAACAACAGCAAGATAAATCAGCCTATGTTCGGCGGTTATAAACCTGACGCACCAAAGGCTGAGAGAATCGGAAAGATTGCCAAGCGTCTGGCTGCCTGCATAAGAAATGTCGACAGGACACGTCCGGTCACTGGGGCTCTCGCAGGAGTGGTGATGAGTAATGAAACGGAGTATCCTGAGGCAGTTGATGTTGTTGGTTACAACTATACAGAGAACCGTTACAAGGAAGACCACGCAACATATCCTAAGAGAATTCTCTATGGAAGTGAGACCAGTACCAATCTTGCAGCATGGAAAGCTGTCCGCGACAATGAATATATCTTCGGGCAGTTTGTATGGACTGGCATGGACTATCTTGGGGAATCTGGAACATGGCCTTCTCGCGGACTTGGAACCGGACTTGTTGACTTTGCTGGTTTCCTTAAACCTCGTGGATGGTTCTTCAAGTCTCTCTGGAGTGAGGAACCGATGATTTACATCGGAACTGCCATGAACTGGAATGCTCCTCAGGGACAGAACGGCAATCAGCGGCGTGGACGCAGGAATATGCTCTCGACAGATGCCGCCGACAACTGGAACTATCAGGATGGTCAGAGTGTGCGTGTGATGTGCTACATGAATACTCCTAAGGCTCGTCTTCTCCTCAATGGACGTGAGGTCGGTGAACTGAAACCATACGATGATTCAACAGGAATAATCTATTGGGACATACCATACGAGAAGGGAACTCTTTCTGCCGAAGGCTGTGATGCAAATGGCAAGGTTGTCGCAAGATACGAGATTTCCACTTATGGCGAACAGACAGGCCTTCGTGTGACTGACATCTCTCCGGACAAAGGCTCTTCCGTCCGTCAGTTGCTTGTGGAGGCAGTAGATGCTAATGGACAGCGGGTAAAGAATGCCAGAGGCATGGTTGAATGCAAGGTCAGTGGAAAGACAAAGTTACTCGGACTGGAGAATGCCAATAACCGTGACATGAGTGCGCCTAAGGCCACTTCACGCAATCTCTATCAAGGCAGGATGGTTGCCTATATCGAAGGCAGCAAGGATGAAGTCGAGTTCGTAGTCAGCAACAAGTAGGACGGATTATAGCCCTGCAAGCGGTGACTTAGGTATCTTTGCCTGAAACTCTTTCAGATAGAACGGCTCAAAATAGGCCACGTCTTCATATTCCTCACGTAAGAACGCCATTTCAGCAAGTGGACACATGTTTTTTGCGTGAGGAATTATTGTGTCTATGAAGTGTGCGTTAGGGTGGGTGAGGACTGTCTTGCATTTTTCTGCTCCGTTGCCGAAGAAATATACTGGGTGCTGCTGAAGGGTGTCAGCAAGGAAATTCTCGTCAACCACTACAGGCTGTACGGGCATCTGTTCCTTTAAGGCACGATTGTAGAGCGCACAATAGACTTCCATCCTTCTTGCATCTATCATCGGACAGAGCAGGGCATCTTCCGGCAGTTCCTCCTTGCCTAAGAGGACTGGCGTGCAGAGCAGTTTCAGCGTAGGTACTGCCAATAGCTTGAGATTCTGTGCGTAGCATACACCTTTTGCCATAGAGACACCTATGCGAAGCCCGGTGTAGGAACCAGGTCCGCTGCTTATTGCAACAGCATCGAACGGGATGCCGTGATTGTCGGTGAACGACATTGCCTGGTCTACAAATCCCCCTAACTTCTGGGCATGGGCATGCCCGGAAAGGTCTTCAATCTGAAATATGGTTGCACCGTCCTGACTTACAGCCACGGAACAGGCCTCAGTTGATGTCTCTATATGAAGTATGGTCGCCATTATGGTTTCTTTTTTGAATTATGATGCAAAGTTAGCAATAATTTTATTATCTTTGCAAAATATTAGATACTAAATAGTCAATAGTCAAACAGTAAATATCACTATGATACAGTCAATGACAGGTTACGGCAAGAGTGTTGCCGAATATAATGGGAAGAAAATTCATGCAGAAATCAAGTCGCTGAATAGTAAGGCTCTTGATCTGTCCGTGCGGATAGCACCTCTCTACAGGGAAAAGGAAATAGAAATCCGTCAGCTGATTGCTCAGAAACTCGAACGGGGCAAGGTGGACTTCACCTTGTGGATTGAGAAAGACGAGAACCAGATGGCGACACCAATCAATACGGCTCTCGTGGCCGATTACTATAAACAGATCGAGAAACTGTCTGACGAACTATGTATTGGTACCCCAGACGACTGGTTCGCTACATTGCTACGTTTGCCGGATGTGATGACAAAGACCGAGGTCGAGGAACTCTCTGATGAAGAGTGGGCAGTTGCCAGCAAGGCTGTGAGTGAAGCAGTAGACAATCTTGTGGCATTCAGAATACAGGAGGGAACTGCACTGTCCAGGAAGTTCACGGAGAAAGTGGAGAATATCCGTTCGCTACTTGCAAGTATCGAACCATTCGAGAAGGGTAGGGTGGAGAAAATCCGCCAGCGTATAGTCGAGTCGCTGAAACAGATTCCAGAAGTTGAATATGATAGCAATCGTCTTGAGCAGGAGATGATTTACTATATTGAGAAACTCGACATCTCGGAAGAGAAGCAGCGTCTGACCAATCACCTTAACTATTTTCTCGAGACAATGGCTGACGGTCACGGACAGGGAAAGAAACTCGGATTCATTGCTCAGGAAATGGGACGTGAGATAAACACTACCGGCAGTAAGTCCAATCAGGCAGAGATGCAGAACATCGTCGTGAAGATGAAGGACGAACTGGAACAGATAAAGGAACAAGTCCTGAATGTGATGTAATGGCTCGTATAGGCATTTTCGGTGGCACGTTCAATCCCATACACAGAGGACATACAGCTCTTGCGAAGAGTATTGTAAGGCATGGGCTCGTGGATGAGGTGTGGCTGATGGTCTCGCCTCAGAATCCTTTGAAAGGCAATGATGCAGCCAGCTATGACGACCGGTTCCGGATGGCAGAACTGGCTACATATAATATAAAAGGTGTTGTCCCTTCCGACTTTGAACGTCAGTTGCCTTTGCCGTCCTATACGATTACCACTCTTCGTCACTTGCAGACAACCTATCCACAGCACCAGTTCTCCCTCATAATCGGAGGCGACAACTGGGAACGGTTTGCTCGCTGGTACAAGTCGGACGAAATCCGCCGCGACTTCGATATCCTCATCTACCCTCGTCCAGGTACATCTCCCGTGGTTCCTGAGTCCTCAGGAACTCCTCATCGTCAACTCCTCCTTCACTGCACACTCCACGACATCAGCAGCACAGAGATAAGGACACGCCTTGCCCAGGGCGAGTCCGTCAAGGGACTCCTGAACTATCGTGTCGCCCAGTACATCCGCAGGAAAGGACTGTACACATAGTACATTCATCATCCTTGTAGCATTCCCCCACTATCTTTATAACGCTCCCCCACCATCCCGTTTACGGTCTGACAGTAGGCTGTGAGCGCAGTTGTGGCTGTACCTGAACTGAGAAGTCACCCTGATACAACGCACGATATTATCCATAAGAATGCACAAAATTACCCAGACAGACGGAGACATCATATGTCAAGTTATTAACATGACACGTGTCAAGCTATTAACACGACACCTGTCAAGTTATTAACTCGACATCTGTCAAGCTAATAACACGACAGGTATTATCTCCGTTTGTCCAGCTAATAATCTCCGTTCGTCCGACTGATTTCATCAGCACGTTCACCAGATATTCTCCGCTCGCCGGCTATCTCTTGTCCGCTCGTCTGCTGGCTCTTCTCCGTTGTGTCGTACATTGTTGACCGTTCTGGTGATACAACTCTTCCATTCTCACCATACAAGAAATCCTCTCACGCAGGCAGGATGCCCAGGTAAGAGGACCGTTTTTATTGTGATGGTCGGCTATCTCATTTATGGATGCTTATAGGAATGCCTTTATGGCCTCGTAGACTTCGGCTTCGCATTTGTCGAGGTCATCGTTCACGATGTTGATGTCGAACTTGTGGGCTTCACCGATTTCATACTCTGCGCGGTCAATGCGCTCTGCAATCTTTTCGGGCTTGTCGGTCTTGCGGCCCTCGAGCCGTCTGCGCAGTTCCTGAATGCTCGGGGGAAGGATGAAGAGCGAAAGTGCACGGTCGCCATAGTAGTTCTTAATGCGTTCGCCACCATTGACGTCAACATCGAAGATTACATTCTTTCCTTCTGCCCAGAGACCCTCTACCTGTGATTTGAGTGTTCCGTAGATAGTGCCATTATATACTTCCTCGTGTTCTACAAACGCACCTTCCTCAATGAGACGTAGCATTTCCTCGCGAGTCTTGAAGAAATATTCCACTCCGTCCTTCTCTTCTCCGCGTGGTTCACGGCTTGTTGCCGAGATGGAGAACGCAAGGTTGAACTCCGGATGATTTTCCCTTAGCCAACTGATGATGGTGGATTTACCCGTTCCACTCGGTGCACAGAATATGATAAGCTTTTCCATTGATTATAATCTTGAATTGAGTTTAGGTGGGTTCTATAAATTCATTTCAGGCGATTTTGAGAT
>CALELI010000193.1 GCA_937902455.1 uncultured Prevotellaceae bacterium | reverse complement strand
AGCTCCGTCTACGAGCGGACAATGGTCAATTACATCCTGACAGGCATCTCTCAGCTCCTCAAGCTGGCCTGCACTCAGATGTACCGGTTCGCAATTCTCAATTGCTCTGCCTACGCAATTGCTCTCTATCCAGAGCAGGATTGCATTTGCTTTGCGCCAATAGCCGATGTTCTCAGTTTCGGTTTTCGGCTGGCGGTAAAGGTTCATATCAAGTCCCATTATTCTTCCTCCTCCAATCCATTCAGCAACAGTATTGCCGCTACTGTGCTTTCTGTGTAGCTCTGTCTCTCATACTTCATAGCGTCTGAGAGCAACGTCAGCACGAGCGCGTATGGGTTCAGCTTATGCGCTACGGCTATCTTACCGATTTCTTCGTGGTATTTGTTGTATGCTTCGCTTACTTCATCGACGAGTCCGTTCTCATCTGCTTCAAGGGCTTTAATTACCTTTTTTTTGTGTTCTTCGAGAATCTGGGGTACTTTTTCAAGGTCTAACATATTTTCGCCTCCTATATTTTTGTGAACGCTTTTGCGTACTTGTTGTTGCTCATATTGTCGTCTTCTCTGAAGTAGTTCTTCAGTATTTCCATTGAGTCACTGTTCAGCCCCTTCACGAGTGAGCTATTGATTACTTCCGGCAGGCTGTCAATTACCTGCTCAAGCTTGTTGATGCGGTCAATTGTTCTGTATGAGCAAAGAACCTCAATGCCCGAACGCTCTGTGTAGTTCCTGAATGCACGGGCGAAATCAACGAGCTGCTTATTGCCACGGCAGATGCTCTCCTCAATTGCAGGCGAGTAGTCAATATCGACCATAGCAAAACGGTCAAGGGATGCACGGTCAAGGTTGTAGCGGCCTGTGTAGTTGATGTCTGCACCAGTTCCTTTCGTATTGCCGGCGGCTATTACTCTGAAGTTCGGATGAGCATCTACTTTTCCGCACGGGAAATCGAAATAGCGGTTCGCTATTGCTGCATTGAGGATTACCAGCGTCTCAGGTACGCTTGCATCCATTTCATCGAGGAAGAACAATCCTCCATTTACGAATGCTTTATAGAACTGTGTGTCCTGATATTTGCCGTTGGCGTCGATGAACCCAGTGAGTTTATACTCCTGAGTCACCGCATTGGTAAAGTAAAAATCTAAACCCAATGCTTTTGCGACCTGCTTGCAGATGACGTTCTTTCCTGTTCCCGCCTTTCCTGTCAGATATACGGGGACATCCTGCGAGACCATATTCAGGACTGTCTCGAACTTCTCATGAGTTACCTCATCGAGTTCAATTGTTCCATTTGGACTCTTGACTTCAATTGCTCTCGGCACAAGTCCGAACTTCTCCTGAATGTCATGCTCAAGCTTCGGAGCAATTAACTGAAGCAGTTCATCACTGCTCTGGCTTGCGACTACCTCCATAATGGAGTTCAGTATCGCATCTACATATCCAGTCTGTTTTGCTGTTGCCATTAGATTACCTCCACCATTTTCAATATCTCCTCTACGGAGTTGTTATGTTTTGCTATCCAATCTGTATCAATCAGATATGTGTCTTTCGGGGTTTCTATCCATTCGACCATTTCGTTATATTCCATCGAACGTCCATATGCATCGTGCCATCCGTTGTACTTTATTTGCGGAGTTGTTTCGAGCCATGCAAATCCGAATCTGCGGAACATACTTGGATGAACCATTGGGAACGTTATCTTCTGGAGTGCATATCTTTCTCCATAGTCCTTTATCACTATCGTCGGAAACGTAACTTCGTCGCCGCAACAGGAGCATTTTGGACTCACTCTGAGTTTTGTCTGTATCCCTGAACGTTCAATTATGTCAATTGCCGATACAAGAGCTGTACCTGCATCAAGGAAGTACTGTGTGCTTTTGTTGCAATTGCCATGCATCGCGTAGTCAATTGCCAGCGTCTTGCGCTTCATTGGCTTTCTTGCTACGTTAATCATTGAATTCGGCAGATTCTGTAGTGCTGCCGGCACATTTGGTATGTATCCGCATACTGCATTGTGCGGAACTGGTCTATCGACCATGTTCATGTACTTCGACATTATTCTTTCTTTTGCTTTGATGTCATCTTTCATTTGCTTCATGACATCTGTATATCCTTTTGTCATCAGCTCTACGGCTTCTGAGTATGATTCTGTTTTTGTAAAAAACTCATCGCCGTCATGAGATGAATTGGAATATCTCATTATCTCGTTGTTTGGCCTCTTGTTTATGGTATTCATAAACTCATTGAGGCTTTTGAATTCTTCTCGATATACTGTTCTCACTTGTAAATCTCCCTCTGCTTCTTCTCATCGAGTATTGCTGCAACTCCGAGGATTACAGCCCAAATGCCAGCCCATGCAGCCATGACTTTCTCCTTTCTCTTTTTGCGCATTTGACTTCGTATTCTTTATGCTTCTGCATATCTCTCATGAAGTCCTCGTATTCCTGCTGATGCAGTTCAAATTGTTCAATTGTCTGAATGTCTCCAAGTGTGAACGGCATATCTCTTAGCTCCTTTCTAAAGCTTTATTATCAACTTGATTATCAGTGCTGCTATTTCAACCAATACTATGTATTGGGTTATTGCGTATATAAAATCGAATCGGCTCATTTGGTTCGGTCGCCTCCAAAAAGAAGAGCAGGGACTTACGCCCCTGCTTCTACCTTTCTTACGACCGGGTCATTGGAAATGATTTCCTCGTACCATTTCCCTTTGTACTCATGACGAGTGAACATATCCAGCGTTGCATAGTCAACGTGGATTGTGTCGCCTGCCTTGATTCCTTCAGGCAGCTTTTCAAAGAAGAACTTGATTATGAGAGAGCCTTTGCTCTTTGAGCCGTCTGCGCGAACTACATTGTCACGTTCACGGATTCTCATGAATCCCTTCTTTCCTTCGTTCTGAACTGCCTCTGCTACGATTAAATTTTCGCCCATGATTTTCATTTGTTTTGTTCCTTTCTTTTATTTCAATTTTGTTGGCAATTTTAAAGCCGATACTTGATAATCGCCTCGGCTTACGGCGGGGTTTGTGGTTCAATTGGCATTTGCCTCCCACTTCAATTGGCGCACCAAGAGAGACTTGAACTCCCGACAAGACTTTACGTGCCTGCTCTACCAACTGAGCTATTGGTGCTTATAGCGTGACCGGCAGGAATCGAACCTGCAACCATCTGATTAACAGTCAGACGCTCTGCCTATTGAGCTACGGTCACGTATGCAATTACAGCACGGTAATTACTTTGGAGTTTCCGTACTTATCAAGAATTACCAATTTGCGCATCAGTCAACTCCTCCTTCATTTAGGCTGAATATCAATTTGCTTTTCATTTCAATTCAATTCCTTTCTGGCAATTTGCCTTTTCATCCCGCCGCCGCATTTGCAATTCCAATTCGGATTCGGGTTTTTCTTTCACGATTTCGCCTGTGTTTTGGTCAACTATGTAGTATGTGCCTTCGTGGTAAACTGCTTTGTACATCCGCTGTTATATATACCTCCTTTCTAATTTCGTTTTGGCCCATTTGGTTCGTGTGGACACTACCTTGTGGGGTTCGTTTGCTCCGGGGTTGCTGCTGCTGTGCAGCCAAGCCCCTGCGAGCCGTGCGAGCGTTCAAAAATCCGATGCGACAGCATCGGAAACAGTTTTGAAGCGAGCCTTCCGGTCGGCCACGACCGGGGCGAGCTATCAACCGAACGCACGTAAAAATAGGAGAAGAGCCGAAGCTCTCCTCCTATGTAACCTCTTACTGAAGGTCAAGTTTCTCGATGATGCCATCGAGGATTGTCTGACTCCAACCATCGGGAGCGTTGCGCTTCAGGTGAGCCTTATCGCAGAAGGCATATCTGAAGTAGGATGCCTGTGAGAACTGAACTGCATCCATCCATGTTCTCTTCTTGCTGAGTTTCTGATGGAAGTACACCGTCAGCTCCTTGCCGAGGATGAAGTTCATCAGGCCCTCAACTGTGCCTGTAACTGAAAGTGCTTCAGGGTATGTATCGAGGATGCATCCTCTGAACTCTTCCCACTGGGAGTCAAAGAGGCTTATGGTCTTGTAACCAGCCTTGGTGCGGAACTGGAGTTCCAACCGGGTTTTCTCGTTGCCACGGTCATCTACGCCGAAGGGGATTTCTGCTGCGTACTTGAGTACTGCCTTGGCCTCGCCCTTGATGCGGGATTCGATGGCATCGTTTCTCCGAGAGAAGCTGGTCGAACCTGTGAAGTCTTTGACTTCAACCTTCGTGCCTACTTCCCACTTGGTCTTGTTCTCGAAGGGACGCTCATCCATGAGGGACTGGAGCAGGAACTTGTCTGCTTCGCTCATGACGGAGATGTCGTTGCGGGCAAGCTCTACGTCAAAGCTGTCAAGCTCCGGCTTCTCGCTGGGGTCGGTGTGGACAGGGATGCGGTACTCAGCGGGGTTGATGATGCTGTTGATGGACTCGTCGACGATGTTGTTCTTTTTCATGGTTTTTCTCTCCTTAAAGATAATAATTTTTATTAGGGTTATACCCTTCATAGCTCACAAGAAATGGAGCTAAAAGCTTGCTGAGCCAAGTGAGCCGGAAGGCTCACAAGCCGTTTCACACACAAAAAAAGAAAGAGAGCCGAAGCTCTCTCTCTTGCTTAGTAGCCGTAGATGATTGCCCATATCATGTCGAGCAAGTCTGACTGCTGATATTTCTTCTTTGCGAGGTCTTTGCAACTTATCATTGCCACGAGTGTCTCTGAGACAAGGCTCATGAGTTCGTCTACCGCCTTGTCGTATCTTCTTGGCGACAGCTCTCTTATGCCTAAGTAGTGGTCTGTTATCCTCATGTATACCCGCTTTGCATCTGTTATGTAGTCGAGAGCTACCCGACCTGATGCGCTCTTCTGCATCGCCCTGATTGCATCTATCGCAAGCTCACGGCTCACTCTTCCGCAGATGTCTTCCTCGTTGCCTATGATTACGTTGTAGTTGTTGTTGATAGTTTCAGTGTTCATGATGAACCTCCAAGATAATAATATTCTGAGGATGATACCTCATATATCACAAGAAATGGAGGTCACGTCTATCATCAGCCTCAGCCAGCCGGAAGGCTGGCACATAGCCACACCACATATCCAGAGAGTAAGTGTACAGAAGGCCGCTGTAAGTGTGCCTGTAGAAGGATAGTGGTTATGTCCCCACATAGTAGTTAGATACGTATATTTATAGAGTATATGATACGTATTATAGTGTGTATGATAGTAGAGTATTATAGTAAGTAAGATAGTGTGGATATAGAGTGTATGATAACTATATCTCTTTAGAGTAATAGATAATAGCCTATAAGATACAACGTAATAGAAGGGCCGAGGCTGAGGCGAGGCAATCTCCCGCCGCGCAGGGCCTCTCATGCAAGGCCCGAGCAGGCGGGTTTTTGTTGGTAAGCATACGCCCCCCGGTCGGAAAAAGGGGTACGGGTTTCCATTGTTCCCTATAGATAATATCCCACGCGCATTTGAGAGTTGACTTTTCAGCTAAGTATGCTATACTACCGCCGAAGTAATGGGAGTGATATTCCCACACTCTCTAACGGCCTGTACGTGATTGGAATCGGCCATTGTTTCACACTTCTTTTTTCCATGAACTCCTTTTTCGGTCGGGGGGTTGCTACTGTGAGTAGAGACACGGTAGCACCCCTGTCGGAAAAGAGGGGGTAGGCCGAATCCATAAGGTACTACATCTAAAAAATATGAGCCACTATACTTCCCGACCATAGGTTGTTAGGCAGAAGTACAGTAGGCTCATTTTCTTATCTTGAGGAGGCATAGACCAATGCCGAAACAAGCGGCGACACAAGAAAACGAGTTCATCACGGACCTTGGTGAACTTAACCCGAAGCAAATAGAATTCTTCAACAGCAAGGCCAAATTCACGTGCTATGGCGGAGCTAAAGGCGGAGGCAAGACCCATGCACTCCGAGTAATGGAAGTCACCTTAGCAGCGACATACAGCGGCATCCGTATCCTGTCGTTACGTGCGACATTTGACGATGTCCGCCAGAACCACATAGAACCGACAATAGCGATGCTCTCTCCAGAGATATTTAGCTATAACGGCTCAACTCACAAGCTGACATTCTGTAACGGCTCGTACATCCAGTATGGTAACTGGGAAAGCTCGGCAATATCCGAGAACAAGTACCAAGGACAGGAGTACGACGT
>CALELI010000192.1 GCA_937902455.1 uncultured Prevotellaceae bacterium | reverse complement strand
TAACTTAAGTAAACTTAGTTCTGCGTTCGGTTTGCACTACTTTTCACTATTCACTATTCACTATTCACTATTCACTCTGGCGAAGCCAGTCATTCTCCTCTTGTATAGTTCGGAGTCTCGCTGGTGATGGTGATGTCGTGTGGGTGGTTCTCAATCACTCCGGCTGAGGTGACTTGCACGAACTTGGCTTCGCGGAGTTCTGCGAGGTTCCTTGCTCCGACGTATCCCATACCGCTGCGGAGTCCGCCGATGAGCTGGTAGACTGTCTCGGAAATGCTGCCCTTGTAAGGCACTCGGCCTACGATGCCTTCGGGCACGAGCTTCTTTGTGCTGACTTTCTCCTGGAAGTAGCGGTCGCTGCTGCCTGCCTTCATGGCGTCGATGGAGCCCATTCCGCGATAGGTCTTGAACTTACGGCCGTTGTAGATGATTGTCTCACCTGGTGCCTCTTCTGTTCCTGCGAACATTGATCCGCACATCACACAGTCGCCTCCTGCAGCGAGGGCCTTGACGATGTCGCCGGAATAGCGAAGTCCGCCGTCGGCGATGATTGGTATTCCGCTGCCTGCAGCTGCCTGGGCGGCATTCATGATGGCTGTGAACTGTGGCACTCCCACTCCGGCAATGATTCGGGTGGTGCAGATGGAACCTGGTCCGATTCCGACCTTTATGCCGTCGACTCCAGCCTGAACGAGGTCGTAGACTGCATCGGCTGTTGCCACGTTGCCCACAACGACGTCGAGAGTCGGAAATGCGTTCTTAATGCTATGGAAGGCATCGATGACTCCCTTCGAGTGTCCGTGAGCGGAATCGAGGACTATGGCGTCGACATTGGCATGGACGAGGGCTTCGACTCTCTCGAGGCAGTTGGCCGTGATGCCTACTCCTGCTGCCACGCGAAGGCGACCCTTGGCGTCCTTGTTGGAGTTAGGATAGTCCTTGACCTTTGTGATGTCCTTGTAGGTGACGAGCCCTACGAGGTGGCCGCTTTCGTCGACCACGGGCAGTTTCTCTACCTTGTTTCTCTCGAGGACGCTCATGATGTTCTCGTGACTGGTGTCGGTGATGGTGACGAGGTTCTCGCTTGTCATCACGTCGGCAACACGTCGGTTCATGTCGGTCTCGAAGCGAAGGTCGCGGTTGGTGACTATTCCAACAAGATAATTGTATTCATCTACTACTGGAATACCTCCGATGTGGTTTTCCTTCATCAGGCGAAGTGCTTCGCCTATGGTGTTCTCCCGTGCGATGGTGATAGGGTCGTCGATCATTCCGTTCTCGGCTCTCTTGGTCTTGTTGACTTGAGCAGCCTGTGCCTCGATTGACATGTTCTTGTGGATGACTCCGATACCGCCTTCACGCGCCATGGCTATTGCCATCTGAGACTCTGTGACTGTGTCCATTGCAGCTGACACGATCGGGATGTTGAGTTCGATGTGGCGTGAGAAACGGCCCTTCACGTCTACCTGTGTGGGAAGTACTTCCGAATAGGCAGGCACGAGCAGTACATCATCAAATGTAAGCCCTTTTTCTACAATTCTGCTATTTTCCTTCATTATTCTGTTTTTTGTTGAGTACTGCGTTAGCATTCCAGAGGTTGATTCTTGGCTTGCCTGGAAGGACTGCGTTGAGGATGATGCCTACGATTGCGGCAATGGCAAGTCCGGAGAGTGATATGCTTCCGAAGGATACCTGGTCATTTGCACCGTATTTGATACCTATTGCAAGCACGAGGATGAGTGCTGCAATGATGACATTGCGTGAGTTAGTGAAGTCGACATTTCCCTCTGACACGTTGCGGAGTCCGACTGCTGAAATCATGCCGTAGAGGATGAGTGACACGCCTCCGATTGTTGCAGACGGCATGAGGCTGATGAGCATGGCGAACTTAGGGCAGAAGGAGAAGAGGATTGCGAGGACTGCTGCGATGCGGATGACAACCGGGTCGAATACTCGTGTGAGGTTGAGCACGCCTGTGTTCTCGCCGTAAGTGGTGTTTGCAGGTGCTCCGAAGAGTGCGGCAATAGACGTTGCAAGTCCGTCACCGGTGAGGGTGCGGTGGAGTCCCGGATTCTCGAGGAAGTTCTCGCCTACCGTGGAGCTGATGGCGCACATGTCGCCGATATGCTCAACGATGGTTGCAAGTGCAATCGGTACGATGGCGATGATGGCTGAGGTGATGAGCCCCCAGTCGGGATTGTCGAATACTGCGAGCACTGAGGTCTCTCTGGCTACGGGGAGTCCTACCCATGCAGCGTCATGAAGAGGTGCGAAGTCGACCTCGCCGAGGCATGCTGCAAAAATATAACTGACGAGCACACCTATTAGAATAGGTATGATACGGAATATCTTTCTTGCCCAGATGCTGCAGATGATGACTGCGAATATTGCAACGAGTGCAACGCCCCAGTTGGTCTGGCAGCTTGATATGGCTGTACCCGAGAGAGTAAGTCCGATGGCAATGACCACTGGTCCCGTCACTACAGGCGGGAAGTACTTCATGATCTTGTCGATGCCGTAAATCTTGATGAGTGATGCAACGATAAGGTAAACCAGTCCTGCACAGAATACTCCTATGCAAGCGTAGTCGAGTGCGAGTGCCTCATTGAGTCCTGCCTCGAGGCCCATGGCCTTGACTGAGGCATACCCCCCTAAGAAAGCAAAAGAAGATCCCAGAAATGCAGGAACCTTCATCTTAGTTATGACATGGAAAAGGAGAGTGCCGAGGCCGGCGAAGAGCAGAGTAGTAGCAACTGGCAGGCCTGTGATGGTTGGCACAAGCACAGTTGCTCCGAACATGGCAAACATGTGCTGAAATCCTAAAAGCAGCATTTTGGGACGTCCCAGCTGGCGGGCATCCCTGATTCCCTGAGGAAACGAAGTAGTTGTGGTTTGCATTGTGAGAAAATTTGTTCGGGGTACAAAGTTATACAGAATTTTGTACATACGCAAGATTTGTGAAAAAAAGTTTATTAACTTTAATTTTTTTTTAAAATATTGTGCTATATATGAAGTTTTATATATATCTTTGCAAGTACAATTCTAAAAAATGTACTTACTTTAACATTAATTCTTAATTTTTTAGTCTTATGAAAAAATTATTCTTACTTACTGCAATCGCAACACTCAGTTTCATGAAAGTTGCAGCTCAGACTAACTTACAGGTATTCTATGACTTTGGTGATGACCGTAAGCAGTTTACGACTACGTTTGAAATGTTCAAGGCAGACAAGTGGGGTGACACTTTCTTCTTCATCGACCACGACTTCAAGACAAGGTCAAAGGACGATGTATCTCTCCAGGGTGGCAATGAGGCACCATGTGGCACTTATTTTGAAATTGCAAGAGGACTGAATTTCTGGCAGGACACAAAACTGGCTCCATTCAGCCTCCACGTAGAATATAATGGTGGTGTGTACAACAACTATCATATCAACAATGCATGGCTCTTTGGTGTGAACTATTTCCTCCACAGCGCAGACTTCAAGAATACACTGACTCTGGAGGCTCTGTACAAGACTATCGCTCACAAGGACCAGGATGCTCCTCTTCAGTTCACAGCAGTATGGGGTATGAAGGACATCTTCGGAGTAGAAGGCCTGAACTTCTCTGGCTTTGCTGACTTCTGGTGGGAGGACCACGTATCAATCGACGGTAGCGACATCAAGGACAAGAGCACTGTGTTCATAAGCGAACCTCAGCTCTGGTACAATGTAGGCCGTCATTTCGGCTGCCCTAACCTCAACGTAGGTGGTGAGGTGGAACTCAGTGCAGACTTCGGTACTTATGATGGTTTCAAGTGCAATCCTTGCCTCGGTGTGAAGTGGGAATTCTAATTAGCTAATTTTATTTACCATTTACAATTTACAATTTATTCTCCATTTTGCCATTTTGCCATTTCGCCGAC
>CALELI010000191.1 GCA_937902455.1 uncultured Prevotellaceae bacterium | reverse complement strand
TCACTTGTTTCTTGAAAGTCCCATCGAGAAGAAAATGGCGGCACGGGAACCTGTCCAGCAGGTAGTGCAGACAGTTGAGAACGATGCAGAGCCCGTGGCAGAGAATGTGACAAATGCCGAGACTGACACCGCAGAGGAAATCGACTCTACGGCATCGGACCCGTCGGCCACCCTGGAGGAACTTGCAGAAGACTCGGCAGCAGCACTTGAGTTCGACATAGAACAGAAGACGGACATAAAGGGTGTCCTCAGTTTCGCGCACGACTTCCCTGACCTGAATGACATACAGATCATAGCAGCAAAGAAGAACGGTGTTCGTCCTCTGCGCTCAAGAAACTCGCTGAAGCCATACGTCGATGCCCACAAGCTGGTGTACATTGGTGCATCACCTTATTTCGTGGTCGACAGCCTGAGCCACTCCATCCCTTACCTCACCCCGAAGACCTATCAGTTAGTCAACACCATTGCCCTGAACTTCATCGACTCGCTCATATCGAAAGGTCAGCAGCCTCACCTGCTCATGGTGACGTCGGTGCTGAGAACACAGGATGACGTGAGCAAGCTGAGGAAAGGCAATAGGAACTCCGTGGAGAACTCTGCCCACTGCTATGGAACGACGGTGGACATCACGTACAACCGATTCATACCGATTGTGTCCGACAAGTCAAAGCCCATCATAGTTGACCGCTATGACTTCAAGAAGAAGCAGGTGCTCTCCGAGGTACTCAGGGACCTGAGGCTGGAAGGCCGGTGCTACGTGAAGTACGAACGTCGTCAGGCTTGTTTTCATCTGACCCTAAGGAACTGACAATGCGCTATTTCATCTATCTCTCATACGACGGTGCCGGATTTCACGGCTGGCAGGTGCAACCAAACGACAACAGTGTACAGGCAGAAGTGAACCTTGCCGTGACCATTCTCTGCAACACTCCGACAGAAGTGGTGGGTGCAGGCAGGACAGATGCTGGAGTGAACGCACGACTGATGGTTGCGCATTTCGACTGCGAGAAAGAACTCGACACGACAGATGCCACTTTCCGACTCAACAGGATACTGCCACAGAGTATCGCGGTGAAGAAGGTGGTGAGGGTGAACGACGAGGCCCACGCCAGGTTCAGCGCCACATCGAGGACCTATCAGTATTTCATCCACTCCGACAGAGACCCCTTCAGGCGTCAGTATTCCTTCCACATCACTTACCCTCTCGACTTCGACAAGATGAACGAAGCAGCACGCCTGCTTTTCAACTATACAGACTTCACGTCATTCTCCAAGCTCCATACGGACGTGAAGACAAACAACTGCAAGATAATGAAAGCCGAATGGAGCGACAACTGTTTCACCATCAAGGCCGACCGGTTCCTGCGCAACATGGTGAGGGCCATAGTAGGCACCTTGCTCGATGTGGGCAGAGGACAGATAACCATCGAGGAATTCTGCAAGATCATCGAAGAGAAAGACCGCTGTTCCGCAGGCATGAGCGTACCGGGAAACGCGCTCTTCCTCACTGACATAGAATATCCTGAAGAGATTTTCGCCATCTGATGACCCCAGAATAGGGAGTTATATACAGATCGCCACAAGAGTATTTCCGCACAATATGCTTTTTAGCGTAGCGTAACATGTTACGCTACGCTAAAAAGATGTTCATCTGAGATTTCGAGTGAAGGGGTTGCCTTTGGCAAGAAATTGGGTACTCCTAAAGGAGTAGAAATTATTTCTTTTTAGAAATTTCTATTTCTAGGGCAATGCCCTATACTTAATTTCCTCTCCTGAATTTCTGGAGCCCGTCTCCATAAAATTTCTTTGCGCCAGCAAATCCCAAGACTATCACTTTCTAAATGCCGTAAGAGCCCAAAAAGGAATTCCTTTCCATTATCCCAGACATCACCCATGACAGGCACGTGCCTCAGGCATACTTCTCGTTGCCATCTGTGATATTTGAGGCAAAAGTGAATAGCGAACTGCGCAAGGGAGTTGAGGGGGCCCTTCGTCGCAGTCATGGTGGAGAACCTACTGACACAGTCCGGACAGACACCTGAGGGGGAGCAGGAGTATTGCCGAGTTGGAGTAGAGATATCACAGAGACGGACTCAGTATATTACCGAGGCGCACGGAAAATGTTACTGAGGCGTAAGGCAAAACGAGGCGTTATTTCGCGTTTGACTCAGTAACATTTCACCCATGACTCAGTAACATTTTTCGGACGAGAAAATGATAATAGAGACAAGGCACAATGGCATGTCGAGCGAGACAGAACACCAGTTGCCGGTTATGTCAGAAAGGAGCGGACACGCAAACGGAAATAATTATGACTCCAGTTCCACGACGGTGATGCCTGTGCCACCGAACTGGGGGAGCTCGTCGCGGTAGGAGGACACTTCGGGGATGGTGTCGAGGTAGTTCCTGACAAGTTGACGGAGGATGCCGTTGCCGGTTCCGTGGAGGATGCTGACCGTGTGGACTCCAGCTACTATAGCACTGTCAATGAAGGTGGTGAGTTCGGTGAGGCATTCCTCGCCACGCATACCTCTGAGGTCTGCCACACTCTTGAAGTTGGCAATCGTCTTGTTCCGCAGAGCCGTCGTAGGGCTGTAGTACTGGGAAGTGGTCTGTACCTTCTTTGGTGACTCCATGGTGGCTTCCAGACGGTTGAGCTTCACGTTGGTGATGATGTCGCCAAATTCCACTGTGGCTTCCTTGCCACTTATCTTCCGGATGATGCCGACTATGGTCTGTCCCTTGAGCTTTACATAGCCACCTACGGAGAGGGTTGAGGGATTCTGGGGTTTCGGGGTTTCGGGCTTTCGGGATTTGGAATTAGGGACTTTGGGATTTCGGGATTTCGTACTTCCCTGGTTCTGTGATTCCCTGGTTCCAGGCTGTAGGCTTACGTCTTCCTTGAACTTATTGAGGCGTTCCCTTATCTTCTTCGTCTCCTCCTTTTCGGCCTGAGCCTCCTTGATGTCCTTCACCGTCTGCTCTATGATGGCATTGGAACGCTGGAGAAGATATTCTGCCTCCATCTTCGCCTTGTCGAGTATCTCGCGCTTCTGTCCTTTCAGGTTTGCCATCTTCTCCTCGTAGTCGGCAATGGTGGCCTCGAGCTTCTTCTCCTGCTGATGGATGAGCTGACGCTTATTCTCCCAGTAACGCTTGTCGCGTACGATGTCCTGAAGGTACTTGTCGGCATTGATGTAGTCCTGTCCCACTATCTCGGAGGCTTCTGCTATCACGTCCTCGGGGATTCCGATCTTGCGGGCAATCTCCACAGCAAACGAACTGCCTGGATTGCCAATCCTGAGCTGGAAGAGTGGCTGCATCATCTGGCGGTCGTAGAGCATTGCACCGTTGATGATTCCCGGCGTGTCCTTGGCGTAGTGCTTCAGGTTCTGGTAATGGGTGGTGATGACTCCGAACGCCTTCTTCTCGTTGAACCGCTTGAGTACGGCTTCGGCTATGGCTCCACCAATCTGAGGCTCTGTGCCACCTCCGAACTCGTCGATGAGGATGAGCGTCTTGCCGTTTGCCCATTTCATCATGTTCTTCATGTTGAGCAGGTGACTGGAATATGTGCTCAGCTCGTCTTCGATGCTCTGCTCGTCACCGATATCTATGAAGATGTTTTTGAAGATGCCAACGTGGGAGTTTTCCCTGACGGGAATGGACAGGCCGCACTGTACCATGTATTGCAGCAGTCCGATGGTCTTCAGACACACCGATTTGCCGCCGGCATTGGGGCCCGATATGAGCAGTATGCGACCCTCTGGCGTCAGTTCGATGTCCAGCGGCTCCATGCTTCTTCCCGAACGCTTCATGAAAGTCTGGAGCAGGGGGTGGTAGGCTCTTACCCAGTCGATGGTGGTCTTGTTTTCCACGTTTGGTTCTATGGCGTCAGTCGCATCGG
>CALELI010000190.1 GCA_937902455.1 uncultured Prevotellaceae bacterium | reverse complement strand
ATAAGTGAACAGCACACCATTTATTTTTCATTCTTCATTCTTCATTTTTCATTATTCATTACCTTTCGCTCGCTATGCTCCCGCAAGTTAGGATGCGTCTCGGACAAAAAAATAAACGAATTTATTTTGTTTGTCGCTCAACTTTCACTAACTTTGCACCCTGTATGTTAAACTTCATTAGTTTTGGCAGCGGAAGTAGTGGCAATTGCTACTATTTATACAATGAGGAAGCAGACGAAGCCATCCTCATTGATGCCGGCGTAGGCATACGTCGGCTGAAACGATTTGTCAAGGAATATGAAGTCAACATGAAAGCCGTAAAGGGCGTGATTATCACCCACGACCATGCCGATCACGTCAAGGCGATATCGAATATCATGTCCGAACTCAATGTGTTTGCCTACACCACCGAAAACATCCACCGAGGCATGAACGCAAACTACACAGTCAAGCACATCGATACAGCCAGTGCCATAAACATCGAGAAAGGCACTGAGTTCACCATCGGCTCTTTCCATATCACGGCATTCCCTATCCCACACGACTCCACTGAGAACGTAGGATACGAAATCCGATGCGGAGAAAAGAACTTCACGATAATGACTGACGTAGGTATGCCTACCGAGACCATCAAGGAACACATACGCCGGGCAAACTACCTGGTACTCGAAGCCAACTACGACGAGGAGATGCTGAAGAACGGTCCATACCCGAAGACCCTCAAGGAGAGGATTACCAGCGGAAGCGGACACCTCAGCAACAACCAGACAGCATCATTACTGCTCGAGAACCTGCATCCAGCTCTCTCACACGTATGGCTGTGTCACCTGAGCGAAGAGAACAACCATCCAGAACTGGCCCGCAAGACCATTGAATATACCCTCCGCACCTTTGGCATCATTGCCGGCAAGGACTTCCAGCTCGAAGTACTTCGTCGCCAGTTACCTACTGGTCCGTGGAAACTGGACGTTTAGTTTAGAGTTGATAGTTTAGAGTTTAGAGTCAGTTTAGAAGTTTAGAGTTGTAAAGTTAAAGAAAGGCTAACGGCCAATGGCTAATGGCTAATGGCCAAATTATGAATTATGAATTAAACAATATGGCAGCTTATTTAGTAGAAGACAAAAGGAAAGTGACAACACACCGTCTGATAGAGATGAAGAAAGACGGCAATAAGATTGCGATGCTGACATCCTACGACTACACCACAGCACAGATTGTTGACGGTGCAGGAATGGATATCATACTTGTAGGCGATTCAGCATCAAATGTGATGGCAGGAAACATGACGACCCTCCCTATCACTCTCGACCAGATGATCTATCACGCAAAGAGCGTAGTCAGAGGTGTACAGAGAGCCCTCGTGGTATGCGACATGCCATTCGGCACCTATCAGGTCAACCCTACAGAAGGCGTGACGAATGCCATCAAGATAATGAAGGCCAGCCACTGCGATGCCCTCAAGCTCGAAGGCGGAGTGGAGATTATAGATACTGTGAAGAAGATTCTCGATGCAGGCATTCCAGTAATGGGCCATCTTGGTCTCACGCCACAGAGCATCAACAAGTTCGGAACTTATTCCGTACGTGCCCGTGAGGAAGCAGAGGCAAAGAAACTGCTCGAAGACGCTCATGCCCTTGAAGAGGTTGGCTGCTTTGCCATAGTCCTCGAGAAGATCCCGGCATCACTCGCCGCTCAGGTCACCAAGGAACTCACCATTCCTGTCATCGGCATCGGAGCAGGTGGCAACTGTGACGGTCAGGTACTCGTCATCGACGACATGCTGGGAATGACTCAGGGCTTCTCGCCGAAGTTCCTGCGCAGATATGCCGACCTCAACACAATCATGACCAATGCCATTGGCCAGTACATCACAGATGTGAAGAGCTGTGACTTCCCTAACGAAAACGAGCAATATTAACAAGGAAATCCTCCGTCTGGCAGTACCGAGTATTCTTGCGAATATCACGGTGCCGCTTGTCGGTATTGTCGATGTGGCCATTGCCGGTCACATCTCCAATGCGTCAGCCATTGGCGGAATAGCCATTGGCACCATGCTCTTCGACCTGCTCTACTGGAATTTCGGATTCCTTCGGGTAGGCACAGGCGGAATGACAGCTCAGGCTTTCGGACGCAACGACAGCCGCAGCGAGATTGGCATCCTCACAAAGGGAGTTCAGACGGCACTCATAGCCACCCTCTGTATCTGGACACTCCAGTGGCTGTTTGTCGACATCGTCCTGCAGTTAGTACCCTGCTCCCCGGAAGTGGAGGACTTTGCACGACGTTATTTCTTCATCCGTGTATGGGCAGCGCCAGCCACACTCTCCCTGATGGTGTTCAAGGGCTGGTTCATCGGAATGCAGAACACGGTATTCCCTATGGCCTGTGACATCACAGTCAACGTGGTCAACATGCTCACCAGCTACATCCTTGCCGTCCACACCCCGATGGGATCCATCGGAGTAGCCTACGGCACACTCATAGCACAGTATTCAGGACTGATACTCGCCGTCACACTCTATTTCGTGCGCTACCGCATGAAGATGTACCCCATCAGGACTGCCCCACTCTTCTCCGTCCGTCAGTCACTCCAAGGCACGGGGTTCTACAAGCTCAACACCACCCTCTTCATCCGCTCGGTATGCATGCTCGCCATATATGTCGGCTTCACCTCACTCACCTCGTTCTATGGAGACGGACCACTTGCAGTCGGTTCCATCATGATGAAACTCTTCATGCTCCTGTCCTATCTCATCGACGGCTTTGCCTATGCCGGCGAGGCACTCACAGGCAGATATATCGGAGCAAACGACAGGGAGATGCTCACGAAGAGCATCCGAGGCATATCATGGTGGACACTCGGCATAGGTCTGCTCTGCACGCTTGTCTTCGCTGTCAGCGGTGAAGGCATGGTCAGCCTCATCACATCCGACCAGCAGATCATCGAAGGCTCCCGTCCGTTCCTCCCCTGGCTCGTAGCCATGCCGCTCCTCGGGTGCTTTGCCTTCATGTGGGACGGAATCTTTGCCGGAGCCACGGCAGGAAAACACATCATGATGTGCATGGTCTATGCAGCAATAGGATTCTTCCTCTCCTACTATCTGCTCCAGGCAGCCATAGGACTCCAGGCAGTCTACGTAGCCTACTTCGTCCACCTCCTCGTCCGCGCCGCCTACCTCACCGCCCAGAGCAAAAGGGTTATTATTAATTCATAATTCATCGGGTCCCACGTCCACTCAGGCGAGCAAAGTTCATCATTTTTTTGCATTATTTCTTGCCTATACCGGCAAATATCGCTAAATTTGCAGTGTTCTTGACAACAAAACCTTGCCGATAGATGGTCGCCTTATCATGTTCAAGGAATGTCTGTCAAACCGTATCACCCCATTCATCATCACCGAGGAACTGAAACGTTTCTATTACCGTGGACTTACCCAATGGCCTACCGTGCCCGAATATTTACTGGACACCTGCCGTTCTGCCCAGGATGAGTTCGCCAGTGTGCTGGCATATTTCAGAATCAGCCCAAATGACGCTCATTAATTGGCACACCAGTAATAACCCCGCACCCATGAACCTACCATTTTCGCGGGGTAAAGTAGGAACATAACATTTAAATAGAAAATGCCCTGAAGGTCTGGTATCTCGCTTCGCTTGCTACTGATGTCTGAGATGATGATTGTCCTCCTGTAAGCACTCCGTGACTTCCAGGGTACAGTCATCATCTCCGCCATCATTCCTTCCGTGAAGGAACAACAGACCTTCATGACCTGAAAATCGGGTTCAATACCCCAAAATTGCCAATATGGCATGAAAATATAATGGAATGCTAATTTCATTTTCTCCGCATATTGCGGATTTTAGGGCATTGAGCCCATATTTTCTGAAATGTTCAGGCGGCAGTATGCTGCTGTAGATAGGCGGTGAGGCTTGCAAATATCTGCAAATTCATTTGCAAGGATTTGCAGGACCTCACCGACTATGGGTCATAGACCCTTGAACATTATTTCCTATTATTCACTACTGAGGCGGGCAAGCATCATTACTGAGGCGGACGGGGGATGTTTCTGAAGCAGGCAGACATCATTACTGAGCCGTCCAAAGAATATTACTGAGTCCCCATTGCGGTCAACCGCAAACGAAATGCGATAATAACATGCGTCCTTCGGCATCGTCTCCGCCTCATCCTTCTGTCTTAGGTTGCCATTGGATGGCACAGGCCCTCCCGTCAGTGCGCGTGAACACTGCCCGCACAATGCGCAGCCTCGTCCGCCATCGTGACGGCCTCATCCGCTCCGCGAGCCGAGAGGTGCTTCACCTCCAGAAAGCCATGGAGCAGATGAACCTCAAGCTCGACAACGTCTTCACCGACATCCTCGGCAAGTCAGGCCAGGCCATCATCAAGGCAATTCTGGGCGGTGAACGCGACCCCGGGGTGCTCTCATCGATGGCAGATGCACGGTGCAGGAAAAGCCGTGAGGAGATCGAGAGGTCGCTCGAAGCCACATGGGACGAGGAGCATCTCTTCACCATGCAGCAGAGCCAGCAGCTCTATGAGTCCTACCAGCAGCTCATCCGTGAGTGTGACCGGAAGATACAGGAGATAGCCGACCGCTATACTGCCACGATTGACACGCAGCGTGCGGAAATCCTCCGGAGCGAGAAGCCAAATCCGAAGAAGAACGGGATCGGGTTCGACATCGAGCAGACCGCCTACGACCTCTGGGGCGTCAACGTCATGCGTATGCCTGGAATGTCGCGGGCATCCCTGCTACGGCTCGTCGGGGAACTCGGAAGCGACTTCACGGAGAAGCTTCCCGATGTCCACCACTTCGTCAGCTGGGCAAACCTCGTACCGAACAACAAGATATCGG
>CALELI010000189.1 GCA_937902455.1 uncultured Prevotellaceae bacterium | reverse complement strand
AAGGCTATTTGTTTTAACCTCATTTCGTTTGCGGTTGGCCGCAATGGGGACTCAGGGTAAACTCGGCTCAGGAACCAACTCTAAACTCTAAGCTCTAAACTGTTCCTCATCTCTTCTCACCAGCAACACGACATTCTCGACATGCTGGGTGTGAGGAAACATATCGACAGGCTGAACCTTTTCGACCCGATAGTGTTCGTCAAGCAGTTGTAGATCCCGGGCCTGAGTGGCAGGATTACAGCTGACATAAACAATACGCTGAGGAGCAGCATTAAGAATGACATTTACAACGTCCTTGTGCATGCCGACTCTTGGCGGGTCAGTAATGATCACATCAGGGCGACCATGCTCTGCGATGAAATCATCGGTGAGAATATCCTTCATATCACCGGCAAAGAAGAGCGTGTTGGAGATATTATTAATCTGGGAATTGACTTTTGCATCCTCGATTGCCTCCGGTACATACTCTATGCCTATTACCTGACGCGCCTGACGACTTACGAAATTGGCAATGGTTCCTGTGCCTGTATAAAGGTCGTAGACAAGTTCATTGCCTGTGAGCTGAGCAAAAGAACGTGTCACCTTGTAGAGATTGTATGCCTGGTCGGTATTAGTCTGGTAGAATGACTTAGGACCGACCTTAAAACGTAAGCCTTCCATCTCCTCAAAGATATGGTCATTGCCCTTGAACACAATCACTTCCTGGTCGCCGAAAGTGTCGTTGCCCTTGTGGTTGTCAACATAAAGAAGCGAAGTAATCTGAGGGAAGCTGTCGGCCACGAACTGAAGGAGATCAATGGCCTGACGATGTTCTGATTCATTCTCAATACGGAACTGAATGAGGACCATGAGTTCTGACGTATTGCTGTTGCGAACCATCATCGAACGAAGAAGCCCCGTGTTGTTGCGAAGATCATAGAATACCAGACCATGCTCTATGGCATAATCACGAATGGCATTGCGGATAGAGTTCTGGATATCGTCCATGAGATGACAGTCAGAGATGTCGAGAATCTTGTCGAACGCACCTGTAATGTGGAATCCAAGAGCATTGTGCTGCTGTATTCCTTCCGGTTCATCGGGAAGTATCCAACGGCGGTCGGAGAATCCGAACTCGAGCTTGTTCCTGTATGCCTGGGTCTTCTCGCTGCCAAGAATCGGTGAGATTTCAGGCAGGGTGATGTGACCAATACGGGTAAGATTGTCGACCACCTGCTGCTGCTTTGCACGAATCTGCTCCTCATATTTCAGGCACTGCCACTTACAGCCGCCACAGACTCCATAGTGAGGACAGAATGGTTCTGCCCGGAGGTCGGAATATCTATGGAAGTTTACTGCCACAGCCTCCATATAACTGTGTTTTTTCCTGCGTACCTGTAGGTCAACTACATCGCCAGGAACCACATAAGGAACGAATATCACCTTATCATCAAGACGTGCGACAGCCTTTCCTTCGGCTGCCACTGACTGAATCTCAATATTCTCCAGTATTGGTAAGTTTTTTTTCATAAGCTACTTGTGATGATGCATAAAGATATGCCGTCGGAATATAAAATGCAATAGATATAAAGAATGATATGAAGAAGATGATGAAACATGCCACAGGTATCATGTAATAATATATATAAGGTGTATTGACAATATCACCTGCCTGGGCAGAAAGCTCTGCCGAATTATGATAGATATAGAACAGATATACTGGTGCATTCAGCAGAACAAGTACCACCCCCACCGTGAAAGTCAATAAGAGGAACATGGATAGATTCCTGAAGAAAAAGAACCAGCCCAGTTTTATTCCTGATTTTATGCCGTTCCAGAATTTCTTTCCGCTAAGCATCAGACAAGGAAGCACAAGCATCACAAGTACATAGACCAGAGGGAAAATGACCGACGTAAGGACTGCCGCTAAAAGCATAAGCGCATAAAGCGCATATACAGTCTTCATGTTGTTGCTGGATTCGCGTACAAAGAAACGGAAGGACAACTTTGAAAGGTCATAGGATGACGCATGTAGCTTTATGAGGGTATAGACATACGACAGGAAGATGCAGAAGACTGCCATGTCAGCAATGGCAAGTATCACAGAAATATGAGGTTTGAAGAACTCCATATACGGAAGGGAAATATGATACGGAAAGAGTTGTACCATATTGATAAGTGTGCTCAGTAATGAGCAAATAGCAGTAACCGGCCAGAGAAACTTGAAAAAAAATCTGAAGTTGTCAGTAAGCAGACTTATCCCCTTAGAATAGCACTGTGAGACAGTTCTATACTTATAGAACGGCTCCTCGATCTTGACTTTGTTTTTATCCATTTTCAAATATTTTGTACAAAGTTAGTGAAAATTCAAAATTTATTCATAATTTTGCAAATCTTTTTAAGATATTTAAACAAAATTTCAGATTTGAAAGGCAATGAGCTATTCGTCAAAGATCAGGATTAAGGACATAGCAGAGATGGCAGGAGTCTCAGTGGGAACTGTAGACAGAGTCATTCACGGAAGGAACAACGTATCGAAACTCGCACTGGAAAAAGTGCAGAAGGTGCTGGAGGAGATTGATTATGTTCCAAATCATTACGCCAGTGCGCTTGCGAACAACAAGGTGTACAAATTCGTAGCTATTCTCCCGATGCATGAGCCCGATGGATACTGGGCCAGAGTAGAGACTGGACTAAAGGAAGGCGTCAGAAGGTTCAATGATTTCAAGATTGACTTTCAGATATTCACCTACGACCAGTTCAATGATGACACATTTGAGGCTCAGGCAAAGGCTGCCATCAAATGTGAACCTTACGCAATGATAATCGGCCCGATATTCAACCACAAGATAATGTCGAAGTTCGTGAGAAAACTCGAGGAAAAGGAAATCCCCTACTCTCTTATCGACTCATACTGGGCAGACTTCAATCCAGTTTCCTTCTATGGTCAGGACTCACGGCGAAGCGGAGAATTCTCGGCTAAGATAATGCTGATGGCTGCAGCCAATACAAAGAAAATTGCTCTCTTCAAACTTATTGGAGAAGGACGTGTGGCAAGTCGTCAGCAGTTAGACAGGGAAACAGGATTCCGTGAATATGTCAGCAAGCATAGCCCTGAGACTGAAATCATCACTGAGAACTTATACATTTATGATAAAGACAGCACCAAGAAGGCATTGAAACAATTCTTCGATAAAAACAAAGACATCCGTTTCGGACTGACCTTCAACTCTTCCATTCACCTCATTGGCAATTTCCTGAAAGAGGAAATGCCTGAATATCCTCACGTGACGCTCTTAGGGTATGATGCCATCGACCGAAACGTGGAATGTCTGAGAAATGGGAGCATCGAATTTATCATAGCCCAGCAACCACAGAAGCAAGGCCTCAATTCCTTTAGAGCTACATTCAACAGTACAGTGCTGAAAATGACACAGAACGTAATCAACTATGTGCCTATTCAATTGCTGACAATCGAAAATATAGATTTCTATAAAGACTAATAAAGGTGCTCAAATTGAGCACCTTTATCTTTAGTTCTGCTTTTCTTCTGTCTTCTTCTCTTCCTGCTGTATTGCATCAGGATGAAGAGCGCTCATGTTTCCCTTGATAAAAATCCTTACAAGGTCGTCCTTACAATTTGTGAAGACCTGAACATACTTGCTGAAATTGCCAGGCATCTTACCTGTTCCATCATAAGTCACGACGATTTCACCTGATGCACCAGGAGCAATGGCATCTTTTGGATACTCAGCACCAGTACATCCACATGAAGGGTGTACATAATTGAGGATGAGAGGAGCCTTGCCAACATTGGTAAAACGGAAGACACACTTCTGGACAGGCGTATCCTGCGAGAATGTACCAAGGTCAATAGTTGTCTTCTCGAATTTAATCTCCGGGTACTTCTTTGCCGACACTGTCGTGAATGTCATGGCAACCATGATTGCGACAAGTGACAGTCTGAAACTAATCTTAGTCATACTTTTCAAGTTTTTTTAGTTCTTTTCCTTTATTTAGTTTATAATAGCATTCTCTTAATTCAGAAAGCCACAAGGAGGTGTCGTCGGTGAGCCGCATGATATTTTCAAAATATTCAGCAGCAGAAGCATACAGCTGCTGTAATTCTGCTTTCCATTTCCTATAAGCCTCGGTGCGAGGTTGCAGGGTATTGTTATCATACGAATAATGGGCCCTCCTCAGATAGATGTCGCCGATGCGTTGATTGGTCTGTATATCCTTAGGATTGTATCGAAGGGCTCCTTGCAGGGTCAGCAAGGCGGCATCCTCATCATCAAGCATTTCCTCCGTACGTCCTGCTATGTACATCAGCCTGAATACCTTGAGGCTGTCCGTACCTTCAGGAAGACTGTCTATTGCAGTGGTGACAACATCCAAAAGGTTATCGTAGTCCTTATAGTCGGTGTAATACCTTATCAGGGAATAGCAGAAATATTCATTGTGAACATCATTTTTCCAGCCCTGACGCATATAATCCAGTGCACGAAGTGAGTCCTTCAGAGCCAGAGAAGCCTTTACACCTATCTCAAGCAAACTCTGCCGGTTCAGGGTATCCTTCATTGCCACATCCAGATAGTTCAAGGCCTTTTCATACTCCTTATTTCCAAACGCAGAGAATGCAGCCAGTTTCGACAGGGATACAGTATCTGCATCTGGAGTATATGTCATTTCTGCAAGAAGAAGAGGATGATGTATTGTAGAGATATAGACGTCAAAATACTTACACGCATCGGCAAACTGAGATTTTGAATAGTGGAACTTACCGGCACTGAGCAGGTTGTTCCTGTAATGTATCAGATGTTCCGTGGCAGACCTTGCATACTTCTTGCCATCGGATTTAATCTTCATCCCGTAATTATAGACGTTATAGATACAGGAAAAATATTTTGCCGTGTCGGGACGGTTGTTCAGGAATATCTTACGGTTCTCAGCCTCTGCGAGTTTGTGCTGTATCTTCATCTCGAGGTAGTACAGTTCTGTGTCGGTGTCCAGTTCACGGTGTTCTGCCAGAGCCTTACTCAGAGTGGCATCAGCACCGGAATAGTTTTCCGACTTTATCTTGGAGCGCACATCTTTCAGCAGGCTTTTTCTGGAAAAATCCTGTCCGTACAATGTCATTGGCATTGCACAGAGAACAAACATCAATATGACCTGTACCCGTTTCATCAGAATTGCATCTTAATCATCAGTCGGAATCCCCATTTCTTTGCCTTGTCATTATCAAGGTAACTCAGACGACGGACAGCCTCAACATGGAATAGCTTGAAGATATTTGCTATACCAAAACGAAGCTCCATGTATGGACGGTCCCAGTCCATCCTGTATGTATTGCATTCGTAAGTCCCATCCTCCTTGAAATGTCCGGGGAAGTAGAACAAATCCTTATCTGTATAATCCGATGTTGCAGGATTATTCTTGTCTGTGAGAGAAGCCATCATAATATTAAAGCCGACGAACTCCCTCCACTTAAGTCGCTGGAGCAACGGAATCCTGTTGAATATCTTTCCATTGAGATGCCAGTCAAAGAACATCAGGGCATAACGGTCGTTCATAAATTCGAGTGCATTAATCATCTCGAATGTATTCTGCTGAATGATATATGACTGGTTAGCGGGTGGCAGAAGCAACATAGGATAAGGAACCTTGTTCCACTGAGCCCCGGCACGGAAGTTGAGGTCAATCTTGCCCCATGCATGAGGCATCCAGATTCGTTTGTAGATATTCAGCTCGGAAATATTGTAATGATAGTCACTGCCCAAAAGCCCATCAATGCCAAGGGTGTGCGAGAGGGTGATGATTGGAGCATCCTTGTTCATCTCGATTCTCCGTTGCTTGGTATTGGAGTATACCGCACCTGGTTCGAATGTGACAGACGCCGTCAGTTCTGTCGTGTTCATGTTCTTCAGCCATTTCGCAGGATCATTCTCCGGCACAGGAGTTCCATTGAGCTGCTGGTAGAACAATTCGTCGACAGGTATAGTATGTGTTCGGGTCAGACTGGCAGAATACCCAAAACCACTTTCGTATTCCCTCTGATAATTCACTCTCCACTTGTGAACATGAGTAAACTGGTCATTCTTGCCCGACTTCACGGCAAGGAACATATTATCCTTATCTGTCTTAAGGAACTGGTCGAACGGGCTCACGACGTCATTCATGTACGAAAGTGAGATGTCGTGCTTCGGGAATTCATCAGGAAGATAGGCATTGTTCTTAAAGGAATATATCAGCTCACCCTTACCATATACGTTTTTAGTCTGAGTGCCATAAGCAACATATCCCTTGCCGAAAAGATGTGGGCTGAGATTTGCATTTGTAATGGCAGAGACACGCAGGCGCAATCCATCATAATGATTATAAGAAATTGCCGTGTTCACCGGTCCTATGTCCACATAGTTGTGAGTTGAGTCACCTGTCTCGATGAAGTTCTCCATCAGAGTCCTAAACACAAAGATTGCAGGTTTGAATCCCTTGACTTTCTTCAGGTTCGTGACAAACTTGCCAAGATTCTTTTCTGTATTCGACAACTCAGTCGTTCCTCTTACCTCTGCCCAGTACTTCTCATCCTTGAGGGATGCATTCGGGTCAATATATGTAGCACCCTTAATCTTCTTCAAGGTAATGTCGGGAATGGAATCAAATGAATAGTCAGAGTTTCTCACAGTTCGCTGGATCAGTGCTCCAGGAGGTATGAGGTCTATCAGCTTGAGTTCCACGAGCATGTCGTTAACCGTCATCACCCTGTCTCCTGTCGGAAGTGTTGCGAAATCCTGTGAGATATTCATGCTCTCGACAAAGTTCACATCACTTCGTCCGGGAATCCTCAGATGTACACGGCGGACCTGATAGGTGGAGTCATCCATCACATACAGATGTCCCGTGAACCCGAAGTCCTGCTGATTGTTGGCGATAAATCCCACCTGGATTACCCGGTCATTGTCAATATAGGTCGTGTCCTGTATATAGTAGCGGTAGAACGAGATGGCATTGTCTGCTATCGGACTCGTGAACGGATACTGGAACAGGCGACACACATTTTCGTAGATATTCACCTCCGTAAAGACATCCTCGACAGCATTGTTAAAGATATCGCCGGTCTGGAATAAGGTTGTGAGTCCCTGTTTCTTGTCGGCACGGACTATGGCCTTGTTTGATTTCGGATGATTCCTGTAGTAATAATCCGTCACCTTCTCATGCATGGTTAGGGGCAGAATCCACTTACCCGTTTCAGGACACAGTTCCACCTGGTCCTTCACAAAGTCGAAACTCTTCAGCTTGTCGGATTCCAGCACCTTGTCTGTCACGTTATTGACAGAGCAGACCATTTTCTCGTAACTTGTGAATGTATAATAGTCCTTATTTTTAAGGTCATTAGCCTTCTTGTGGGCAATGACCTTCTTCATGAATTCTACAGAAGGGTTGTTCTTCCTCGAATACTTGTTCTTGCTGGCAGTGATGACGATGTCCTTTATCTGCTGAGGCGACGGAACGAGTCTGATACGGATATTCTTTTTCTTTCCCGGCTTGAGTTTGATTATCTGGGAGATGTATCCCAGCGAAGAGACAGTGATTTCCTTCCAGTCTTCGTTTTCCTTGATTGAGAACTTTCCCTTACCGTCAGTTATGCCCCCTACTCCCTTCTTGTCGTAGTAGACATTAACATAATCCAGTGGCTGAGCAGTCCTGGCATCAATAACCGTACCTGTAATCTGTGCCTGCACCGTTTCCGGAACAAGCATCATAATCACTGACACTACCAGCCACTTGAGATTCATATTCACAATTCTAAACTCTATGCTCTGAACTCTTAACCCTAATCCACTTCCTCGTCACTCTCATATCCACCCATCTCTCTCAACGCATTCTTCAGCATCGTGTACTGCTGGAAGAGGTGGTTTACTGGCACTTCTCCCTGTGTAAAGTCGTGCATCGGGCTCTTGAGATAGAAACTCAGGAAGCGCTGTATTCCATATCTGCCAGCCCTTGCAGCCAAGTCAGAAAGCAGGCAAAGGTCAAGCAACAGAGGAGCGGCAAGGATTGAATCCCTGCAGAGGAAGTTGATCTTTATCTGCATCGGATAACCCATCCAGCCGAAGATGTCAATGTTGTCCCAGCCTTCCTTGTTGTCATTACGAGGAGGATAATAGTTGATTCTTACCTTATGATAATAATCCTTATACAGGTCAGGCTGGTTATCAGCAACGAGAATAGATTCCAGAGTTGAAAGCTTGCTCACCTCCTTGGTCCTGAAGTTATCAGGTTCGTCGAGCACCAATCCGTCTCTGTTGCCAAGAATATTAGTCGAGAACCATCCGTTAAGTCCAAGACAGCGAGTACCTATTATTGGTGCGAAGCCCGACTTCACGAGAGTCTGTCCCGTCTTGAAGTCCTTTCCTGCAATCGGCATTCTGGTCTTCTCTGCCAGTTCCCACATGGCAGGGATATCTACGGTCGTATTAGGAGCGCCCATGATGAAAGGACATCCTTCTGACAATGCTGCATAAGCATAGCACATCGATGGAGCTACGTTCTTCCTGTCATCCGCCTTCATGGCCTCTTCGAGGTCGGCAAGTGTGCCGTGAACAGGCGCAAAGTAAGGCACATATATCTCTGTAGATGCAGCCCATGCCACTACGATGCGGTCACAGCCATTCCTGTCCTTGAACGTACGGATATCCTCACGTATCTGCTCCATCATCTCCCAGCGAGTCTTGACCGTCATCACATTGTCGCCGTCAAGTCGTTTTGCAAAGTTCTTGTCGAACGCAGCCTTCATAGGTACTATCTTCTCGAGTTCGTCCCTTACGGGTTCAATGTCCTTTTCCTTCAGCACCTCTGCATACATTGCTGCCTGATAGGCATTGGCAGGATACACATCCCATGCACCGAGAACCATATCATCGAGTTCTGCAATCGGAACGATTTCCCTGTAATGCAGATATTTCTTTTCTGAACCTTTTCCGACACGTATTTTGTCGTACTCCACCATTGACCCTACCGGCTTTGCAAGTCCCTTGCGGGCCATCAGCACTCCTGTCATGAATGTAGATGATACTGCACCGAGTCCTACAACCATTATTCCCAGTTTACCTTCTGCGGGCCTAACTTTTTCGTTCTTCATATTATGTCGTTTTACATACTACCGAATCCACCAAATCCAGCAATCTGAACCTGGCAGTTTTATTAATCGAATACAAAGATAGGAAAAACTATTCTGAGCACAAAATAAATTTCATTTATTTAACTCATTTTTTATTTTTCAGGATGATTTTGCAAGACTTGTCGCAATGCCATTGCCGTGTAGCCATCCGAACAGTCAATTATGTGTTCCGGTGTGCCCTCGGCAACAATATATCCACCTTCCTTGCCACCTTCGGGGCCGAGGTCGATGATATGGTCGGCACATTTTATTACCTCAAGATTATGCTCAATGACAATGATTGTGTGTCCATGTGATATCAGCGAGTCGAAAGCCGCCATCAGTTTCTTGATGTCGTGGAAGTGAAGACCTGTGGTCGGTTCGTCGAAGATGAACATCGAAGCCTGCCGCGCCTCCGTGACAGATGACTTCACGGTGTCCTTTGAGAGATAATATGCCAGTTTCACCCTCTGGTTTTCTCCACCCGACAAAGTCGATGAGTTCTGTCCGAGCTTCAGGTACCCGAGTCCTACGTCCTGAAGCGGTTTCATCAGCTGTACTATCTTCCTGCATTGTTTTGGCATCGGATTGCCTTCATCTGTGCCGAAGAACTCAATGGCCTGGTTGATTGTCATGTTCAGAATATCATGGACATCCTTGCCGAGGAACTTCACCTCCAGCACATCATCCTTGAAACGCCTTCCGTGACACGATTCACATTCAAGTACCAGGTCATTCATGAACTGCATGTCTATCTTCACCACTCCCTCGCCCTTGCATTCCTCGCAGCGACCTCCCTCAGTATTGAACGAGAAGTACTGTGCAGTATATCCCATCTGCTTGGCGAGTTGCTGGGATGCCATGAGTTTTCTTATCTCGTCCCATGCACCGATATAGGTCACAGGATTACTTCTCGTCGAAGTTCCGATAGGGTTCTGGTCAACGAACTCCACCTTGCCTATCATGTCTGTATCGCCATCAAATCCAAGGAACTGTCCAGGACGGTCGACGACCTCATCCATCTGGCGTTTCAGGCCCTTGTAAAGGATTTCCCTTACAAGGGTCGACTTTCCGCTTCCACTCACACCAGTGACAACTGTCATCACGTTGAGAGGAAATTTCACGTCAATGCCTTTCAGGTTGTTCTCCCTTGCACATTTTATGAGGATATAGCTATTCCAGAGTCTTCGCTGGGCTGGCACGTCTATTGTCTCAGCACCAGTAAGGAAGTCAAGCGTATGTGATGGTAACGTTGGCTTTATCCTGCCGAGTTTCCTGACAGGGGCAGCAAACACAATCTCGCCGCCCAACCGTCCTGCATCTGGTCCCAGGTCGATTATATAGTCGGCGGCACGCATTATTTCCTCGTCGTGCTCCACGACCACCACAGTATTGCCCGCATCCCTCAGTCCATGAAGGACCTTTATCAGTCGCTGAGTATCACGGCTGTGCATACCGATGCTCGGTTCGTCAAGGACATACATCGAGCCCATGAGGGTACTGCCCAGACTTGTCGTCAGGTTTATTCTCTGACTCTCGCCTCCAGAGAGGGTGTTACTTGGCCGGTTAAGGGTAATATACGACAGTCCCACGTCCATCAGGAACTGCAATCTGCTCTTTATCTCCACAAGAAGATTCTTTGCTATTGCAGCATCGTGGCTGTTGAGGGATATGTTGTTGAAGAAATCCAGCAGTTCGTCCACAGGCATCTCCACAAGTTCCATGATGCTCTTGCCACCCACCTTAACATAGGAAGCCTCTTTTTTCAGGCGTGTCCCATGACAGGACGGGCATATTGCCTTTCCCCTGTATCGGGCCAGCATTACACGGTTCTGTATCTTGTACTGTTTCTCCTTCAGCATCTCGAAGAAACGGTCAATGCAGATATTTCCCTTTTCTATCGGATTGGTTCCCGGTGCCCCATGCCACAGCCAGTCCTTCTCGTCCTGGGTAAGCTGGAAATAAGGTGTGAAGATAGGAAATCCCTTCTGGCTGTTGCGGAGAATGAACTCA
>CALELI010000188.1 GCA_937902455.1 uncultured Prevotellaceae bacterium | reverse complement strand
AAAAATGAATAATGAAATGTCATACGATAAATTGAACAGATTTTGTATATAGATATGGAGCTGAAAAGGAGAATACATGTGTTAACTGGCAAGTTGCTGCACTGGTATTTCAGCAGGCAGGCCTTGCCCTATTGGAGTGTATTGCTGTGCGACAGTCTTATAGTGTTCCTTAGTCTGTGTACTGCACACACCTTAAATGTAGGATGTAATGAAGTCATCAATCATTTTCCGAAGTTGATGGTTTCTGAACTTATTTATCTCATATTCTTCATCATTGCATTCCGCATTTTCAAGACTTACAGCGGAGTGGTGCGGTACTCATCCTTCATTGACCTCCTGCGAGTGATGGGAGCATTGTTCCTTGGAAGCGTACTCGTAGAAAGTGTACGTTTATGTATGCATTCGGATAACTATCTCGCAACCATATCTGCCCACGACCTGATGTATGGCTCACTGATAGCTACCATCGCCATGTGGGGTGTGCGTGTCATCATAAAGGTGGCCTACGACACTCGTTATGTCTACGAGAGGGCCGAGAATGCCATGATCTTCGGAACCAAGGAAGGCGGAGTGGGACTTGCCAAGAGTATCCGTAGCCAGCACCCTGTACAGTATAACCTTGTGGGATTCATCACCAACTATCCCGACATGATGGGACATACTCTGATGAACCAACCGATACTGAGTGATACAGACCCGCATCTCGTGGATTTCATTCGTAAAAAGCACGTACGTACTGTACTTGTCAGTCCACTGGTGCAGGATTTCTTTGTCAATAACTGCCAGAACATGATCGACCTCTTCATCCAGAATGACATCAAGATCATGATGATGCCGCGTGAACAGGAATGGGACGGCAGCACCAATATCAACCACAGTACTCTCAAGGCCGTGAGCGTGGAGGATCTGTTGCCTCGTCAGAAGATAGAAGTCGACATGGAGGCCATAGGGCGGATGCTTCGTGGAAGGCGAATCCTCATCACAGGTGCCGCAGGCAGTATCGGTCACGAGATAGTCAAGCAGGTAGCCAAGTTCCAGCCTGAGGAGATGATCCTCATCGACCAGGCCGAGACCCCTATGCACGACACACGCCTCATGATGGCAAATAAGTTCCCGGATGTCAAGGCACTTACCATCGTAACATCCATCACCAACGCCACACACATGGAGCAGCTCTTCCGCGACCATCGTCCGGAATATGTGTTCCATGCTGCAGCCTACAAGCACGTGCCGATGATGGAGTACAACCCTGCACTTGCCATCCAGAATAATGTATATGGTACGCGCGTGATAGCCGACATGGCCGTGAAGTACGGTACGAAGAAGTTCGTGATGATCTCTACCGACAAGGCCGTGAATCCGACTAACGTGATGGGCTGCTCGAAGCGAATCTGCGAGATTTACTGTCAGGCTCTCAACAAGAAGCTCTATGAACGCACACAGGCTACAGGAGAAGAGACATGCCAGTTTGTCACTACCAGGTTCGGAAACGTACTCGGCAGCAATGGCTCTGTCATTCCGACCTTCAAGCAGCAGATACTGCATGGAGGACCAGTGACCGTCACACATCCAGATATCATCCGTTTCTTCATGCTCATACCGGAAGCATGCCGACTGGTACTCGAGGCAGGAACTATGGGACATGGAGGCGAGATATTCGTGTTCGACATGGGTGAGCCTGTCCGTATTGCCGACCTCGCACAGCGAATGATCGACCTCATGGGTGCAAAGGACGTGAAGATCATCTACACTGGCCTGCGCGACGGCGAGAAACTCTACGAGGAAGTACTCAACGATGAGGAACAGACAAAGCCGACGAACCATCCAAAGATAAAGATTGCGTCCGTCAGGGAATACCCATACGAAGAAGCTCTGAAGAACGAGCAGGACCTCTACGACCTCTCCTTAACATACGACGACATGGCCATTGTGAAGAAGATGAAGGAAATCGTTCCCGAATACAAGAGCAGGCAGTCGAAGTACGAAGTGCTGGATTAGCAGAGAGCAATAATAGATTAGTGATGCCCTTTTATCAAAATGAAAAAAAGAGGTGATTTTATTTGGTTTGTATGCCTGGTGGTAGGCATGGGAATGATCTGTGCTGATGCGTGGGCATGGGGACAGAAGGGACATGACGTCACCTGCGCCATCGCGGAACGACATCTGAAGAAGGCTGCAAGGAAACGGATTGCAGAAATCTTTGACGGTAAATCGATTGTGTACTGGTCGAACTGGATGGATAATGCCAGTCATCAGAAGGAATTTGCTTACACCAAGACCTGGCATTACAGGGATGTTGGGATGGACGAGACTTATGCCAATGCTGTAGAGAACGAGAGCGGTGACGTGCTGACGGCCATCAGTGCGCAGGTTACTGCATTGAAGGACGGATTGCTGAACCACGAGGCTCAGGCTATCGCCCTCAGAATGCTGGTGCATCTGGTGGGAGACTTGCACTGTCCGATGCACATGGGGCGTAAGGAAGATGCCGGTGGAAACAAATGGCAGGTGCAGTTTTTCAATAATGGTACGAACCTCCATAGCATCTGGGATTCGGGACTGATAGAGAATGCACACAAATGGACATACAGCGAATGGGTTGACCAGATTGACAGGGTAGACAAGAAGGCTATTGCAATCATTACCGAAGGTTCGCCATACGACTGGGGCGAGGATACTTACAGGATTACCCAGAAGGTGTACGAGGAGACTCCCGTAGGGAAGAAGGTGTCGTATGACGAGGTAGCTCGCTGGGCACCGGTAATCGAGCAGCAGTTCCTGAAAGGTGGGCTACGCCTGGCGAAAGTGCTGAATGATTTGTTTGGGTGATTTCCATAAACTAAAAAACAACGGGTGATGGTGCTTGTAAGACATTATCACCCGTTGTTTGTATTACTTCGTATGGGCGTCGTTCCAGGCTTTGACAATAGGCCAGGCGAGTTTCTTCTCGCCCTTGTCGGTGTAGATGCCCTTGCGGTTAAAGTCATCCTGGATGCCTACGAGTGCGCGATGGGGCGAACGGAAGTCCTTGAGTATCCATGGGGATGTACCTGCCAGTCCCTTTATCTTGCCGAGCATGACGAACTGATGGCGGTAGAGGTCAGCCATGTTGTCTTCGGAGAAGTATGCGTCATTCCCGCTGTGACGACCAATCTTTGCTCCACCTCCGAACTCACTTATGATGATAGGCTTGTTCTCAGGCAATACCCATGTGATGCTGTCGCATGCTTCCTTTGTGGCATCGTACCAGCCGATATACTCGTTGAATGAGAAGAGGTCGAATGCTTCATGGAGTGGGTCTTCCACTGTATAGACGAAGCGTGAGAGCCGTTTGTTGACATTCTGGAGTGCTGCACTGATGAGACGTGTACCGTCCTGGCGGCGTGCTTCATTGGCGAGGCGTGTGAGGAATGCCGTGCGGGTAGGGTTGACTCCCGTCTCGTTGGCGATGGACCAGATGATGACGGATGCCCGGTTGCGGTCGCGGCTTATCATCTCGGTCAGTTGCTGTACGGCGAGGTCGTAAGTATGCTCGTTCTTCCAGTCGATACCCCAGTAGAGTGGGATTTCAGACCATACGAGGAGGCCGAGACGGTCGGCAGTCTTTGTCATGTCCTCGTTGTGAGGGTAGTGGGCGAGACGTACGTAGTTGCATCCCAGTTCCTTGGCTGCCCGGAGGATGACCTCGTCGTCCTTGGCATCGACGGCTCGGCGGCTGTCACCGAATGTCTCTTCGTGGATGCTGATTCCGGCAAGGAATACAGGCTTGCCGTTGAGAAGAATCTTACTGCCTTCGGTCTTGATGGTACGGAACCCAATCTGGTCGGTGAGTGTACCGGCAGTCTTTCCGCCATCGAGGGTGATGCTGACATCATAGAGTTTTGGTGTGTCCGGAGTCCAGAGCTGTACGTTCTTGGCTTTGATGGCATAGTCTACATGTCCTTCGGTATCGGTGAGGAACTCCTTGTCTATCTTCAGTTCGGGAATGGAAATCCGGACTTTCTGATTTGCTATGTTCTCTCCTTTCAGCTGTACGTATCCGATGACCTGCCTGAAATCGTCGGAGATGCGGACGCTGTAGTCGTAGATATAAGTCGGGTCGACCTCGATGAGATATACAGAACGTGTGAGACCTCCGTAGTTCCACCAGTCGGTGTTGTAGGTAGGGATGCCATCGGCGAGGCGAGTGTTGTTGACACGTACCACAAGCGAGTTCTCACCTTGGAGGAGTACCTTGTCGGTAACGTCGAATTCGAACGAAGTATATCCTCCTTCATGGTCTCCGACCTTCTTGCCGTTGAGCCATACTGATGACTTGTAGTTGGCCGCACCAAAATGAATGAAGTACCTTGAGGCTGGTGATGGACTGTCGACCGTGAATTTCTTGCGATACCACAGGCGACCTTCGTAATAATAGAGTTGCGGGTTCTGGGTGTTCCAGTCACCAGGGACGTGGATGTCGCGTGAGGTGTCGAAGTCATAGTCCTGGAGATGGATTCCGTCGAATTTACGGTCACGCCAGAAGGAGCCGTCGCCATGTCCGTAGGGATCGACGATGTACTTCCACTGTCCGTCGAGGGATGTGGTCTTTCTACTTGATGTGTTGATCATCGCCTGTGAATAGGATGCGAGGCAGATGAAAAATAGTGCGATTGTTGAAAAAAAACGGGCCATGTAGAGTTGAGAGTTTAGAGTTGAGAGTCAGTTTGGAAGTTTAGAGTTGAGAGTTTATAGAAAGGCCAATGGCTAACGGCTAACGGCTAATGGCTAATGAGTTTAGAGTTTTTGGATGAAGGCATGGAGTGACTTGCGCCAGACTTGCCATTCGTGGTCGCCGGGGAAGGTGGAATAGGTGATGGTGAGACCTTGGGCGCGGAGAGATTCCACGGCCTTGGTGGTGTGAGGAAAACGGGGATCGTCTTCGCCGACGGAGATAAATACGTCTTGCTGGTACTTCCTGGCATCAGCAGATACTGACTGATGGATGGACTCAAGTACTGCTCCAGCATTGAAGTTGCTGCCCTGGATGCCACCGAACACTCCTGTGCTGAAGATACCGAGATGGGCGAACAACTCGGGGTGCTGCAGTCCGGCAAAGAATGCCTCGCCGCCACCCATGGAGAGTCCTGCCAGAGCTCTGTCCTCTGGTGAGAACTTGACACGGAAATGACTCTCGATGAACGGGATAAGGCTTTCCGTGAGGTCCTGTTCGTATGGCTTGATGCCTTCCACAGAATAACCGAACCGTGTGCCCGGTACATTCATCGTTCCATTGGACATGACGATAATCATCTCCTTCGCCTTTCCTTCGGCAATGAGATTGTCGAGTATATAATTCGTCTTGCCTTGATTGGTCCATCCGGTCTCATCTTCTCCGCCACCGTGCTGAAGATAGAGCACCGGGTATTTTGTCTTACCCTTGTCGTAGGTCGGTGGAGTATAGACCCATACACCGACTGTCTGGTTCCTTACCTTGGAGAAATATTCCATCTGATGGATTCGTCCGTGAGGGACATCCTTCAGGTCGTAGAATGTACAGTCCTTTTCCGGGATGTCAATGGCACTCGTCATACGTCCGCAACCGAAGTAACTCCTGCTTGCAGGGTCGGAGAACTCAATGCCATCAATATTGAACCAGTAATAATGGAATCCTTCGACTAACGGCTTTGTATGTGCGAGCCAAGTGCCATCCTGCTGGAGGTAGAACTTGCAGTCGGGGTCGAGAGAGACCTTCCAGTCGCTGGCGTCGTTGGCCCTGACACGGAAGAGGACGCTGTTGTCGGGAAGTATCCGAGGGTAGTTGCCGCTGATATTCGTAGAAGGAATGACGTGAGGCTGGTTCTCGGCCTTCTTCTCGTTGAATTCCTTGAGCTGCTGGAAACAATGGTCGTTGATTATCTCCTCGAGTTCCCTGTCGGGATTGTGGAGGATGCGACAGTCATAATCGAATATCATCATCTCTCCGTTTCCTGCAGTATATGGTTGCCATGCAGGGAGACCGCTGGCATTCGGATTGCCCGTACGAGCGAAGTTCGCCCACGACTGGCTCATGAGGTCGGCGAGTTGCTGATCCTTGTCCGTAGGGTGGGGCAGTTCGTTGCCTGCATGATTGAGGGTGTTGAAACAGAATTTCAGCTCATGTCCATGGACGGAACCCTGATTGACTGGCGACTTCCACGTGAACATATAATTATATATAGGTGTGGAACGATGGGCTGACACATAGTCGGCTGTGATGATGGTCTTCGGACGGAAGAGATAGTCGATGGACAGGAGGTCGTTCGGAGAATGCTGAGGCCATGCCTTGTCGAAGGCCTTGATGTAGTCGTCTGTCTGTTCGCCGAAGGTTGGAACCAGTGCCTTGCGTGCCTCGTCGGTGGTCGTCTGACGTCCGTAGGCGAGTCGCTGCAGTTCGTTGAAAGTCGTTCCTATGATGATTGGCTTGTTGTCGGCAAATCGGGAGAATCCAGGCTGGAACGGCTGCTGCATGAGTATTTCGCCGTCAGGAGTAGGACCGAAGCCCCACATCATCGGAGTCCCTGGCTTGCGTGTGCCTATGCTCTTGCCCATGGCCCGCTGACCGGCAGCATAGAGTTCCCTGTAAGGCACGTCCTTTATCTTGTCGATGTGGGCCTTGTCGATGCCCAGTTCCGCAAGTACTGCCTTGCCGAGCGATTCGGTCATCTCCTTCGTGTTGACATTCAGGATGGTACCACTCATGATGATGGCCTTGTGGAAGAGGTCCTTTGCCTCTGGCATGCAAAGAAGTGTACCGACCTTGCCGCCTCCGCCCGATTCACCGAAGACAGTGATATTGCCCGGATCGCCTCCGAAGAGATGGATGTTCCTGTGAATCCATCTCAGTGCAGCGACAACGTCCATCATTCCTACATTGCCGGAGTACTTGTACTTGGGCGATACGGCTGAGAGGTCGAGGAACCCGAGGATGTTGAGACGGTGGTTGATGCTCACAACCACCACGTCCTTCCTGGCCAGTCCCATACCCGGATTCCATGCCGAGGTACCCGAGTCGAATCCCCCTCCGTGGAGCCAGAGCATGACGGGTTTCGGCTGATTGCCATCCATGTTCGTCGTCCATACATTCAGCACGCAGCAGTTCTCGCTCATCTCTGATTCCGGCAGGTCACGACCTGTGTTCTGCATTGCCTGAGGTCCCCAGTGGTTGCATACCATCACTGTGTCCCAGGGGTCGACGGGGAGTGGTGGCATCAGACGCTCCACCTTGGCGTAAGGAATACCGAGGAATGCTTTCGTGCCTTCCTGGTCAAATCCCTGGACGAGTCCTGACTCAATGCGGACTGTGTTGTTCTTCCTGGCATTCTGTGCCGTAACTGTAATGGGTGCCGATAGCAGTAATGCTATGAGGATGGATATTGATTTATGATTCATAGTTTATGGTTTATGATGCAAAAATAGAAAAAAATTATGAATTATTAACCAAGAATTGTGAATTATTACTATATTTGCAAGGAAATTAACTAATAAATAATGTAATATGAAAAAACTAGTTCTTAGTACAGTGCTTGTGTCTTGTGCTATGGTCAGCAGTGCACAGGTGAAACTCCAGCGTGACAACGTTGATGAAATCTTAAAGTCAATGACCCTCGAGGAAAAGGCAACCCTCGTGGTCGGTACGAGTCGACAAGGTGCTACCGGAGGCATCCAGAACGCCAACGGAATGGTTGGTGCCCATGCTGATGCAGTCCCGGGAGCAGCAGGAACCACTCAGCCCATAATCAGACTGGGTGTGCCTGCAAGCGTGTTGACCGACGGTCCTGCAGGAGTGAGAATCAGTCCAACACGCCCTAACGACTCCAAGACCTATTACTGCACAGGTTTTCCTGTAGGTACAGCCCTTGCATGTACATGGAACCAGGAACTGGTGGAAGAGGTAGGAAAGGCTATCGGCAACGAAGTCCTGGAATATGGCTGTGACGTCATACTTGCTCCTGGAATGAACATACACCGTTCTCCTCTCTGTGGACGCAACTTCGAGTATTATTCCGAAGACCCGGTAGTGACGGGAAAGATGGGCGCAGCATACGTGAGAGGCGTACAGAGTCAGGGTGTCGGTACTTCCGTGAAGCACTTCGCTGCAAACTCCCAGGAGACGAACCGCACCGAGGTGGATGAAATCGTGAGCCAGAGAGCATTGAGAGAAATCTACCTCAAGGGATTCGAGATTGCCGTGAGGGAGGGAAAGCCGTGGACCGTGATGTCGTCGTATAACAAGATCAACGGCACATATACTCAGGAGAGCAAGGACCTTCTCACCACTATCCTCCGCGATGAATGGGGATTCGACGGAATCGTGATGACCGACTGGACAGGCCAGAGAAACACGGCTGCACAGATAAAGGCAGGCAACGACCTCATGGAACCCGGCAACCCTGCCCAGACCCAGGAAGTGATCAGCAAGGTGAAGAGCGGAGAACTGAAGATGGAGGAACTCGACGTATGTGTGAAGCGAATACTGGAATACCTGGTGAAGACACCTCGTTTCCGTGGATATAAGTACAGCAACACCCCCGACCTCAAGGGCCATGCACAGATCACCCGCCAGAGTGCCACGGAAGGAATGGTGCTCCTGAAGAACTCCGACGGCACACTGCCTATGAAGAACGTCGGCAAAGTATCGGTGTTCGGAGTGACATCCTATGACTTCATTGCCGGAGGCACTGGTTCCGGTGACGTCAACAAGGCCTATACCATCGACCTCATGACCGGGCTCGGCAATGCCGGAGTGATGGTGAACGAGAAGCTGGCCAACGTATACCTGAAGTACAGGGAATATCAGAACACCCTCTCGCAGGCCCTGCCTCGCCGCGGCTGGTTCTGGGGCAAGGCACCACTGACCGAGATGGAACTCTCGCGTCAGATCATCGATGGTCAGGCCGACGAGTCCGACATAGCCATTATCACCCTCGGACGTCAGGCAGGAGAGGGCAGTGACAGAAAGGAAGCCGATGACTTCAACCTCACCGCCACGGAGCAGCAACTCATCGCGGACGTCTGCTCGTCGTTCCATCTGAAGGGCAAGAAGGTAGTCGTCATCCTCAATATGGGAAATGTCATAGAGACCGCCTCATGGAAAGGCAAGCCCGACGCCATCCTCCTTGCATGGCAGCCAGGACAGGAGGGAGGCAACTCCGTGGTCGACGTGCTGACAGGCAAGGCCAACCCTTCCGGCAAGCTGTCGATGACATGGCCGATAAGCCTGCTCGACGTGCCGTCATCACTCAACTTCCCTAACGTGAGGAACGCAGGCAGGGCCATGAACGGCAAGAGGGAATTCACCGACTACACCCGCCATGCAGAAGGCCTGAACGTAGGCTACCGCTATTTCAATACCGCAGGCAAGGAAGTGTCATATCCGTTCGGCTATGGACTGAGCTACACCACATTCTCATACGGCAAACCAGTTGTCAAGGCAACGAAGGACGGATTCGAGGCGTCCGTCACGGTGACCAACACCGGACAGGTGGCAGGCAAGGAAGCCGTGGAACTCTATGTCACGGCACCAAAGGGAGGTCTGGAGAAACCAGCACGCGAGCTGAAGTCGTTTGCCAAGACTAAGGAACTCCAGCCGGGCGAGAGTCAGACTCTCACAATGAATGTAAGCAATTATTATCTCGCCTCCTACAACGAAGCCACCCAGAGCTGGGAGACAGCAGCCGGAAACTATACAGTCAGTTTCGGTGCCAGTGTGGAGGACATCCGTGGCACGGCAACTTACAAACTCTCTAAACCACAGAGTGTGAAGTGCCACGACGTGATGAAGGAGGGGTGAAAGTTTAGAGTTTAGAGTTGAAGAGTTTATAGAAAGGCCAACGGCTAATGGCTAACGGCTAACATCTAATTATTGATTGCAGATTATGAAAAGAATTCTGGTGGCCTGTGTGGCTGTGGCCATGACACTGGGGTGCAGGGCACAGGGGCAGGTGGAGAAACGGTCCATCACGATAGATTGCAGTAAACCGAGTGGCATGATCGACCCGATGCTCTATGGGCAGCTGTTCGAACATATCTATTTCTCAGCCAACAACGGAGTATGGCAGGAACTACTCTTCGAGCGTTCCTTTGAACCTGAACACTATCCTGGCATACACCCACGTGACGGTTATTTCGACGGGTGGTTCATGGACGATGACAATATCCTCCATTCGCCTACGAGATACGAACAGCCGATTCATATCACCAGTGTGGAGACCGATGACTACGACATCACCTTTGACGTCAACTGGCGCTCATACCGTCTGGCACGAAGGGCATGGAGCGGGGGACTGATGGATATCCGTTTCGCATTCGGAAACAATGCAGCGGGTGAACCATACTATTTCCGTATGCATGATCCTTATTATGAAGTCCGCCAGCTGGCCGTGGCCCAGACAGAGGAGATGCGCAGAAACGAGGAACTGGCAAAGATACGTGAGGCAATGCAGAAGGGCGAGAATGCCGCTAACTTCTCTATCTCAACCATGATGGAGAAGGAAGTGAACATGTACGGACGAACCCGCAAGATGAAGACCCTCGAGGCCCTCGTGAAGACCGTAGCCAGCCAGCGTCAGATGAACGAGAACCGCGAATGGCACAAGGTGAGAATCAGTTGCCGGGGAAATGTCGTCAATGTCTACTACGATGGCAAGAAGATACTCTCCTACAGCAAACTCGACAAGACTGGCAAGAATGACATCACTTTCTGGGTAAACTACACCGAAGCACTTTACAAAGACATAAAAGTCACGTCTGCAAACGGAAAGACCACATATTTCGCTGGTACTCCTGCCGACGTTAAGACACCTGATGTGGCACCTCAGTGGACGAGTTTCGGCAGCGGCCGCTTCCAGCTTGTGAAGGGCGATGCCGTGAACATGAACTACTCGCAGAAGATCACGGCTACCTCCAAGTCGGGACTCCGTCAGGGACCTCAGAATATCGTGAAGGGTGAGAAGTACTTGGGATATATCTATGCAAAGGGTAGCGGACGTCTGTCCGTGGAATTTCGCAACGGTGACAAGGTCATTGCTGAATCGACTTTGAGCATAGACGGCGACAATCATGGTTGGAAGAAATATCCGTTCCAGTTGACTACCTCCAGTTATGAGGGCGATGCCGACTTTGCTATATGTGTGGAAAACGGTACGGTGCAGATTGACGAGGTCAGTATGACCACTGCTTCGGGTCAGGCGCTGGGTGGTTTCCGTCCTGATATCTTCAACGCAGTGAAGGACCTTCATCCGACCTGTATGCGCTGGCCGGGAGGTGGATATGCCGCACAGTATGACTGGAGATGGGGAATCGGTCCTCAGGAAAAGCGTCGCAGATGGGACCACTGGATGTGGATGGACTACGACCAGAACAGTTTCGGTACCGACGAGTTCCTCCGGTTCTGCCGTGAGGTCGACTCCGAACCGATAATCGTGGTAAGTGTAGGATTCGAGCGTCCTGAATCCGAGGCCGACTCCATCATGGAGAATGCCCTCAACTGGTTGCGTTACTGCAACGAACCTGCATCTGGCAAGTGGGGTGCGATGCGTGCCGCAAACGGACATCCAGAACCATACAACGTGAAGTACTGGGAAATTGATAACGAGATGTGGGAGATGGGCATCGACAAGTACGAGAAATGTGTCCGTCGCTATTCCGAGGCAATGCGGAAGATAGATCCAGACATCAAGATAATCGTCTGTGGCGGTTTCCAGGAGGATGAGCAGTTCATCCAGCGTTCGGGAAACTACTTCGACTATATGAGCCTGCATCATTACGAACAGCAGAATGGGTATGCTTCAGGACCAGTCAGTCTCGGAAAAACATACGATCGTTATGCCGAAATGATAGCACGTGGCCCGAATCCGAACATCAAGCTCTTCATATCTGAATGGAATCTCAACAGTCAGGACTGGCGTACTGGCCTGTTCGCCGGAGGCTTCCTCAATATGTGTGAGACAAAGGATGTGGTGGCTATGGGTGCAGCAGCGCTTTTCATCCGCAGGACAGATTCCCCTGACTGGAACAACGCCTTCATAAACTTCGACTACAAGGACCTTTACGTTGCACCGAACTACCAGGTCACTAACCTCTGGTACGACCACTTCTCACGTTATCTGCTCTCCTATACAGGTGAGACGGGCGATCTCAATGTCGTAACCACCATGTCGGAAGACGGCAGGGATGTCGTTGTGAAAGTGGTTAACCCTACGGAGAAGGCATACACGCTGACACTCAGCAGCACTTGGCAGGGAACGTCAGATGCTGAATATGAATACTATGCTCCTGGTGACCTGAAGACAGGAAATACGATGGAGAACAAAAATGCAGTAGCCCTGAAAACAAGGAACGTTGCTCCAAAGGATAAGAGCTACACTTTGGATGTAGAGCCATATTCAGCAGGAGTATTGACCATCAGCAAGTAAGGCTTCGTACAAAGACCGGAACCAGGTTCATTACTGTTTCTTATATTCGTCTTTCCTCTTGGGGTTCATGGGGAACCAGCCTTTCTTCACCCTCTGACGTTGTTCGAATATCTCGAGAATGCTCCATAGCCACGAGCAACCTACGACTCCCAGTACGATACTGAGCATCTGAGAGTCAGTAAGTAGTGAGCCTCCAATGCATCCGAGTCCCAGGAGAAGGAACACCCACCAGCATCGAATACCGAAATAATATTCCGCCTTGATTACGATGGGATGGAATATCCCGATAATCAGGAATGTGACGACTGCTGTAATAAGTCCGTAATAATTCATTGCAAACTGTTAACTGTTAACTGATAACTTATAACTAAATCTAAACTCTCATCCTTACCCAGATACATCTTGGGATAAGTCGCCAGAGAAACACGACAATGCGGTATTTCCAGTCGATGATGACAACGTGTCTCTTCCTCTTCAGGCTTTTCACGATGGTTGCAGCCACTTTCTTAGGGTCCATCATCATCGGGTATTTGTAGTCACCGTTCAGTAGGTCGGTGTCTACGAATCCGGGACGTATGTCGGTAAAGGTGGTCTTCATTCCTTTCATCCTTGCCAGCTGCTCGAGGGCCTCCATGTAGTTGCTGCAGTATCGTTTCGATGCCGAATAGGCAGGGGCAGCACCAAGCCCCTTCGTGCCGGCAATACTACTGACACAGGCCATGTGGCCTCTGATGCCGGGGTTGTCCTCGAAATATCTGAACATCGTGTCCATCATCTGTGTGAATCCTTTCACGTTGGTGTCCGCTGTACGGGCTTCCTTGCCGGTGTCCAGCTCCTTGTTCATGAATCCAATGCCCGCGACATGGAGATACAGGTTGGTTCCGCCCATTCGCTCCACGAGACCCATGAGTTCCGTCGGTGCATCGTCCGACGTGATGTCCAGTACCTGTGTGAACACTTTGCCGGGATATTGCATCCGTATTTCCTCGAGCCGTTCCTCCCTGCGTCCGCAGATTCCGAGGGTCCAGCCTTCATTCAGCAGCTGCATTGCTACCTCGCGACCGATTCCACTTGTCGCACCTACTATTATTGCCTTGTCTTGTCCTGAGTTCATGTTCTGTGGGTTAGAATTTAGGATTTCCGGGGTTCTTCACCGTTATCTTTGCATCGAATGCATAGCGGGCATCGTCCCTTTCGTGCAGGGCCTGTTCCATGATGTCACGGCTTCGCTGGAGACGTTTCTTTGCGAGAGTCTTCTTTCCGTACTTTATGGTCACAGGCTTGTCGAGGTCCACTATCTTGTCGTTGAGGCCGAACGTGAGAGTGCTGTAGTCACACTTGCCGATGAAGATAGTGTTGCCCGCCACTCTTATCCTCACTTCCTTGCCCCTCTCCAGTTCTTCCTTCGGTGCGCTTATCCAGTAGAAATGTTCGTGCACCACTTCCTCCTGCCGCCATACTATGGTCTTAGGGTAGGGGTTCCGCCTGTACTGGGCCATCCATTCCACAGCCAGGGTATCGACCCTGTCCATCCAGTGAGGCTTGCCTTCCACTATATGTCCTTCGTATGTGTAGCCCTCCTTGTCGGCAGAGTGCAGCGAGTCAAGTTCAGCAATCCTCTCCGCGCATTTCCTGTTGCGGTCGTAGGCTGCATCCAGTGCTCCGCACCACACCATGAACGGAGTGTTCCTGAGATTCACCAGCGACACATCGCCGGGATGTCCTGCCATCATTGATGCTGCTGCCCATGTGTCGGCCATTCGCGGAGCCAGGCGCCATACTCCGTCGCCTCCTGCACTGTACCCCAGGATATATACCTTGTCGGGGTTCACCTTCAGGTGGGTATAGGCATAGAGGATGATGTCCTTGTAGAACTCGTCAAGACCTTTCTTGAAATGCATGTCCCAGTCGTTGTAGGGGGCTCGTGGACATATATATATACCCTCCTTTGGGGCATAGAGCCTCCATTGGTTCTGCCACTGCTGGTCGTTCACTTCCTTCGGAGTGTTTCCGCCCCCATGCAGGGAGATGAACAGGCTGTGTCCGTCAGACGGAACCTGGCCGAACACCGAGCATGACAGTTTCATCTCAAGTCCGTCCCTCGTGATTGCCTGTCGGTCGGTGATGTAGTCAGTCCTCTCGCGCACTTCCTTCACCCAGTTGTCTATCACATCCTTACGCACGTTTTCTGCCTGTTCGCGGGAGAGTCCCTGTCCCATGCAGAGCGAAGACTGCCACGCGAAGGAAATCAATGATATGATCAGCCTTATTTTCATGAGAATCGTAATTTTGTGCAAAGTTTTAATTATAGTTCACTGTTTCACTGTATGACTTTGTGGTATTTGCCGCTGGAGTCGCAGAGGATGACGGCACCTCGGTAGGAATCGTCCACTGGGAGGCCGAGGAGGTTGAATGCCTTGTCGAACTGAGGGCTGAGTGTGCCTTTATCCTGGGCGGAGCCGAAGGACGGACTGAGGGTGACGTGGACTTCCCTGATGTCTGAGGCCTTGTCGCGATAGATGTGATATCGGGTTCCTGATGTGGTATGGAACTTGATGGTGTTGGCGTCGATCCTGGTGAACGCCACTTCTCTGCCTGCCTCGTCGGTGATGTAGAAACCGGCTATTCCCTCATACTGTATTGCGCAGGTCATGCCGCTGCCCGAGAGGATGCTTGCCTTGGTGAGCCGTCCCTCTGCCCAGTCTTCGTCGACCTCGAAGTTCCCGACTGCCTTCATGCCGTGGATATGTCCGCTTGCCCATTCCTTCGGCAGGGCAGGGAGGAGGAGGAGGGTGTCGGTCTGGCTCTGCAGGAGCATCTCGCCGATGCCGGCACAGGAGCCGAAGTTCCCGTCAATCTGGAATGGTGAGTGGGAGTCGTAGAGGTTGTAGTAGATTCCTCCACGCGACTGGTCGGTGCCGTAGCTGGTGGAATGGCGCAGTGCGTTCTTCAGTATGGTGTGTGCATGATTGCCGTCGAGAGCATGAGCCCAGAGACATATTTTCCATCCCATGCTCCATCCTGTTGCGGCATCGCCACGGAGCCTGAGGCTGTTGACTGCCGCAGTGAAGTAAGGACTCGAAGGCCCTATCTGTACGAGGGGATAGAGACACATGAGGTGGCTGAGATGGCGGTGCCCGGGGTCGTCGCTCACGTCGTAAGGGCTGTATTTCCATTCGCGCAGGATGATGTCGTCCTTCTTCACTCCGTTGCGAGGGTTGGTCCAGTTGCCGTTGAGTGCCGTGTTGGCTGTGTAGGTCTCGGTATGGAGGCCGTTGTCCGTCTTGCTGAGATATTCGTCGAGCTTGCTGATGTCCTTGTCGGAGAGCCCCGTGACGGCATCACCGAGGATGTCGGCTGCCTGACGTACGCTGCTGAGGAGCGAGTAGATGAGCTGCTGGGCATGTGCCGTACCGTCCTCGTGGCTGTTGGCATGCTGTTCGGGACTGAACTCCTGCGGTGCCACGAAGGTGCTGTCAGGGCTGAAGGAATACGGAGTGCCCTTGTAGCCGCTGTTCTCCTTCTTGCTGTCGTAGCCCCTGTCCTCGATCATGCGTTCCATCCAGAACTGTGCACAGCTCCACATTGCAGGGAATGCGCGTGCGAGGAACTCCTCGTCACGGGTGAAGCGGAAATGCTGCCACAGGTGACTGCAGTACCATGCATTGGCTACCACGTAGTTGCTTCCCCATGTGGTCATCCCGCCGTAGATGTTCGATTCGGTGAGTACCGTCCATCCGTTCTGCACGTTTCCCCATCGCCTTGCGGCGTTCTTCCATGAAGCACTGGCTGCGTTATCGATGATGTAGTTGAGGAATGGCAGGTGGGTCTCGCTGAGGTTGGTGGTCTCTGCCGGCCAGTAGTTCATCTGCACGTTGATGTTCGTGTGTATGTCGCTGCCCCATGGCGCGTCGCTCTTGTTGTTCCAGAGTCCCTGGAGATTGCTCGGCACGTTCATTCCGCGGCTGCAGCTCACTTCGAGATAGCGTCCGAAATGGAAGTACAGCTGTTCCAGGAAGCGTGCCTCAGGGTTGTCGAGGTCGGAGAGGGTGTTGTAGTACTTCACCAGTTCCTCCGTCGTCCGGCTGCTTCCCGACTCGAGATGGAAGTCCACCCTGCCTATCAGTGACCGGTAGTCGCGCACGTGGTCGGCACAGAGGGCGTCGAATCCCTTTGCCATTGCCAGACGTATCGTGTTCTGGTTGTCCTTGAGCAGCTGGGTGACGAAGGCGCCTGTGGTGCGTGATGCCTTCTCGCTCGTGAAACTGGTCTTTGCAGCAAGATAGAGCACCACTTCCCTTGCTCCCGACACGTCGATTCCTTCTGCGGTACGTTCCACTATGCCGTCCGATACGACCTGCAGGCGAGCCTGGTATTTCACCACCTCGAGCGAGCCGCTGAAGTTGATGTTCGCCATTGTGGAGTCGCCCCTGAAGGCCGTCGTCTTCGTGGAGTCGCCGGAATAGTAGACTACTGATGACGCGTTGATGCCTTCGCCAGGCTGCATGGTGATGAAGAAATGGAGAGGGGTGTTGCCCTCTGCCGTGTAGCGCACGGCAACGACCTTGTCGGGGTTGCTGGCAAGGTATGTGCGGTCGTAGGAGGTCTGTCCGTCGGTACTCGTGAAGTGTACCTTGCTCACTCCCTGCTCGAGGTCGAGACTGCGCCAGTAGTCCCTGACGCACTGGTCCTTGCTGAATCCGAACTGTCCGCTCCTGTCCTCCACGAAGATGGAACCGAAGTTCTTGTACTGTCCGCGCTCCGATGTGTTGCCCGTCCAGAGGGCCTTCTCGTTGAACTGTATCTCGTCGGTCTTGATTCCCCCGTAGAGGCTTGCGCCCAGTTCTCCGTTGCCGATAGGCAGGGAATATTCCATCCACTGGTTTGCCACGTCCTTGGCAGTTGCCGGAGCGTCGTACCACATGGTCATCTTGCTCTCAGGAGAGAACGACCTGGCTGGTGACACCGAGAACTCCTGGAAGTCGGGGTTGAGGGGGTCGATGACTATTATCTGGTTGTTCACGTCGCCGTCGCTCCACAGGTCGAGGTCGCCACCGGCATGAGGGGAGCCGTACTGGTTGATGAACCTGTGACTGCTGCTTCCTGAACCCAGCCACTGAATCTGGATGGTGGAACCACGGTCGTCGAGAGCCCATCCCTTGCTGTCCTCGCTCTTGCTGCACTTCAGCAGGTCGCCTTCGGAAGCGATGGTGACATACTGTCCAGCCTTGTTCACCAGCTGGAACTGCGATGCCGTGCCTACGAACTTCCATACCTGTCGGTCGGTGTAGGAATCCAGGCTACCTTCCTGAATCTTCATGTTAGCACCACTGGTGACGCCACCGGTGAGATACAGACGGCTGTTCTGGAACATCAGGATGTAGTAAGTGTCCGAGTTGAAGTCTGGCTTCGTCACACACATTGCCGTCATCGAGACAGCGAGAACCATAAGGGAGAGTATTGTTCTTTTCATAAGAAGTGATTTTTTTTCATTATCGCCTGCAAATATAGAAATAATTTTTCAAATACATTCACTACTATCCAGATAAACTTATCTAACTTATGTTTCTGAAGTTCGTATTTGCTTGATTTTAACGTTAATCAGACTTTAATCTGAACATTAATCGGGACATTAATAATAGTTATTGACTATAATTAGCTATTGACATTGCCATCATCCATAAGTAAATTAATGTCTGATTAATGTCTTCATTAATGTCTGATTAATGTTTAAAACATTCGTAACTTGTAAATTTTCACTTTTTCATTCTTCATTGTTCATTTTTTTTGCTAACTTTGCAAATTAAAATTTATAAAACAAGAATAAAACAGAATAATGGCAGAACTTAGTGAACAAGAAGTGTTTCGCAGACAGAACCTGCAGGCACTGAAGGATATGGGAATCAACCCGTATCCTGCTCAGGAATATCCCGTAAATGCTTATTCCACAGATATAGTAGAAGAATTCAAGGACGAGGATGAGACTCAGCGTGAGGTGTGCATTGCCGGACGAATGATGAGCCGAAGGGTGATGGGCAAGGCTTCGTTCATCGAACTGAAAGACTCGAAAGGACGTATTCAGGTGTATGTGACTCGCGATGATATCTGTCCGGAGGAAAACAAGGACCTCTATAACGTGGTGTTCAAGAAACTGCTCGACCTGGGCGACTTCATCGGCATAAAGGGTTTCGTGTTCCGCACACAGACGGGGCAGGTGAGTGTACATGCCAAGGAAATCACACTGCTCTCCAAGAGCCTGCGTCCGCTGCCTATCGTCA
>CALELI010000187.1 GCA_937902455.1 uncultured Prevotellaceae bacterium | reverse complement strand
ACCTATTCCGAGATGTACCCACTCCCCGATCATCCCTCACCCCTCATCCCTCACCCCTCACCCCTCATCCCTCACCCCTCATCCCTCACCCCCGTCACCGTTCCCGAAACGACAGTTTCCTCCCCCTCCTTCATCATCGACACCCCGGGAATCAAGGGATTCGGCACCTTCGACATGGAGAAGGAAGACATCGGCGACTATTTCAGAGAGATATTCGAATACTCCAGGAACTGCCGTTTCAACAACTGCACCCATACCCACGAACCAGGGTGTGCAGTCCTTGAAGCAGTAGCAAACCACGAAATCAGCCAGAGCCGCTACACCTCCTACCTCTCCATGCTCACCGACCAGGACGAAAGCCGCTACAGGACCTCCCTCCACTCCGACTGACGGACAGACAATGAAAAAGCCAACGGCCAATGGCTAATGGCTAACAGCCCAAATAACAAACGCCCCTTAATTGAAAACTCTTCTTACCACCATACTGTTCCTCCTTTGCTCCATCGGAGCATCAGCACAGGACTATCTCGACCTCGTGGAAAGAGCCATGAAGGCCACGGAGAACGACAGCATACTCCTTGCCGTCGACCTCTATTCCCAGGCACTGAAGGCAAGCCCGTCCGAACCACGCAACGCCCTTGTCTATACCAACATGGGCAAGCTGCAGGAACGGCTCGGGAAGACAGGCGACGCCCTCCAGTCCTATACACGCGCCATCGAGATATTCCCACACACCATCGTCTTCCTCCGTGCCAGAGCCGACCTCTACCTCCGTCTCGGCATCTACGATGCAGCCATCACCGACTACGAGAAAATCCTCGACCTCCAGCCGTCAACCCCTCATCCCTCATCCATCCCGTCACTCCTCGGCTATGCCTACACACGCATCCAGAAATTCGACAAGGCGCGGAGATACATCAATCAGGCCCTCGCTGCCGACCCCGACGACTACATGGCCAAGCTCGGACACGCCATCATCCTCCTCAGCACAGGCCACCTTCCCGAAGCCCGCACGAATGTCGACCTCCTCATCCATCAGCACCCCGACAAGGCAGAATCCTATGCCATCCGTGCCGACATGGAACGACAGGCCGACCAGTACGAACTGGCAGTCGAGGACATCACCCAGGCCATCACACTCGATCCGTCGAATCGCAACTACATCCTCGCCCGGGCCAACCTCCACTACTCACAGCGCCAGTACGCCAAGGCACTCCCCGACTACCTGAAGTGCATCGAACTGGGAGTTCCCCGTTCAGCCATCAACACCCAGCTCCAGAAGTGCCGCGACGCCAGCACCCACTAAACAGCGACCCCACCTGACCTTCAATGGTCTTTACACCCCCTTCGGTTCCCCCGTTATCGGGGGACGGAAACGTTATCGGGGGACGGAAACGTTATCGGGGGACGGAAACGTCAATCGGGCGAGAGCAACATCGAACATTTCGCTTGCAGTATTCATTTTTCATTCTTCATTTTTCATTTTCATTTTTTTTTCCTACTTTTGCAGTGGGAAAGCCCCGCGAAGAAATAGTAAATCATCAAATAGCAAATGAATTTATGAACCGTATTCTCATCTTTGTAGCCTTGTTCCTGGCTTCCGTTCATATATCAGCAGCCGAGAAATGGCCTGATGGAACACCAATATCCAGCTGGTTCAGCAGCGTCGTCCCTACGGACATCAGCCGTCTGGGCCGTCAGTATCGCATCACCGACTTCGGAGTGAAGGACAATGGGCTGGTGCAGACAGAAGCCCTTCAGGCAGTCATCGACAAGGCTGCATCCGAGGGTGGGGGAGTGATAGTAGTGCCAAGAGGAACCTATCTCACTGGAGCACTCTTCTTCCGTCAGGGCACCCATCTTCATGTAGAGGAAGGCGGTGTCCTCAAGGGAAGTGACGACATCAGCGACTTCCCCGTGATGGATTCACGCATCGAGGGCGAGAGCTGCAAGTATTTCCCCGGGGTGGTCAACGCCACCGGCCTCAATGGCTTCACCATCACAGGCAAGGGAACCATCGACGGCAACGGACTCCGCTACTGGAAAGCCTTCTGGCTACGCCGTGCGTGGAACCCTAAATGCACAAACAAGGACGAGATGCGACCACGGCTTATCCTCATCACCTCGTGTAAGGATGTGCAGATAGAAGGGCTCCATCTTAAGGATTCCCCATTCTGGACAACCCATATCTACCGTTGCGAGAATGTGAAGTACCTCAACCTCCGCATCACGTCGCCAGCCTCTCCCGTGAAGGCCCCGAGTACCGATGCCATCGATATAGATGCCTGCAGGAATGTCCTCGTGAAAGGCTGCTACATGTCCGTCAACGACGATGCCATAGCCCTCAAGGGCGGCAAGGGCCCCTGGGCAGACGACTGCCTGCCGTTCAGCCTCAGGAACCCCAACTCACCGTCCCGTCCACAGACGGATAATGGTAACGGAGCCAACGAGAATATCATCGTGGAAGACTGCGAATACGGATTCTGCCATAGCTGCATGACCTGCGGAAGCGAGTCAATCCTCGACCACAATATCATCCTTCGTCGCATAAAGGTCAATCAGGCAAGCAATATCCTGTGGCTCAAGATGCGTCCCGACACACCTCAGCGCTACGAGTACATCACAGTCGAGAATATCAGCGGCAATGCCAGGAACTTCCTGCTCGTCCGTCCGTGGACACAGTTCTACGACCTCAAGGACCGTAAGGAAGTGCCGATGTCCTACTCCAGCCATATCACCATGCGCGACATCGTCCTCGACTGCGACATCTTCTTCAACGTCGAACCCCGGGAAGACCAGTACCACCTGTCCGGCTTCACCTTCGAGAACCTCACCATCCGTGCCAAGAACACAGCCTTCCATCAGGAGTACGTGGAGAACTTCACGGTCAGGAATGTCAAGGTCTCCCAGCTCTGACCCCGTAGCATCAGAAGCTTGCAGGATGGTAAAGACCACTCTCGCTCGACATACCATTGTGCTTTGCCTCTGATGTCATTTTTCCTCGCGGAAAATGTTATTGGGACGGGGGCCAAATGTTACTGAGTCAAACGCGAAATAACGCCTCGTTTTGCCTCGCGACTCAGTAATATTTTAGGTCTGACTTGGCAATATTCGGGCTATGCGTGCGGTCGACCTGGACCACACGTGCGGTCTCCGAGGGCCATGCGTACGCAGGAGGAGGTCATTCTTCCCTGAGGAAGTCGGGGGTGTGGCGGATGAACTCGTAGCCGAAACGACAGCGGAGGCAGTCGTGGGGTGTGCAGTAGTGCTGTGCGAGATGGATGATGGCCTGGGAATCGGCTGCGTTCCTGCAGTCCACTCCTGCACTCTGCCATTCGCGGACGTACCGGTTGTCCTCGGGCCTGATGGTCTCGAGCAGGCTGATGGCCCGTTCGCAGAGGTTTTCCTGATTCCGGTACTTACCGTAAGCGAAAAGGAACGGAGAGACGGTGTTGATGATGACAAGGTCTTTTGAGGAATCAGTGAGGTGCTTGTCGGTTTCTGCTGATTCGGTGGATGCGAATGTATAGTGGCGTTTCCAGTAAGGGCTGACATGAGCCTGGAGGGATTCACGGAGCTGAGAGATGTCAGAAGCATTGATGAGGCGGGAGAAGCTGCATGTCTGCTCGACCCACATCATTGCCAGCTGTGCGATGCGTATGTGCGGGAAATTCTGTGGACGTAGCCGTAGGAACTTCCAGAGGACGGGGTTCATGGGCGTGAGGCCGAACTTATGGCTGAGATACTGGTATTCCTTCCTGAGCTGCTGGAGATAGGTGTCGGTGGGGATGGACGGATGATAGACTTCCGGAATCATCCTGTCGTCGAGGAGTCCTGCCTGTCCGAAGAAGATGGCTTCTATCTGGAACAGGTTGTCACGATGCTTGTAGATTGCGGTCATTGGAATGGAATATGCCCAGGCCTCGAAGGCATCGCCATTGATGCCAAAACCGAAGTTGCGGGCTATCGTGACGAAAAGGGCATGTTCCCAGTCGTTGCCACATCTGGCAAGACGTTCGTCAATCTGCCGAGCACGATATTCGAGTCGTTCCACCTGAAGTGCAGACAGCCAGTTGTGGATGAAGAACGGTGGAATGCCACGGATCACATCCTTGCAGCGTGGACTGGCCTGAGAGGCCAACAGACTGTCGTAGTTGTGGCGGACGAAGTCGGGAATGGGCAGCAGGAGCTGTGGGATTGGTGTTCCGTCGGGCGATGAAATAGCGCAGTCATCTGATGCGACTACATGGAGGATTACATTGTCGTAGGCAGGATTGGAGTCGTGATGGTGGAGATGCCAGTCGGATGCCTTGACATGGATTTCTACGTTTCCGACCCAGGATATCCCTGCAATCGTGATTCTCGCATTGAGGAAGTCGGGACCGGAGTCAGTGTTGTGGAGACCAGGATTGATGACCTCGACGACCTGACCGTCTGTCGTGAATAATTCCCTCAGTGGGAAAATCTTGTGTTCCCACACATAATGTAGCATTTCTTCCATTGAGCAGTTGTCTTATGCCTTCAAATTGTCGGTCTGCACGTGATGTTGCTTTCCTTTGTAGTCTTATTTTCTGCAAATGTATGAAAAAAGTCGGGATTTTTAGCTAACTTTGCACATAATTAATTTCAGGAACATGAAAATTGCATTGATTGGTTATGGTAAGATGGGCAGGATGATCGAGCAGATTGCCCGGGAGCGTGGTCATGAGATTGTCTGCATCATCGATGTAGACAACTTGAATGACTTTGACTCTGACGAGTTCAGGAGTGCGGACGTGGCTATAGAGTTCACGGCTCCACAGGTGGCTTACGGCAACTACCTGAAGGCCTGGGAACAGGGCGTGAAGGTGGTGAGTGGCAGCACTGGATGGCTGAAGGACCACGGCGACGACGTGAGGAGGGCTTGTGAAAAGGAGGGGAAGACTCTCTTCTGGGCTTCGAACTTCAGTGTGGGGGTTGCCATATTCTCGGCTGTGAACAGGTATCTCGCGAAGATAATGAACGGGTTCGGGGATTATTCGGTAAGCATGACGGAGACTCATCACGTCCACAAGCTGGATGCGCCGAGCGGTACTGCCATCACTCTTGCTGACGAGATAGTGGAGAGGATCGACAGGGTCAGCGAGGTGCCTATCGAATCCATCAGGGAAGGAGAGGTGCCGGGCATCCACTCCATACGCTACGACAGCGAAGCGGACATGATCACCATCACTCACGACGCTCACTCGAGGAAGGGCTTTGCCCTGGGTGCAGTGCTGGCTGCAGAATATACTGCAAAGCACAGCGGACTGCTGACAACAAGTGACTTGTTCTGCTTTTAAAGAATGAACAATGAAGAATGAACTGGTCTACCTGCTGGGGTACATGGGTGCCGGAAAGACGACGGTGGGAAAACGACTGGCCGAGAGGCTGGGATGGGAGTTCCGCGACCTGGACTGGATGATCGAGGACAGGGGGGGAATGGCCGTGAAGGACATCTTTGCCGAGAGGGGGGAGGACGGATTCAGGAACCTGGAACGGGATATGCTGCGGGAGACGGCTGCAATGAAGAATGTGGTGGTGGCCGTGGGTGGTGGCACTCCGTGCTTCTTCGACAACATGGATTTCATGAAGAGGAACGGCAGGACGGTGTACCTGAATGCCTCGGTGGAAACCCTGATGGAGCATATCCATATCACGATGAAGGACAAGCCTTCGGGCAGACCGCTGCTTGAAGGAATGGACGACGAGGAGATGAGCAGGTTCATCAGCCGTAACCTGGCGGAAAGGGAACCGTACTACACGAAGGCTGACGTGGTGTTCGACATCCCTACAATGCGTACTGAGAAGGATATTGATGACGTGAGCGAAAAAATTGCATCTTTGCTGTAACTTTTCGTGTTGTCGTTCGTCTGGTAATAATAGAGAGTCATGAAGGAAATCAGTTTCAGAACAGATATCTTGCCGCTTAAGGACAAACTCTTCAGACTGGCACTGCGTGTCACTCAGGGCAGGGAGGAGGCGGAAGATATAGTTCAGGACACTCTCCTGAGGATGTGGAACGACCGGGAGAAATGGACGGACATCGACAACATCGAGAACTACTCGCTGACAATCTGCAGGAATCTCGCACTGGACTTGCTCCGACACCACGAACACCGGAACTCATCGCTTGACGAGTCCGTTCATGACCAGAAGGACAGCTCTCCCATGGCTGACGAGGAGATGATAAGGCAGGAAAGGATGCTCATGGTAAGAATGGCCATCGACGGACTGCCGGAGAAACAGAGGACTGCCATTCAGCTCAGGGACATAGAGGGAAAGTCGTACAAGGAAATTGCGGAGGTGATGAATATCAGCGAAGCCGACGTGAAGGTGACTATCTTCAGGGGAAGGGAAACGCTTCGAGAGAAGCTGATGGCAAATGGCTAACGGCTAATGGCAAAAAACTAAAGATTAAGGAAATTATGGATTATAAATACATAGAACAACTGTTGCAGCGGTACTGGCTGTGTGAAACTACTCTCGAGGAAGAGCAGATTCTGCGGTCATTCTTCAGTCAGACGGACATCCCTGCTGAACTGCAGCAGTATGCCCCACTCTTCCAGTACACAGCGGTTCCTGAGTCAATCGAAGGACTCGGCGAGGACTTTGACATGAAGATGATGGAGATGACTGGGAACGAGACGGGACGGACCATCGGCAGGACTACAAACTGGTGGCAAGGCACGAAGAGGATAGTCTATCCTTTCTTCAAGGCTGCTGCCGTGATTGCCGTAGTCATAACAGTCGGTACGACTGCCCAGCATGTTGCCGACCGTAATGCAGTCAGCCCAGACGAGCCATCGGACACTTACATCCGTCAGGAAAACATATCGGCTCGGATAAAGGTGATTGACCAGAAGAAGTCGGATGCCATTGCGCAGGCTGACAGTACTGCCATAGGTGACAAGAAGGAAGATACAAACAAAACAAATAATAGCTTTTAACAAAACCAAATGACCTGAACCTGGCTTCTCCTCCAGAGGGGAGGGACAGAGTGGTCCAGAGAAAGACCGATTGGTGTTTCAATTCTCTCAATAAGAAAGCCTCCCGATGAAGGAGGCTTTTCTTGTAGTATGTAGTCCATGACCTTTATTCCAGTGGCAGGTACCAGTTCTTCTCGTCGGAGAGAAGCTGGAAGAGTGCCGGGTCGGTGTATCCGTCACGGTTTGCCACCTTCGCTGCGAGGAAGGAAGGACTGCCCTTGTGGCGTGCTATTCGCATGAGGTCGTAGAAACGGTAGCCCTCAGTAGCAGTCTCGAGTGCCATCTCGTCGCAGATTGCGTTCTCTACATATTCTATGCTGTCGGCCTGAGTGGCAAGGACAGGAATGGCGTAGAGAGTGTCGGCCTCGCACTGTCCGCAACCACGGGCATGGATGCCGATGGTGTTGGTGCGCGAGAAGTCACGACTGTCGAACTTCACGAGGTCACCGGCACGGAGGTATTCGTCGGACTGGTAGTAGTGGACATTGTCGTCGCAGAGTCCGTACTTCAGGATGGCGAATGCGCACTGAGGATATCCGGCACGGTTGAGTGCCTCGGCATAGCGCAGGTAGACCGGAGTCTTGCGATAGATGGCAATGCGGTCAGAGAGCAGCTTGCTCATCTTCTGGCGGTATACGTTCTGAGTGGCATCGGATGATCCAGAGAAACTGATCTGATATACGGATGAGAGACGGAGGTCGCCACGGAGAATCTCGTCGGTGTAGACAACAGAATCGGATGGATGGATGGTGTCGGCACGAAGGGTGTTAGGGTCATTATATATATAGGTATAGAGCTGGCCCTTCGACAGACTGGCATAGGCATTCGAATATGTGACCTGATTGAAATAGTTGTTGTCGGTAGTGGATGTGAACACGTCGTCGAGTTCGGTTGTGATGCCTTCATACTCGCTCGAGGAGAGCGGTATGTAGGTCAGCACCTCGGAGCTGTTCGACAGTGCCTGAGACGAATAGGAGTCGACAGTGCCCTGGAACTCAGTGTCGCGCCATGTGATGCCATAGTTCTGCACAGGATGCGGTGAGTTGTGGTTTGAGAGGTAGTCGTGGTAGTACTTTGCAGCCTGCTTGTATTCGCCTGCCCAGAGACAGAGGTCGCCGAGGAGTACGCGGACCGGAATGCAGAAGTTCCTTGACGAGAAACCACCAATGTTTCCGTAGTCGGGGAACTTGGTGTCGACGTACGGAGCAAGGTCGGTGATGAAGTACCTGCAGATGTCGGCAATGTCATACTTCTCGTAAAGGTTAGGATCGGCATCCTTCTCTTCCAGGATCGGCTCAGTGACGAACGGCACGCTGCCGTAGTTCAGTGCCAGCTGGAGATAGGTCCATGCACGGAAAGTCTTGATTGCCGCAAATTCCCTGACAAAGATGGAGTCGCCACGCTTCTTGAGCGAGAGATCCACATTGTTGAGGAAATAGTTGCAGTTCTGGATTATGGCATAGTAGTCACGAGCGTTATTGTACTTGTTCTCCGTGCCGGCAGTGAAATCAGCCAGTGCCTTGAGGTCGGAAGAGACCGTGGAAGTGACAGACGTAAGGTCGCCACGGATCTCGCCGAGCAGGACGGTACGGTCGGCAATCATCTGCATCTTGCCCACAATGCCCATGAAGGAATAGATGGAGTCGTTGGCCGAGTTCAGACGGTTGTCCTCCTGAAACTCTACCAGGTCAGACTCTACGTCAGCACATGAAGCAAGGGATACTCCTATTATGGCTATCAGCAACTGACCTTTAGCCATTAGCTTTATGATATTTTCCTTTTTCATTTTCTTTCTTCATTTTAGAGGTTAATCTTTACTCCAAGAGCGAAATTGGTTCCCTGTCCGAGGAGTCCGCGGTCAATGCCCATGCCAACGATGCTGTTGAATGCACTGAACTCAGGATCGCCACCGAGATACTTCGTAATGGTGAAGAGGTTGTTTGCCGATCCCCAGATGGTGATTCCCTGAAGATAAGTGTTGTGGATAGGGATGTCGTATGCAAGACTGACGCTCTTCAGCTTGATGTAGCTTCCGTCCTCAATCCAGCGGTCAGAGAACCGGCTGTTACCCATGGCATCAAGGTATGAAGCGCGAGGGATGTCGGTCTGCTGTCCTTCGTGAGTCCATCGGCGGGTCATGGCAGTGGTCTGGTTGTAGAAGTAAGAACCACTCTCGAGTATGCTGCGCTGATAGTTGAAGATGTCGTTGCCAAGTGAGTAGTTGAAGAGCACTGAGAGAGTAAAGTGCTTCCACGAAAGGTTGGTAGACAGGTTTCCGTAGATATCAGGATTAGGATCACCGATGACCTGCATGTCTTCCTCACCTATCGAACCATTGCCGTCAGTATCTACGAACTTCATGTCACCTGCCTGGAAGTAAGCGTTGGTTCCGTTTGGCGAAGCAATGTAAAGACCTGACTGGTTAGCCTCATCAGTTGTTGCATAAACTCCGTCGGTGCGGTAACCGTAGAAGAGGTTGGCAGCCTTGCCCACCTGAGTGAGTATGGTGGCACCATAGAGCGGAGTGGTCATATAGTCCTTTCCGTTAGGAAGACGCCTGATTTCATTCTTGTAGTGACCTACGCTCATTCCGAAGTCCCATTTCCAGTCCTTGAGTGAGAGAATCTTCAGGTTGGCACTGACATCGAATCCCTCATTCTGCAGACGACCGTCGTTGCCCCAGTTGGTATAGAGTCCTGAGAGATAGGAGAGGTCGTTGAGACTAAGCAGGTTGTAGGTATTTCCGAAGAAGTAGTTGAAGGCAACATGGAGTCGGTTGTTGAATGCAGCCAGCTGTGCTCCAGCCGTGATGCGGCTTGTGGTCTCCCACTGGAGTTTCGTGTTGCCGATATTGCCCATAGAGAGTGTACCAATGGTGTTGAAGAGCTTGCCTGCAACGAAATATGTACGGTTGGCAATAGGATTGACATTGTCGTTGCCGGAGAGGTCGAAACCGACATTGAGCTTGAGGAAGTCAAGTCCGTACAAGTTGCACCAGTCTTCGTTTGATACCACCCATGCCAGCTGTGCAGAAGGGAAGATGCCCCATGCATAGTTTCCAATCTTGATTCCGTCGGCAGCATCGGTACCGAACTTCGACGAGCCGTTGAAACTCAGACCGGCAGAGAGGTAGTAGCGCTCACGGTAGTTGTAGTCGCCTGTGAGGTAGTAGTTCATGTTGATGGACTTGTCCTCGTCGCCATCGGTATTCTTGAACTGGAGAGACGACGACATGTTAGGGGTCTTGTCGTTTCCTGAGTTGTAGCCTGTCTGGGTGTTGACCTTATAGTTGTTGTTGATATAGCGGAATCCTCCACGGAGACTGAGTTTGTGGGCATCCCAGCGCTGATCATAGTTGAAGTAGGTGTCGCTCATCAGTCCGATGTAGCGTCCTGCAAGTGCGCTGACCTGATTTTCCACCTGTCCTACCGTCTCCACTTCATAGTCAGGCACTCCGTTGCGAGGCAGATAGTAGTTCTCGTCGGTGTTGACAATCTGGAATGCAAAGTGCTCGGAGAGCGACCAGTGCTTGTTGATGTCCCACTTAGGAGTGACGGCAATGTTGATGATTCGGTTTCCGAAATAGTTCTTGTTGTCGCCCTCACCATTATCGAGTATGCTCATAGGATTGGCAAGACTGGTTCTCCAGCTTTCCTTTGCAAGGACGTCGGAGAGATAGTCGTCGGCATCGGCAAGATAGTCGGAGATATTGCCGTTGGTGTCGAATGCATACGGACTGAGGAAAGGTGACTTCACCAGACTGAGGAATCCAGGTGCAGAGATGACTCCGTAGCGTGCATTGGCAGTGGCAAGGCTGGAGGATGCACCATCGTCTCTCATGTCGCGGGTCACGTCGCTGTAAGAAGCATCGAAGCGGATGTTGATTGACTTCGAGAGAACGATGTCGGAGTTCAGACGGAGATTGAATCGCTTGAAGTCGGTGTCCTTGAGGGTGGCATCGCTCTTGGCATATCCCACTGAGAGGTTGTAGTTAGCGACATCGTCACCACCCTGGACATTGATGCTGTAGTTCTGGGTGAATGCCTCGTCGTAGACCAGCTTGGTCCAGTCAGTGTTGTTGTGATACTGATTATAATAATAGTACTTAGGGTCGGTCTGGAGGAACTTGAAGGAGTTCTTCTTTGTTCCTGTAGTTCCGATAAGCTCAGAAGCATAAATGCGGAACTCACTTGCATCCATCATGTCAGGAGTCTTAGGTGTGAGCTCGTAGCTGCCGCCTATGCTGACGTCAATCTTCGTAGCCATGCTCTTGTTGCGCTTTGTCTCTATGAGCAACACTCCGTTGGCTCCCTGGGAACCATAGATGGCAGTACCGTTCTTGAGTACACTTATCTTCTCGATGTCCTCGACCATGATATTGGAGAGGAGGTTGTTGAAGAATCCATCGTGGAGGGAACTCTGGTTGTACTGCATGTACTGGATTACTCCGTCGATGACAACCAGAGGCTGAGCCCCTGCATTGAGTGAGTTGAGTCCGTTCATGAGCATCATGACTCCCACTCCAGGTTCTCCGCTGCGGATACGAGTGAACATATCGCCACCCAGCTGCTGCTGAATCTGTCCGTCAACGCTGATGTCGTTGTTGTTGTAGCCGATGCCGGCAGTCTTCTTGCTCGTAGCCGTGATGGCTGGAGAGTAGATTTCCTGAAACTTGTCAGAATACATCTGCACCGTAGGCTGTTCTCCCTTGCGGATAGGTTGCTGAACGAGGTTGTAACCTTCGGCAGAGAACGTGAGCGAGGTGGCATACTCAGGTACCTTTATAGTGTATGTACCCTCTTCGTTGGTCATGGCTGTGTAGCGGCGGTCATTGAAAGCGACAACCTTCACACCGCTTGCAGGCATCTTGGTAGACGCATCAATTACCTTTCCCTTGATTTCAAGAAGGGACTCAGACTGAGCATAGCTCAGAGTGAAAAGTGAAAAGAGAATAGTGAAGAGTACCAAGCCCTTAACCTTTCCCTTCGACTGGCTCAGGAACCACATATAACCTATAATATTTTTCATTTTCCTTCCTCCTTTCTTACTGGCTTAAGGTAAACACAATCCAGATACATTTCACGGGAGAACTTCACCTGGCTGTTCTTGACACTGCACTGCAGTTGCAGGCTGACCTTGCTGTCAGGCTGTCCGTAGTTGCAGACTGGGAGAGTGAAACGGCCGATAGTCACTGTGTCTACCCTGTAAGGGTCGTTGCTCTTCTCCTCCTTGAATACTGCCTGCGACTTGTTCCCAAGACTGTCGACATAGTTGAGAGTGGCGATGAACTTGTTTGGCTTGACATCGCGTGAGAATGCATTAAAGACTGTCTTCGGCAGAATCACGGCACAGATGTCGTAAGTTCCGGAAAGTGTGTTGGCAATCTCGAATGTAGCTGTCCAGTTGGATGTAGCTGTTCGTGGAACGATGTCGAGATAACCATTTCCCGACACACTGTCGGCACGTACACTGCGGTTGTTGAACGTACAGTCCTTGCTTTCGATGATATTGGCCTCACGTTCGCCCTCCACCTTTACAGGGCGGAAATAGAGCTGTTCCTTAGTGAAAGGCCATGCATGCATGTGGTAAATCGTTCCGTTGCTACATTCCTGTTCTCCGTTGACATACTTAGGTGAGAGGATTCCATCATCGCTGAGAGGACGATAATAGACATTGTATTCAGGAGTCCTGCTGGAGTAACTTGTAGAACGTATGGAATCAGAAATGGATGTCTGTTCGTTCCAGTTATAGAACAGGTCCTGCATGAGCAGCAGGTTCTTCCAATATTGACTGATGGAATCGGCAACGGCACCTTCACCATAATAGAAATAAGGTGATGCCTTGTCCAGGGCATCCTTCCATATTTCCTCAGTAGGAAGGAATGCAACGTATGAACTGTCTTCGTCGCTTATCTTTCCAAAAGTCCTGAAGAGGATGTTCTCGCGAATCATCACTGAGTCGCTATACACTTTCTTTCCGTCCTCAATTCCACGCTGGATGCTGGCATTCTCGTCGAGTTCCTGACGTTCGTACTTCTTCAGGAACCGTCCGATATGGGCTGCATTATCCATGGATGTAATACATTCATAAAGATTGTAACTGTAAGGAAGTGCTTCCCCGACAATATTAAGCAGACCATTCCGGGCAGGGATGTCGGTTGAGAGGCATGAAGGCATATCCTCGATTACTATCTGCTTATTGTTGTGCATCCTGATGTATCCCAGCTGAGTGTCCAGCTTTGTTGACAGGAAGAGGGTATGAGCAATGTGATTGCCTACTATATGCTGACCAGTCATGGAGTCACCCTGTTCGGTGGCACATTCCTTCAGCAGGGACTCAATATCGAATGTCCCGTTCTTTGGTGCCCATACGGTGAGGCTCTGGTCGCAGTCGAGAAGGTCGGCGTATGTCACATTAGTGCGATGATTATTGTTGTAAAGATGAGTGTTCTGGAGCAACTGCAGGAAGTCAGAAAGCGAACTATCCTCCTTGATCAGTTGCAGGAGAGTCTTGTCGGCTGATGCCGGCCGCTCATCATAATGGTCATCCCAGGTATCAGAGCATGACACAAAGCCTAACGACAATGCCATGAGAGCCATTAGCTTTATTATATTTTTACTTTTCATTGTCATAGTCATAGTTATTTTCATTGTCATTATCAGTGAGTATCTTCTGCTGTAAGTCCATCGTAAACACTCTTAGGACAGAGTTCAATGTAGTTGATTGGCAACTCTGCCTCTGGATTTTCAATGACGAGGCGTATACGCAACCAGTACTCCTTGTCTGGCGACATGGTCTGAGTACACAGGACCTTACGCAGCTTACCGTTGTTCTCGCGGAGGTTGTTGGATCCACCCTGCAACCAGGTATCCATCTCCTTCATCCATCCTCGGTTGTGCATTGCCTTGTCGATGGCACGGTCAGCATCCTCATCACCTGTGTCGGCTACCCAGCCAATGGATGGATCTGTTCCCCAGATACGGAAGTCAATCGGGAGGCCCATTGGCTTCATGTTGTTCTTCTCACCGAAATAGACCTGAACGGCTCCACGGTATTCGCTGATTCCTACAGCGAAACGAATCTCGTAAGTGTTTTCAGGAACTGGAGGGAGCTTGAAACTGATATCGAACTGGCCTGTGAGGTCGACGGCATCAGAGTAAGTTGCCATCCACACACCTCTTTCGCGAAGCATCAGGCGCGGGTTCTGTCCGTGGAAGTCCCAGCCTTCTACTTTCTTGAAACCTACGGCATTGTCAGTTGTTCCTCTGGCACCGCAGTTCATGAATTCAGGTGAAAGGGTAATGGCGTCAATACGGATACGGTCGTTGAACACAACATCACGAGTCGTTGTGTTATAGGTCAATATCCCATCAATATAATGAATAATACCATTGAGTGCCTGCTGGTCAACATCACCAATCTCAGAAGGTGAGAGCACCTTCACACCCAGCACAGGTGCCTTGTTGCCTACACCCTTGCGGTTGATGAATAATCCGCGTGAAGGACTGCTCATCTTGACCATTGCTCCTGGCATGAGAGTGGTGTACCAGTCAGTACAGTCTATCTTGCCTGTCACGGCACAGGTAGTCTTGTAGTCGATACCCGACTCACTGATTGTCCAGTCGTTGTAACCACCATAATAAGGTAGCAGGTGGTAAGCCACGAAACGGTTGAGCGGGTTCTTGCGGTTTGTCCATTCATCATCGTGCTTGCCTGCATCCTCAGGATAGACCTCGTCGTAGACTGTCTTTGCGTAGGCAATAAGGTCATCGAGGTTGTTGATGCCGTTGAGTCTGTAGATACTGTCGGTCTCAACGAATGCCGAATAGCGCTTCATTCGTGTTCCGATGTACTTGCAGAAATGCCCTGTCTCGCCTACTCGGGAATAAGTGAATCCCTTGTTGACGGAGTCAGAACCACAGGTGTAGGTCTCGTCGATATACTGGAACATACTGTCCTTCAGTCCCGTCTTTGCAAGTGCTTCGGCAAAGATTGTGATATCCTTGTTGGCTGCTATCAGTTCTGGAAGATACTGATTGCTTGGCTGGATGACATGGTCAATGGTGTGGACCACACCATTCACAACCGAGTCGTCGCGCACAATCAGGCGTGAAGCCTTGTTGACATAGTAGATGATATTGCCGCCATTCAGGGTGTCGTTGTCACACGAGAAAGTCAGATAGCGGTCGTTGAGGTTTGCCATAGGGAAGTTACCGTCACTGAGGTCGGTAGTGAAATACGCCTTCTTGATGATGTGGTTCCACGCCAGTGTATCACAGTCGGCGACAGTCATCTCACTTACGGAGGACAGTCCCTTCACGTTCTTGAGGTATTCTTCGATTGCAGCATTTGTAGGAGCAAAACAGGTGTAAGTTCCGTATGTTGCCATCATACCCATCATCTTCGACTTGTTGAGAATCTCCACAAAGTCGCTGTAAGTTTCACTTCTGTTCACGAGATAGTCGCTGATCATCTCCTTGGTAAAGGTATAGTAGTTTTCGCGGTCAGGCTCGTCTGAACAGGAAGTCAGGAAACCCAATGAAAGAATCATCGAGAATACGGTTGCTAAAATATTGTTCTTAGTCATAGTCATAGTCATTTTTTCATTGTTCATCCTTCATTAGATTTCAAAACCATCGTTTCTGACATAGGCTTCATTCTGTTTCAGCAGAGTATTAGCCTTCAGTTCATTTTCACTGTATGGCCAGAAGAGAGCATCCTGTGCGGCAAGACGGATTCGTATTGCAGCACCGTTTTCCTCAAACTTAGGGAGTACGGCCTCGATCATCCGGGCATTGTCCTTTTCTCTCAGGCAGAGGCGTACAAGGTCGTACCAGCGTTTGCCTTCGAAGATGAACTCGCGCTGACGTTCTCCGAACACTAAGTCTTCCATTGTAAGACGGGATGATGCATAGTCAGCATAGATAAGAGTGTCGGCAGTGGCAATACGCTTGTTGTTTGCACGCTTCCATACGGCAGACACACAGGAGAACGCACTGCGGTAGTGAGATGTCTGTTCCTCGGTTATTCCCTCTTCTGCCACCTCACCTGCAAGCTCTACCTCAGCCTCGGCCTTCATGAGCATCACGTCGGTCAGACGGTAGATAATCCAGTTTGCATAGTTGCTTGTACGTGCCTCGCTCTTTACGGTCGGTGCAGTACCTGTAGTGGTGGAAGTCTTGAAACTGCAACTCTGGTTCACATATTTCCTGATGAGAATCTTTGCAGATGATTCTTCCATGTTCTCAAGATAGCGGCAGTCTGTCTTGCGGAAGTACTTGTTGTTTCCGCTGTATGCTTCCTGGAAGAGGAAGACCGGAGCTGAGATTGTACCGTTGGAACTGCTGCTGCCATACATACTGGAGATGGAAGAGTTCGATTCCGACTTGTCTCTCTCGAAAGCAAGTTCGAAGATGCTCTCGAACGAGTTGCCGGTGCCGAATATCTCGTTGTAGGCATTACCCGACTCGCTGCTTCCTGCAGGTGATTCGGAGATGAGCGGATATTTTCCGTAGAGTTCCACTGTCAGGGATGTAGGATTCTCTTCCCTTTCCTCCTCATACTGTCTTATCTTCTCGTTGATGACGAGGTCGCAGTACTTGATGGTGTTCTGGTAGTCACTCTTCCAGAGATACATGTCAGCCAGCAGGGCGTATGCAGCCCAGCGGGTGATACGGCACGTATTCTCTATTGTCTCCTCGCCATAGGAACGCACTGCATCGTCCTTCACTCTCTCCACATCGTTGATGAGGCTGTCGAGCACGTCATAGAACGGAGTGGCAGGAACTACAAAGCTCTTCGTATCGTCGATGGAAGGCTCTGTCACATACGGAATGTCCCTGAATGTACGGAGAAGATAGAAATAGCACAGAGACCTGAGCACTGTTGCCTCGGCAATGGTGGCACTCAGTTCAGAGTCTGTAAAGTTAGGGTCTTTGGCATTGACCATCGGAGCATAGTGGATGACCGTATTGCAACGGTTGATGCACTGATAGAAACACTGCCATGTCACGTTTGAGTTAGTCTCAAGTATGTTTTCCTTGAGTATTTCCCTGATATCGTTGTTTGTACTTGCACCGTTGGTCATGTCGTCACTCCTGAGTTCGCCCCAGATAATCATCCTGCTGACGCAGTCGCTTGATGACAGCTGAGCATAGCAGCTTGTGAGCACGCTCGTCACATCGGCTTCTTCCGTCCAGAAATTCTCCAGCACAATCTCGTTCTGAGGAGTGATAGTAAGGAAGTCTCCACATGAACTCAGTGACAGGGTAGCGGCTGAGAACAAAATAGCATTAATTATATTTTTCGTCTTCATATCTGTCTCCTTTCTTTTAGAATTGAACAGTTAAACCAAGTTGGTATGTACGTGGACGCGGGGTGCGGGCATTATCGGTTGCCACATTATAGCCTCCATATCCTACTTCTGGGTCAGCGCCGCTGTAGCCTGTGATACAGAATACGTTGTTGACACTGAAGTCAAGACGCAGCTGGCTGAGTCCCCAGTTCTTGATGAGCTTGTTGTCGAAAGTATAGGAAAGCTGTGTGTAGTTCAGACGCATGAACGATGCATCTTCCATGAACCTGTCGCTTCCCAGCCAGTTGTAACCAGCCTGATAGAGTGCGCGAGGTATCTCTACCTTGTCGCCTTCCACACGCCAGCGCCAGTTGACGGCAGCACTCTGGTTGTTGTTGCCATACATGTTCTCGGCAAGCATACGGGCCTTGTTGACAACCTTGTTTCCAAAACGGAAGTTGAACTGGTTGTTCAGTGACCAGTGTCCGTAGGTGATTCTGAATCCCCATCCACCGGTGACCTTAGGAAGTGAACTGCCGAGGTAGACGATGTCGAGCTCGTTGATCTGACCGTCGTGGTTGATGTCTTCATAGATGGCATCACCACCCTTGAATTCGTAGATGCTTGTGTTGTTGTCGCTGTCGTAGCAGAATACCATCGGGACAGTGAGTCCATATTTGTCGACTACCACGTTTCCTTCTGCATCACGGGCAACAGGAGCGTCTGGACCACTTACTCCAGGTATTTCTACAGGAGAGTACTTGCTGTACTGGTACACGCCCTTGTAGCGGAAACCGTAGATACTTCCGAATGGGTTGTAGAGCTGAACTCGTGCAAGGTAGGAACCATTCTGGTGGTCGAAGTCGTGATTCATGTTGCTGAGGATAGTCTCGTCGAGTTCGGTGATTTCGTTGCGGTTGTTGGCAAAGGTGACATTAAAGTCTACGTTGAACTTGCCCTTGCGGAACAGGCCGTTGGTCCTGATGTTGAACTCCCATCCGTTGTTTCTCATCTTACCGTTGTTGAGCACGGAGAGATTGGCGAAACCTGATGAACTTGGGATGTTCTGGTTGTACTGGAGCAACTGACGTGACTGCTGGGTGTAGATGTTGACGTCACCGTTGACCTTGTTGTCGAAGAGCCCGAAGTCGAAACCGACGTTCCAGGTTTCCTTCTCTTCCCACTGCAGTGTACTCAGACGGATGTTGCTCTGGTAGATGGAACCGTTTCCGTTGTAGGCAGTACCATTTGCATAGCGTGAGAAGTAGAGGTACTCACTTCCCGGAGGTGTACCTGCAATACCCCATCCTGGACGGATTGACAGCATGCTCAGCCATTTTGCCTTGTTGAACCATGCCTCGTCTGAGACGTTCCATCTCAGTGACAATGCAGGGAAGTTACCCCAGCGGTTACTGTCACCGAACTTCGTGCTTCCGTCTCGACGGAGAGTGAAGTCGGCAATGTACTTTCCCTTGTAGGCATAGTGGGCAGAGAAGGTGAGGTATACGCTTCTCCACTGGCCTGTGGATGTTCCCACACCACTTACGATTCCTTCTGATGCACCCGACTTGATGGTTCCTGAAGGCAGGCCGTAGAGGGTGTTGTTCTGTCCCTTGCTGCTACCGTCAGTGAGCTGGAAGCGGGCGAGTGCCATGAAACTGTGGTCGGTGTTGCTGAAATGAGGAATGAATGTGAGGGTGTGAGTGGTCGTGATTGCCGTACTCTTGTGAGAGTCGTTCGTAACCTTGTTGTTATTGGTGCTTGACCAGCCGTTTGTCACGAGGCTACTTGGATAATATGTGTCGTTATACTTATTGAAAATGTTGAACAGCACCTTACCTTCGTACTTCAGCTGAGTCTCGTCATCCTGAACACCGAGGAGGTTGTACACAAGCTGGAATTCAGGCTGAATCTGGTATGTGGATTCCTCGCTCTGTGCCTGATGGGCAAGGGCTACCGGATTCACGAGGTTGTACTGGTCGGAGAGCTCGGAACTGTAGTCGTTGAGCATGTGATAATAATAAGGTGTGTCGTTGCCCTGTGCATCCTGCTCGTAGACGGAGAGGTTAGGCATCTTCTGGTAGGCTATACCGAGCAGGTCGGAGTAGTTCCTCTGGTTGTCGGTATAGGTCATGTTGAAGTTAGTGACAATCTTTATTCGGTCGCTCACGAAGTAGTCGAGTGCCACACGGGTGGTGAATCGGTCGAGGACCTGCTTGATGATACTACCCGTCTGGTGGTCATATCCAGCACTGATTCGGAAGTTCGCCTTCTCGCCACCACCGCTGATACTTACGTTGTGCTTCTGGAGGAGTCCTGTCTGGATTACCTGGTCGCGCCAGTCAGTATTGTTGTTGTACATCTCGTACTCTGTCCATGAAGGGTCGTAGTTGAACTCGATGATGTCGGAGGCAGCATCACTCAGGCGAGGATTGTAGTACTCTTCCTTCATGAGCATGGTGTAGTGGTCTCCGTCGAGCATTCTGAGGCCCTTCGGCTGCTTGGTCATGGTGGCACGGTAGGAGTACTGGAGTCGTGTCTTGCCCCTTGCACCACGCTTGGTCTTGATCTCAATCACACCGTTGGCACCCTGGGAACCATAGAGTGCGGTTCCGGCAGCGTCCTTCAGCACGTTGATGTTGGCGATGTCGTCAGGGTTCACGTTGAGGAGTTCTGCAAACTGTTCTTGAGTGGCGTTGTTGTAGTCAAAGCCATCCTTGTAATCGCTCTCGAAGATGTTTCCGTCGACTACTATCAGAGGTTCGGAACTGCCGTTGATACTGCTGACACCACGAAGTCGCATGGTAGTACCGGCACCGAGGTTACCTGAGTTGGCAATGATGTCGAGTCCGGAGATTCGTCCCTGGAGTGCTTCGTCGACACTGGTGAAGCCAAGTCCCTCGAATTCCTTCATGTCGATGCTCTGCGATGCTACGGACAGTTCTCTCTCCGGGATAGGGAGGCTCATGTTCGACTGGGTCCTCTTCACTGCCTTGATTTCCACAGGAGCAATCTGAGTGGCACTCTTCATGACAATCTTGTAGTAGGTCTTGTTGATGGATACCGTCTGAGTGGCACAGCCTACATAGCTGATACGAATCTTGTCCTTTGGATTGACAAGTCGGAAAGAGAAGTTACCGTTGATATCTGTCACTCCGTGGGCAACGATACGGTTGGCTGCATCCATTTCCACGACATTAGCCTGCATCAGCGGACCATATTCGTCCGACACGTTTCCACTTATCATGTCGCCTGCCTTCTGAGCATAACTCAGAGTGAAAAGTGAAAAGAGAATAGTGAAAAGTACTAAGCCCTTAACCTTTAACCTACAGCGAAGCGTGCTATAACCTTTAACCTTTTTCATTGTGCGCCTCCTTTCTTGTAATTGAGACAGCCATCAATCAGATGAACCACAGCGTAGCTTGACGTGTAGAGGTTGCCTGCACGGATTGCATCAGCAGCATCATACTGGTATTCACGTGCCATCAGGTTGTAGAGGCCAGGAGTCTTCACCACGTGGCGTACATTGCCCGTCTGGTCCTCTATGCTGATACCATCATTGGAAGCTGTTGTGTTGAGCTTCTGGTAGAGCAGGTTCTCGTCTTCCACCAGATAAGCTGCAGTCTCGTATTTTCCGTTTGAGTCTCCTGCACCAACATATATGGAGTTATCCTGAATGTGGTACTTGATGAACATCTCTATCTCGTTCCTCAGGCTGTCCTGCTTCTCCTCATCCTCTTCGGCATCCACCTGTTCCCAGGTTGGAAGCTCACCGTCGGCCTGAAGCTTGTAGATTGACTCGTTCGTAGGGACGAACACTGTGTAGTTGAATGTGTTGAACAGGCTGATGTTCTCGCTTGCACATCCGTGCTGGTCAGTTCCTATCACGTGCTTCGTCTCCAGGTACTGGCTACTTTCCAGCAACTGGCGGAAGGCACTGAATTCCTCATGTTCCCTGAGGATGTCGCTTACTGCCTTCTGGGTAGTCATCAGAGGAGCGGACTCGATGATGTACGACTTTCCGTTACCCATCTTCTGTCCGTTCTCGTCCTTTGTCATGTCGTAGATTTCAGCAACATTCACAGGCTTGTTCTGGTCTGACTGAAGACTTCCGTAAATCCTCATGCCACCGGCACCGGTACCTGCTGCCACGTTCTCTACCTTTATCACACCACCACCCTTTGTGTTGTAGTAAGTGTTTCCGTCGCTGATGTCACCGACGATGATGTGATAGTCGAGAATGTCCTTCAGGCGACTTGTAATCTGGTCGTATGAAGCCTCGCCGATGGAGTCGGTCACGGCACCGTTTTCAGTGTCGTAGTTCCATATCGAAGCCCATACCTTCTCTCTCTCTGTCGGAGCGTTCGGCTTGTAGTGGAAGCGGAACAGCTGAGTTGATGTCTTTCCGTAAGAACAAGGGTCGACATAGTTGAGGAGAGCCTCGTTGTCCGGGATGAACAGGCTGTAGAATGAGTTCTGCGAGTTGAGGTACACGTCATATCCCAGCTGTTCGATACCCCAGTAGAACACGCTCATCGTCTCGTTCACGAGAGCAGGGAAGTGTACGCTGATGTAGGCAACAGGACTGAACACCTTGTTCGTTGCATATACGGCACCGTTGCAAGCCATGTAGACATGGTCGACAGCAGAAGTCTCAAGTCCCAGTTCGTCGTTTGCATCGTTCAGGACGGTCTTGAACTTCGATGGTACTGAGTTCACGAACGAGTTGAGCATGTTGACATTGATGAGCTTGCTCACAACCTTGTCAGGCACGTTCTCCCATGTACCGTAACGGTTCTTGAGGACCTTTCCAGGACCGTTGTTCCAGAAGTAGTCCATAGCCTCGTTGGTCGGTACGAGCATCACTCCCATGTTTTCCTGAAGGGCTATATGCTCGTCGAGCACCGAAGTCTGCGAGAAGAACTGGTTCCATCCCGGGTCGAATTTCAGGGTTGCATTCACAGGGGCATCCGATGGAGTCACGCTCAGCGAACTACCTCCGCGCGAACGCTCCGAGAAGTAACGCTTCTGGAACACGCTGTCATAATTCGTGTTATAGATTCTGTTGTATTCAATCCTTGCATCGTCGCTCACAGGATAAGGAGCGCAGAAACGGTCGAGCAGCTTTCCGAACTGCGACATCTCTGGATGCTGTTCGATGAGCTGTGCCATGTTAGGCAGAGGAGTGATTACCTCAGCCATCTTGTGGACGAATCCGTTCGAGCACTTGATGTTCTGCTCGTCCATGATGATACCGTTCACGTTGGCATCACCGGGATGGCGCTCTATGTTGTTCTGGAGGAAAGTCACGTCGGCATCCTTGATGAGCTTGTTGTTCAGGAACGCCTCGATGAAGTGGATCATAGGAGGAGTCGACATATCCTCGAAACAAGGGATAGTCTTGTCGTTCTCGTGATAGTAGCTCCAGAAAGCATTGTCAGGCATGTCCTTTGGCGACAGCATCGGAACTGAGTCATAATCGTGAACTTCGTCCGTACCTGTAATACTTAAACCGAATAAAGCGGCACAGCTTATTATAAGTGCAATGCAAATAATTGTTTTTCTCATGTCAATCCTCAATGTCTTCTCATATCAACAAGGGTCAGCTGAATAAGCTCCTGATTTCTGTAGTAGTTTCGTCCGAGCTTGAATACCGCATCAACCTTATCACCTTCGCTGAAATCCTTTCCTACACGGTTTCCTGCAGACCAAAAAATCGAAGGCCATTTATATGATCCGTATGCAAGATTCATCTTCAGGTGGTTTGCACCTGAATCCTTCTGATTTGCCATGGCTGAAAGATTTTCAATTACCGCTCCTTCAATCATGAATAAGAGTATATCGTTCTTTTCTCCGTAAGGCTCGAATCTTTCGACTGTTTTAATAATCTTTTCAGTGAACATTTCAGGTGTA
>CALELI010000186.1 GCA_937902455.1 uncultured Prevotellaceae bacterium | reverse complement strand
TGTCTGATTAATGTTATAAATCAAATATTTATGCATATGCTAAAGTTAAGTTATTTAAACGACGAATTACAATGAAGAATTTTATAACTTTCTGCCAATAGTTGATGGATACTTTAATCTACAACAATGACAAGACTGACAAGAACTCTCATGAATATCCCATACAACGGCAAGGCCAATTTCCTTGAACTGTCAGAAAGACCTGCTAAACCGTAGGAAAACATCTAATCAAACTGAAGAAAAGGCCTGTTTATATGCATGAAAAGGTTCACTCATACAGAGAAGGAGGCAAATGCATTATTAAGGCGTTTGTAAATGCATTAATAATGCAATCAATCATGCGTTATTAATGCATTCTTAATTGCATTATTAATGCGATGACCTTCCCGTCTGTTCGTCTGGAGGTCTTTATCTGATTGTGTAGAGGTTCTTCTCTGTTAGATCGGAGGTTTCTGTCTGTTTATGCAAATGCTCTTCTCTGTCAGAGTGGCCCTCCCCCCTTATTCCTGCATGTGTATGGTTCCGAAGAACTTTGGCTGATGGAAATCTGGAGCAGGGGTGAGAATCCTCTGCCATGCAAGGTAGCATTGATGGTCGCCTGAGCCGATGCAGTGGTAGACATTTCCCTTCAGCTGCATATCATCGAACTCATGCTGTCCTGACTCCCAGAAGGTCGTGACTGGCACCACCAATGCCACTTCCCATGAAGTCTCATCGGCGATATCGCCAACCGGGGCATTGCCCAGCGATGCCCAGCGGTCAATCTTTCTGATGTTGTCGGCCGATGAGAACACACGGTCATAGCGCGATGCGCCCAGTGCCATGTGGATAAAGCCAAGGCAATTGGTCTCTATGTTGTAATATGCATCATCGTCAGGGAACGACATGAAGAATTCTACGCATGCGTCTTCCCATACCTTGCCGTTGTCTTCTGTCACCGTGCCCAGTGTATGTTTCTCCGTCACCCTGTAATGAATCATCAGGTTGGTGCCATTATGAGCCATCGCAAATTCCACCTTTGGGGTATATGGATACTGCTCAGGCCAGCAGGCATTAGCTACGCCATTGTATTCTACATGGGAATCGGCAAACAATCGAGGCACATCCATTGCCTTGATGTCGTTCACATTCAGTTTACGAATCTCCAGATCTGTTACTGTCTTCTGCGGTTCCTCGTCCTTGGAACAAGCCATACAAGTTGATATAATCATAGTAAGGAAAATTAAGTGATACGAAATATTTTTATTCATTTTCATTTTTCATTATTCATTTTTCATTTTTCATTGTTTCTTCACAAGTTCAGGCGAGCAAGCTCGGAGTTATCAGACATTAATATTTTTATTAAAGTTTCTCAAGTTTGTATGCATTTGATTTATACCTCGATTTATGCTGGATTTAAGGTGAGATTCAAGCGAGGAACGAGCGCCTTAACCTAAATCGTCCTTATCTTTTATGCTAAATTTATCATAAGATTTCTGTAAGATTTGGATTCGACAAGCTCACCAGAACTAAATCCATACGGAAACATCTTTCCTTAAATCTCGCAAAAATATTTTGGGAGCATTTTTGAGATGCGTCACTACGTTCCTTGAATCTTTCCATAAATCTGACGTAAATCTGAGAGTAAATTTTCATTCTTCATTGTTCATTCTTCATTGTTCATTATTCATTGTTCATTGTTAACTTTTCACTATTCACTTTTCACTCTGGCGAAGCCAGTTGTGAGTTCACGGAGAGAGTGGATAACGACATCTGCACATTCGGGATGCTCAGGAAGAGAGTTCTCGCGGGCCCAGGGTGTTCCCTGGAGCCAGACGGTAGTGCAGCCTATCTGATGGGCTGGGATAATGTCCTTTGTATAGGAGTCTCCAACGACTGCGACTTCCTCGGGTTTAAGTCCGAGCGCATTTACTCCGAGCGTGAAGATTTCGGGATTGGGTTTGCGGACTCCGACAACAGAGGACTCGATGACATGACGGAAGCAGTCGAGACGGAAATCGGCAAGTACGCTGTGGATATTTCCGTAGAAATTACTTACAAGTGCAAGTGGGTATTTCCCGGAAAGACGGCGAATGACTTCCCTGTTCGTTCTGAGTACGCTGAGCACACAGGCATAACAGTCAAGTGCCATATGTTCTGAATCGGGACGGCGGATGAGTTCGTCAGTCTGCCAGAGGCCGTTTTCAACAAGATATCTTGTCTGTAAGTCGGTCTTTGCACGAAGTACGGCAAGGAAGTTGTCGGTTGGGAGAATAACCGGATTGGTGGCCAGCTGGCGCTCGGCATAGACGTAGGCATCAAGGAAGTCGGATTTAGTGACTGGGATTTCTTCTTTCTGATATGCCTGCCACAGCACTTCTGACCAATGAACACCATCGGTATCTATCGTGCCTCCGTAGTCGAAAATTAGTCCCTTAATATAATTCATAATTCATAATTCACAATTCATAATTCATTATCCATAGTCCTCAAGTTTTTCTGTCATTTCCTTGCAGAATGTCTCGTGCGTGTGACGCATGTAGAAGTACAGGCTCGTCATCACGAATATCTCAAATGCCCAGTAAAGCCATGGGACATCCATCACACAGCAGACGTACAGCACTATTGCCCGAGTATTGAAGGTAAGGATGTTCGCCCATTTCATCAAGGGGAGACTCTTCTCGCGGAACCGTGCACGGAAAGAGGCTGGAATGGACTTGCCGTACCTTTCGTTGAGCACTCTCATTAGCTGCTGGAACTGTGGTGTCTGACGTTCCTGGCCCTTAGTGTAGTTCACATACAGGATTAGGAAGAACTTCCATACGGGGTCGTCGCGCCACTTTGCGTTTCTGCATATCTCCCTTTGCTGGACAGAAGAGTCAAGTTCGCTTGCTGACTTTCCTGATGCAAAGAAGAGGTGAATGTTCCTGTAATAATCTGCCAGTCCACACTGATGGGCATGACAATACAGGCTACTTACTGCCGCTACGGCAAAGGCTGCCCACTCCCACTCCATCGTTGTAAACGGAATATTCTGATGGAACAGTCTGCAACATAGTGCGAAATAGATTGAAATGAACCACACATCGCCAGCCGCTCCATCGAGGATTCGTCCCAGTCGGGTTTTCTTGCCCGTCATACGTGCCAACTGACCATCGGCGCTGTCAAAGAAATTGGCTGTCATCAGCAACAGGACTCCTATTACATTATATATAAGTCCCTGGGGGGAATCTGCACGGAAAAAGAAGAACACTCCGGAAAGCGCACCGAGGAACATTGAAATGACTGTCACGGTATTTGGATGAACACCGAGTCTTTCGAAAAAACGTGCGAAGCGGTAACCTACCTTACGGGTGAACACCACATCGAGCCACTCTTCTGTATCTGCTGACTTAAATGTAGAGGCAAGGACACGGTCATGGTCCTTCTCGTCATTGGCTGACTGAATAAGGTTCTCCATGTCGGCAACTATCGCCTTTGCAGCACTCTCACGGCACGACGAGAAACTTGGCCAGTCATTTATGTCAATAATAGTGAACGTCCCGTCCTCCCTCACAATACAATCACCACCATAGACATCCAGTCCAGTCTTCCTTGCAAGCGTTTCGGCATCGGCTTTCAGGTCGGTTAGGGAGAAAGTGTACTTATATACGGCACGGTTTCTCTCTTCCCAGCCAAACTTCGAGAAACTCTCCGACATGTATCTCCATTCAAAGAAGTCAGTTCCCCTGATTCCATAGAATTTCACGAGGTCGCCTTCGATATGATGTGAACGGAACACCTTTGTAATACCTCTTGCACGGAACTTTTCCAAAGCAGTTTCAAGACCCTCTTCGTCTTCCACATATATCACATCGTCCTGGCTCTGGGAATATCCCTCGGCTTTCTTCACCCACAAAGGATATGTATCCATATCATCCTCGGGAAAGAGCAGGCCCTTCCGCGAAGCCATCTCCACCGATTCAGGAGTATTTATGACAATGACCCTCCGACCTTGCATTTTCTTCAGCCAGGAGAGAGTTGCTGGCCTTCTTGCCATCGAGAAGATTACGGAAACGTCCTCAGAAGTATAATTCCTTGCCTCTGCTATCGTATCCTCGCTGAGACACATGACCTCGTGTCCCTTCTCACGGAGAACGGAAACCACCTCATCGAGAATTGCCTTGTCCTTGTCCACCATGTTAGGTGAATACTCCTTGGCCCGATAGATACAGAGGATATTCATAATTCACAATTCATAATTCACAATTCATAATTCACAATTCTCTAAGGAATTTTTCGGCCTTTGCAATGTCGGCAATATGATCGACATCGAGAATTTTCGAGAAACAATATGCCTGGAGCTGGAAGCCATTCTCCACAAGCGCTCTCTGGAAGTTCCTCATCCTCGACTGTCCGCCGGCAATACATTTCTCAAGAACTGGATATACCCTTTCGTCAAGGCAATATATTCCTCCTGAAACGTATGTCTGTCCATTGCAGACATCGTGGAACCCTGTAATGACATTCTCTTCATCAACAGAGATATATAATGGCTTTTCGTCGTCGACGAAGTCTGTCACCGCCATCATTCCGTCGGCTTCGGAATTGCGGAAACACGTGATGAATTCCCGGAAATCGTTCTCGCGGAATATCGTATCGACCGTAGTAAGGCAGAACTTACCCTTGCCCAACAACGGCACCAGTTCGTGGAAACTATGCATCGAACTTGAGGTTGATTTCACCACAAGCCGTACAGGAAGACCTTTGGTCTGAAGTTCTCTTACATGATTCTGGGTTAGTGGGGTGATATCATTTGTGATGATGTCGATTTCCTCTGCACCATTATCCATGAATATACGGACGAGCCTGTCAATCATCTTCTCGCCATTGATTTCGACAAGCGGTTTCGGCACATTAAGCCCCTCACTCGCAAGACGTGAACCTTCGCCTGCTGCAAGGATGGCAAAACGGAGGCCTTTCCTTTCCTCTGACTGAGGCTGAAGCTTGCTACGTTTCTTTACCTTTATGAGAATCAGTCCAATGGCAGTCCAGAATATCT
>CALELI010000185.1 GCA_937902455.1 uncultured Prevotellaceae bacterium | reverse complement strand
GGGTGTTCTAATAATTCCCCGCAAAAATAATAAATAATTAACAAACTATGGGTGTCATCTAAAATGTAATTAATAGAACACCCCTAAACGGGTTGCTCCTTATGAAGAGAATCATAAAATCATAAAAGACAAATATGGCTAACTTAATTGACAAAATCATTGAACGTGCGAAGTCAGACAAACAGCGCATCGTTCTTCCTGAGAGCCTTGAGGAAAGGACTCTCACTGCTGCCGACAAATCATTGGCAGACGACATTGCCGATATTATCCTTATCGGTAATCCTGACGAAATCAAGGCTCTGGCAGCCAGACTCGGTCTTACTCACATTGACAAGGCTACCATCATCGACCCTGCCACTTCGGAGAAGACTGAACAATATGCACAGCTGCTCTATGAACTCCGTAAGTCGAAGGGAATGACAATAGAAGAAGCAAGAAAGAAGGTCCTGAATCCGCTTTATTTCGGGTGTCTCATCATCAAGAACGGTGATGCAGATGGTCAGATCAGCGGAGCCCTGAGCACTACTGGTGACACACTTCGTCCTGCACTCCAAATTATCAAGTGTACACCAGGAATCACTTGTGTCAGCGGAGCAATGCTTATGATCACTGAGGCTCCTGAATATGGTGAGGATGGTGTGCTTGTAGTCGGTGACGTGGCTGTCACTCCGATGCCGGATGCAAACCAGCTGGCCCAGATTGCCGTCTGTACTGCTCAGACAGCAAAGAGTGTGGCTGGATTTGCTGATCCTCGTGTTGCAATGCTGTCATTCTCTACGAAGGGAAGCGCCAAGCATGAAGTAGTGGACAAGGTGGTTGAGGCTACACGACTTGCACAGGAACTGAATCCTGCCCTGAAAATTGACGGAGAACTGCAGGCTGATGCAGCCCTCGTTCCGTCGGTAGGGCAGAAGAAAGCACCAGGCAGCGACATTGCTGGTAGTGCAAACGTGCTTGTGTTCCCTTGTCTCGAAGTAGGAAATATTGCTTACAAACTCGTCCAGCGTCTTGGCCATGCAGAGGCAATAGGTCCTATCCTTCAGGGAATTGCCCGCCCAGTCAACGACCTTTCAAGAGGCTGCTCCGTAGACGACATCTACAAGATGGTAGCCATAACAGCCTGCCAGGCGCAAAACTGAACTGAGCAAGCTCAGAGTGAATAGTGAATAGTGAATAGTGAAAAGTAATGGTTGGGTAGTAAAGAGGATAGTATGGAATCAGTTTTATCGTTGAAGGCAGATGCATTTTCTGTGAGAATCATCAATATGGTGAAATATCTGAATGCGAATGCTGACAAAGGAATGAAACCTCTATTCACACAGATACTTCGTTCGGGTACATCAATCTCCGCAAATATAGGAGAGGCACAGTATGCACAGACAAAAGCGGACTTTGTCACTAAACTGCACATTTCACTCAAAGAAGCAAGCGAGACAAGAAAATGGCTACAGATGCTCACGGAGTCAGAAGTCATTTCCTCGGTTCAGAGCAAGAGTATGAATGCTGACTTGGATGAACTCTTCGCCATGTTGGTAAGTTCAATAAAAACAGTAAAAAACAACATATAAAACAACATCGTGCATAGTCGAGTAGCACAAAGTGAAATCTCGCACTACTTTTCGGTTCCCGCAAAGTCGGCTGCACCTCAGCATTGTCCAAGCAAGCTTGACACTGCATTCGGTTTGCACTACTTTTCACTTTTCACTATTCGCTATTCACTCTAAAATTTGAAGCATGAAAATTTTAGTTCTTAATTGTGGTAGCTCATCAATCAAGTATGCGCTCTACAATATGGATGACCAGAGTGTCATCACAAGTGGTGGAATAGAGAAAATCGGTCTGCCTGACTCGTTCATAAAGTTGAAGGCTGCGGACGGAAACAAAGTCAAGATAGAACGTGAAATCCCGGAACATACAGCCGGAGTGCAGTTCATCTTCGAATGTCTGACTCAGGGCGAGCATGCCGTCCTCAAGAGTCTTGACGAAATCAATGCAGTGGGTCACAGAATGGTTCACGGAGGAGAAAAGTTCAACAAGAGTGTTCTCCTGACCGACGAGGTGATGGCGGAATTTGCTAAGTGCAACGACCTTGCCCCGCTTCATAATCCTGCAAATATCAAGGGTGTGAACGCTGTAAAGGCATGTCTGCCAAATGTACCTCAGGTCGGTGTGTTTGATACAGCCTTCCATCAGACTATGCCAGACTATGCATTCATGTATGCACTTCCATACGAACTCTACAAGAATTACGGGGTTCGTCGTTACGGTTTCCACGGAACAAGCCATCGTTATGTGTCACAGCGTGTATGCGAATTCCTCGGAATCAATGCAGAAGGAAAGAAAATCATTACCTGCCACATCGGTAACGGTGCCAGCATTGCTGCAGTAAAGGACGGAAAATGTGTCGATACCAGCATGGGCCTCACTCCGCTCGAGGGACTCATCATGGGAACCCGCAGTGGTGATATCGATGCAGGAGCAGTGACATTCCTCATGGACAAGCTCGGTCTTGACACAGCTGGCATAAGTAATCTCCTCAACAAGAAATCCGGTCTTGCAGGTGTAAGCGAGGGTTCAAGCGACTTCCGCGATATCCTTGCCGCAATTGAGGCTGGTAACGACAAGGCTCGTCTGGCAAAGGAGATGTATACATACAGAATCAAGAAGTACATCGGCCAGTATGCAGCTGCAATGGGTGGAGTCGATGTCATCGTCTTCACTGGAGGTGCAGGTGAGAATCAGTGGGAAGTACGTGAAGGTGCCACAAAGAATCTCGAATTCCTTGGCGTGAAGGTAAGCAAGGAAAAGAACCATGCTATCCGCGCTACTGAAGCCATCATCTCTGAACCCGACAGCAAAGTCACCGTCTGCGTCATCCCTACAGACGAGGAACTGATGATTGCTACAGATACTCTTCAACTTACGATTACTGGCTTTGCCAGAGTGAATAGTGAAAAGTGAATAGTGAAAAATGAACCGGGAAGTCGTGCAAACCGAAAAATAGGAATTTATAGTTTATAGGTTATTTGACTTTATCTTTTATTTTAAAACATTAATGACCATTAATCTGAACATTAATCAGACATTAATATTATTAAGGGCTGATGGCAATGTTTATAGCAAATCATAGTCAATGATTATTAATGTCCCGATTAATGTTTTAATTAATGTCTGATTAATGTTAAAATAACAAAATGTAAATCAAATACATACAAACTTGAGAAATTTGAATCACCATTTTTATGGTTTCGTCACCAATGAGATTATAAATTGTTCACCAATAGGAAGGAAGAGGTCATGCCCCGAGTCATTGAGATGAGCTGTGTCTGTAGGTGACTGAAAATAGCGTCGGCGGAACTCTGCGTCACGGACCTTTATGACTGAACTCTTCTTATAATTGTCGAGAAGCGGAACAGAGTGTTTCCTACACATTCTCCGGATAACCTTGACGACAGGCTTGAAGCCCTTTGTAGCGAGATACCATGGTGTGACATAACCGATATGTCCATCTGGATATTTCTCACGAAGAGCATAGAATAAACTGTCGAGACATTTCTCGAATATTCTGAGTGAGTCAGCATTATCGCCAATCATGGTGGCATCGTTGTGACCAGCAATGACAAGAATTATATCAGCAGAGTCGGTCATCTGTGTGTAACGCGTAATCATTGCCTTTCCGAAGCGGTCACGGTCAAAAGCCACGCAATTACCATTACGGCCGTAGTTATTGTAAGTCATGCCATGCATCTTGGCGACCTTGGCATGCCAACTCTGTTCTTTTGGAGCTTTATGGTTAGCGACATAACTATCACCAATGACGTTGATGGTCAGTCCCTTCAATGGATCACTCTGGCCATAAGAGACCAAACCAAATGTGAGAAGAGTAAGTATTATGGAATATCTTAACATGACTTGAATTTTGAAACATTAATTCTGAAGACATAAGTCCTCTCTATCCAAAGTTGGAGTTCATCTCCAGTTTCTGCATATCGAGAATAGCGATGCGTCGGTGGTCTACGGAGACTATTTTCTCCTTTGCAAAATCAGAGAGGGTACGTATGGCGTTGGAGCGAGTCATGTTGGCCATGTCCGCCAGTTCCTCGCGCGACGGTTCGGATGCGATTGTCTGACCATCTGCACAGAATCCGAAATTGTCTGCCAGCAGGAGAATAGCTTCAGCAAGACGGCCACGTAAGTGTTTCTGAGTGAGGTTGAGAAGACGCTGATCAGAATGTCCGAGGTCTTCGGCAAGTTCATTCACGAAGAAGCGAGTAAGTATAGTATTATCGCACATCCAGTCGTCAATAACATTGAGAGGCACAAGATAGACAACAGCACGAGTCACAGCCGTAGCAGTGGTGATGTGCTGTGATTTCGAGAAATAGGACCTGTATCCGAATATTCCTCCATCATGAATGAGCCGGAGAATGATATTTCTCCCACCTACTCCAAGACGTGATATTTTGATGTGTCCACTAACCACACAACACATGAACTGAGGTATATTGCCCTCATGATAGAGCTCCTCACCAGGTTTTAGCGTACGCACACTGACATTTGCGAGCAAAGATTCCTTCTGTTCAGGAGTCAGTAAATCCACGAAATCACCCATGAACTCACAAGCTCTTTCGGCTATGTATCTATCTTTTTTTAACATGACGAGTGCAAATATACACTTTTTTTTCATAATTGGTTGCATTTGACAAAAAATTTATTTAATTTTGTGGTTCAAATGGAAACTTTAAATAATTAATAATTGAAAACCGAAAACGAAAATCACGGACGCCTTCAATCATCAGACACCGTAAATTCGTAATTCGCGACACGTAATTCATAATTAATAAATGACATACCTACAGTTTGAAAAGAGCCAGATGACCAACCTACAGGAGTCGATGAGGAAAGAGATTCTCCGTACGAACAGAAGCGGTTCTTATTCCTCTTCTACCATTGTGGGATGCAACACTCGCAAATATCACGGACTGCTCGTGGTACCAATTCCAGCACTTGGCAAGGAAAATTTCGTTCTCCTGTCAAGTCTTGACGAGACAGTAATTCAGCATGGAGCTGAGTTCAACCTCGGTCTACACAAATATGCCGGCAACACCTTAAGCCCTAACGGCCATAAGTACATACGTGAATACTCTTGGGAGCGTGTTCCTACAACAATCTACCGGGTTGGCGGTGCAATTCTGAAAAAGGAGATTATCTTCCAGCATTTCCATGACAGGATTCTGATAAGATACACCTTACTGGACGCCCACTCGCAGACGACACTCAGGCTGAGACCATTCCTGGCATATCGTGCCGTCAACCAGCTCACTCACGAGAACGCAGCCGTGAACATGGACTACACAGAGATTGACAACGGCATCAAAACCTGCATGTACGAAGGCTATCCAGACCTATATATGCAAACAAACAAAAAGTCTGAATATATATTCATGCCTAACTGGTACAAGGGAATAGAATACGAGCGCGAGCAGGAAATGGGATATGAGTATTCCGAAGACCTTTATGTGCCTGGATATTTCGAGTTCATCATCAAGAAGGGCGAAAGCGTTATCTTCTCAGCAGGTCTGGAACCCGTTAAGACGACACAACTCAAGAAAATATTCGACGAAGAGGTGGCTGTCCACCAGCCTCGCAGCGGCTTTACCGAGTGCCTTACCAACGCAGCGCACCAGTTCCATTTCGAGAAAAACGGCGAGCACTACATCATCGCCGGATATCCTTGGTTCAAGACACGTGCACGTGACACATTCCTTGCCTTGCCAGGACTGACTCTGGCCATCGGAGAAGTTGACCGCTACAAGGCAGTAATGGAGACTGCCATAAAAGCCATTAATGACTTCATGGACAACAAACCGATTTCTGTTGACATAGAAGAAGTAGACGCACCTGACGTGCTACTGTGGGCAGTATGGTGCATACAGCAATACTCACGGCTCATCTCACGTGAAGATGCTCTGAAACTATACTTCCCTATGGTAAAGAAAATCGTCGACTTCATCCGCAAGGACAAGCATCCAAGTCTTGATGTCCGCGAAAACGGCCTACTCTTCACCAGAGGAAGTGATAAACCTGCTACATGGATGAATGCAATGGTAAATGGCAGACCTGCGAATCCTCGTGCAGGATTTGTAGTGGAGATTAATGCTCTTTGGTATAACGCACTCGAATGTTGTGCACACCTACATGAATTTCTTGGAATGGACGACAAGGCAAAGGTCTATCACAAACTGGCCGAAAAAGCAGGTTTGTCCTTCAAGAAGGTGCATCTCAACCATCACGGATATCTCCTTGACTATGTAGACACCAACCATACATCATGGTCAGTGCGCCCGAATATGCTTATTGCCACATCACTCGAGAACACTCCACTTATCAAGCAGGAGAAGAAAGCTATATTCGATATCTGTACAAAGGAACTTCGAACTTCAAAGGGCATTCGCTCACTCTCACCAAAGAGTGGAGGCTATAATCCAATCTATGAAGGTCCGAACCGTGACGCAGCATATCATCAAGGAACAGTATGGCCATGGTTGCTCGGGTTCTATCTAGAAACTTGTATCAAGATTTATGGGCAGAGCGGACTGTCGTTCGTAGACCGTTCACTCGTAGGGCTCGAGGAAGAGATGTTCTATCATTGCCTGGGAACCCTACCCGAATTCTTTGA
>CALELI010000184.1 GCA_937902455.1 uncultured Prevotellaceae bacterium | reverse complement strand
CCAGCCTCCTTTGTAGCCTGACGCTGTGAGTCAGAGAAGTATGCAGGAACAGTGATGACTGCTTCCTTGACTTCCTGTCCGAGATAGTCCTCAGCTGTCTTTTTCATCTTCTGGAGTACCATTGCGGAGATTTCCTGTGGTGTGTAGAGTCGGCCGTCGATGTCAACGCGTGGTGTGTTGTTGTCGCCCTTTACCACTTTATAAGGTACACGTGAAGTTTCCTGTGACACCTGGTCGTAGGTCTCGCCCATGAAACGCTTGATAGAGAACACGGTGCGCTGTGGGTTGGTGATGGCCTGACGCTTTGCAGGGTCGCCGACCTTACGCTCGCCACCGTCCATGAAGCCGATGACAGAAGGTGTTGTACGCTTGCCTTCGCTGTTAGTGATGACAACTGGTTCATTGCCTTCAAATACTGATACACATGAGTTGGTTGTACCTAAGTCGATTCCGATAATTTTGCTCATAATTCTTATTTTTAATTGTTAATACTTTTCGTCTGATGACCGCACAACATGCAGGTCTCTACACATCATTGTACAAAGTCTGTGCCAAATGGGACATGAGAACGAAAAAAGACTGCCACCTTGTCAGTCGAGGTGGCAGTCAATATAGCAAAAGTATCTGTGTATAAGACATTAAGGAAGTGTTGTAAACTCTTTGGTTGCTCCGTAGACATAGTAGTCAAACCAGTCTCCAATTTTGGCATTTGTCAAGTAGAGATTAATATCTGGACTGTCAACTACGTAGACAGGGCGGAATGCGAGGACTGTCTTATAGTAATATGTTGTGGAAGGGGTGAGCCCCTCGACTTTGCTAGAGTAACGACGAATCTTGGTATCGGCACTGAGGAAAAGTTCTGATTCCCTGAAGTCATGGTATCTGGAAATACGATAACCCGCTCCGATGAACTGTACATCGTAAGGAGTTTCATAAATCATAATGCTGTCGGGAGCATTTGAGACATCAATAGAGTCCTGAATGTCGAAGTAGACGCGGATAAGAGAGTTTAGTTCCTCCTTAGGGACTAATACACTATCGTTGAGTTCAGTGTAGTCAACATCACCGATAAAGTCGTTTACCTCCCCGTAGAAACTGAAGTAACCATTGATTACGGCGCTGGTGGAAGTGACGTCGGTGACTTCGCCAGTGACTACAGAATCACCACAATAAGTCAGTTTACTATCATCTTCGCTGCATGAGAGCAATATCAGGCAGACGAGTAAAAACATGTATGCTGTCTTTTTCATATCCTTATATAGTTTTAGAATAAACATGTTGTGACTAGAACCTTATTGTCATTGAACCACCCAGAGTGAACATGTGCATATTGGTCTTGATCTTGTTCTGGAAGATTCTATAGTTGAGATTGTCATCGTGCTTGTAATCTGGCTGATAGACCATATTCATAGGAACATGACAGTAGTCATAGTCGAGATTGAGCTTCCACGAGATATTTGACTTTGCTGCATAAGTGAGAGAAAGTCCGGTACCGATCTTTGTGGTCTTCACGGATTCTACATACATGTAGTCACCCCATCCGGAGAAGTCGTCAGCCTGCTGGCTGATAGCTTCGAGTTCAATGTTGCTTGTGAAGAGCCCTCCGAAAGTAGCCTTTGTGCCGATAGCGAAACGGCGTGAGAGTGGCAACTGGAAGTAGGCACCTCCGTCGACGGAGAACATGGCAAGCTGGTCGGTGATGTCACCTGGAACTGATGTCTGCATGTCAGAAATATCGTAGCATTTCATACCGTTGGCACGGACTGGTGCTGTGAGGACTTTCAGACGGCCGCCCACACCGATGTATGGATTGAAGAAATAGGCACCTTCAGCTGCAACCGAGGTTGCAGTACCGATACGGAGTTTACAGTCATCGGTAGGGTTCATGCCAGAGAAGTTTTTCATGTCACCCTGGTCCATGAGAATGTCCCACTGATCAAGGTCGGGAAGGTCGATGTTTGGCATGAAAGTAGCTCCCATCTGTACAGAGAAGAAGGATGGATGATCGTAGAAATCACTCAGTCCCTCAAGTTCCTTGCGGACAATGTGACGGTCCTTGAAGATGAGGTCACCAATGAAATAGCCGAGGTCTGTGGCAAGTACACCAAGTCCGGCTCCGACCATGATATCGCTAATCCAATGACGGTTATTGAGACTTCGCATGACTCCGGTAGTGGTGGCTGCTGCATAGCCGCCGACACTGTACCAAGGGCTGCGGGTAAGTCCGTATTCCTTGTGGAGGATGGTTGCCGCCACGAATGCTGTAGCGGTATGGCCAGAAGGGAATGAGTTGGCAGTAGAACCATCAGGACGCATTTCCTTGGCTGTGTACTTGATTCCATTGACGAGGAGCGCCATAGTGGCATAAGAAAGAACTCCGCTGGTGAGATAGCGTTTCCAGTCGCTTCGGCCTTCAACTCCTGCGAACTTGAGTCCGAAGGTAAAGGCTAACGGGCCATGCTGCAGCCAGTCGTCAAGATGATGTTCAAAATTAGGTTCAAACTTCTGACGTGCCTCACGGAAGTTCTTCTTCTGTGACTTTGCGATGTAACCAGCTGCGATGATAGGGAACGGTGTCCAGCTGAAATCGCGTCTGAAATTGTAGTAACACTCCCCTACTGCCTGCTTAGTTACGGACTGGAGGTCAAGAGTGAGTGGAGCATTGAGGTTGACAAGTTCCGGACGGAGAAGTACAGAAGTCGGTTCTTCCTCGGATTCAACTAACTCGACAGGTAATTCCTCAGGCATGACCTCGCAGGTCTGCTCGTCAGAGATGACTTCTGTCAGTTCTTCAGCAATGACGTCATCAACTACAAGTGCAGAGTCAATATCCTCTGCCCAGGCACTGTAACTAATTGCCGCGATACACAAAACTAAAATGCTTTTCTTCATATCTATGATAAATATTTATTGATTTCCTCCTCCAAGTGCTATGTAGAGACTGATAAGTCCTTGAATTGCTTCGTAGCGGTTGACGACTTCCTCGAGTTTTGCCGCGAGAAGGGATTCCTGGGCGGTAAGTACCTCGAGATACGTTCCCTGTCCGTGAAGCATCAGTTCCTTCGTGGCACTATATGCCGACTCGAGAGCGCTGACCTGACGGGCAAGTATTTCCTGACGCTTTTCGGCTGACTGACAGACAACGAGAGCATCGTTCACGTCCTTACCTGCAGACAGCATGGTCTGGACATAGCTCATACGCGCTTCCTCCATCTGCATCTCTGAAAGCCGTACATTGCCACGGAGTTTACCCTGTGCGAAGATCGGCTGTGTGAGGGAGGCCACAGCATTATAGAGTATCTTGCCTGGATCGACAAGTCCGGCAAGTCCATTGTTGGTCCACCCTACACTACCACTAAGGGTAAGATTAGGATAGAGTTCGGCCTTGGCTGACTGGGTGACATAAAAAGCCGTCTCGATGTTTCGTTCTGCGGAACGAATGTCGGGTCTATTGGCAAGGATACTGACAGGGACTCCGACTGATATCTGTGACGGATAGACAAAATCGCTAATACGTCCTCGGACAACAGGGTGCGGAGTATCGCCAAGCAAGAGGCAGAGAGCGTTCTCTGTCTGCACAATATTCTTATCAATATTCACCTTCTGGGCCTGGACATCGTAATAAGAAGCCCGCATCTGGTCGACAGCAGCGCTGGTGACAATTCCTGCCTCCATAAGGGCTTTCTGTGTGTCAATTTCCTTGAAACGAATCTGCTCGGTCTCGGAAAGTATCTCTTTCTGGCGATCGAACATAAGAAGGTCATAGTAGAGATTCGCCACATTGGCAATCAGTTCGCACTGAGTGGCCTGTACCACGTCCTCAGCCTGTTCCTTCATGACCTTCGCAAGCATCTTCTTGTTATGGATAGAACCAAAGATGTCGGCCTGCCACTGTGCCGTGACAGGGAAGTTATAGGTACGAAGCTGGTCGGCGTCGTAACGTGACCACGAGCCTTGTGGAGAGAAGACCACAGAAGGGAGGAATGCCTTGCGAGCTATGGAAAGGGATGTCTCCATCTCCTCTACACGCTTGCGACTCAGCATCATGTCGGTGTTAGACGTCAAAGCCTTGTCGACAAGTGCCTCGAGATGGCTGTCATTAAAAAGACTGCGCCACGACAGATTGCCGAGGGAAGTGCCCTGCCGAAGGCTGGAAGTGGCAGAATTATTGCCAAACAGATTTTCTGGTACCTGATTGTCGGACTCATAAGGGGCGCGAAGATTCTTCAATGTCTGACACGAAGAAACAGCCACGGCTGATGCGACAAAGAGGCCTACTATTCTTGTATTTCTTTTCATAAGGCTCACATTCTATTTAATCTCTACACCATCCAGACGGTCCTGGATTTTCTGGAAAAACATGTAGAACACCGGAACGACATATACAAGTGCAAAGGTTCCCACGACCATACCTCCGATGACACCAAGAGCAAGAGAGCGGTTTCCTGCTGCTCCGGCACCACCAGCGACAACAAGCGGAATCATACCTATGACCATGGAAGCCACCGTCATGAGGATAGGACGAAGTCGGTCCTTGCAGGCTCCGAATGCAGCATCGTAGATGGTCATTCCCGCCTTATGCTTGTCGACAGCGTACTCAGTAATGAGGATGGCTGTCTTCGCCAGCAATCCGATGAGCATAATCACACCTGTCTGCAAGTAGATGTTGTTGGTAAACCCAAGTCCGAGTGCCGCCAGAGGATACGTGACAAGGAATGCTCCCATGAGTCCGAACGGTATGGAGAAGAGTACTGCAAGTGGTATATACCACGAGTTGTAGAGACAGGCAAGGATGAGGTAGATACAGATGATACAGATTATGTAGATGAACGTAGTGTCATTGCTTCCTATGCTCTTTGCTGTCTCACGGGCAATTCCTCCGTATTCGTATGTACAGCCCTTAGGCATGACTTCATCAAATGCGTCCTTGATGGCTGACATTGCCTGGCTAGGTGAATAGCCACTTGCAGGATCGACGCTAAGGGAGATTGAAGGGAAGAGGTTGAATCGCTTCTCGACTGAGGAACCGACTGCGGGAGTGAGTTCCACGAACTGTGAGAGCGGAGCCATGTTACCATTGGAAACCTTGATAAACATATTGTCAAGCGACGTAGGATCGAGACGGTACTCTGGCAATGCAGAGGCCATGACACGGTAAATCTTGTCGTACTGGTTGTAGTTGGACACGTATGCACCTCCGCAATAAGAACCAAGCACACCGAGAACACTCTCTACATTCAAGCCAGACTGTTCGCACAGTGCAGCGTCGACATTCACCTTATACTTAGGATATGTGTTGTCGTAACTATTAAAGACTGAACCGATTTCAGGACGTTCCTGAAGGGCTACAGCAAGTTTCTTGACGTTTTCAGAAAAATCCTCCATGCTGATACCACTACCGTTCTGGATGTTTAGGTCAATGGAATTACCGGTACCATAGCCAGGAATCTGTGGCATCTGGAACGGAAGAACCTGAGCTTCCGTCACCTCCTTGCAGTCAAGGTAGATCCTGTACATCACCATGTCAATGGAATGTTCCAGGCCAGAACGTTCCTTCCAGTTCTTCAGACGGGCAAAGATAGTTCCCGCACTGGCATTCACTCCGGACAACATACCGTAGCCGGAAATGCGTCCAACATGCTCTATCTCCTCATTCTTCGAGATGATAGCCTCGACTCGTTCAAGTACCTTGCCGGTCTCTGCAAGGGTGTAACCAGGAGGCGTGGAGACATTGATGAGAATCGTTCCCTGATCTTCCTGAGGGACAAGGTCGGACGGAGTCTCTTTCATCATCCAAAACATGAGGAAGAGCGTGGCCGCAAGTCCTATCCACGAGAGTGCAGGACGCTTGAGAATCTTCTGCACTCCACGTTCGTATTTCCTGAAAATACCACCATAGGCAGCATTATACGCTTTCTTTACATAATAGTTGAAGTCCTTCCTGACATGGTTCTCATCATCAGGACGGAGCATGATGGCACAGAGAGCAGGACACAAAGTCAGAGCACTGACTCCCGACAGACCTACAGCGGCAGCCAGAGTGATACCGAACTGAGTGAAGAATGTTCCTGACGTACCAGGCATAAACGTGACAGGAATGAACACAGCCATGAACACGAATGTACATGACAGAACAGCCATGAACACTTCATGCATAGCCTGGTTAGTTGCCGTCACTGGATGCTTGACACCATGCTCGAACTTCGCCATCACGGCTTCCACTACCACAATGGCATCGTCCACAACTGTACCTATGGCAAGTACAAGGGCAAACAATGTGAGGATGTTAAGGGAGAAGCCAGCCATCTTAACTATCGCAAAAGTACCAACCATCGAGACGATGATTGATATCGTAGGGATAATGGTTGCACGGAAACTCTGCAGAAAGAGGTAAACGACAAGCACCACAAGGATGATAGCAATGACAAGTGTCTCGATTACGTTGTGCATGGCTGCGTCGAGGAAGTCGTTGGAACACTGAAGGGTACAGAACTCAAGCCCAGGGGGCAGCTGCGACTCCATATCCTTGTAGAGATTGTTTATCTCCTCATTGACCTTAGTGGCATTAGCTCCAGCGGCCTGGTTGATCATAAAGAGCACGCCTGGCCTATTGTCGACATTAGATGAGAACGTATAGTTGAGAGCTCCCAGTTCCACATCGGCAACATCTCTGAGCCGGAGGACACTACCATCGTTCGAAGCCTTGATAACTATATTCTCGAATTCCTCTATCTTATCAAGACGGCCCCTGTACTCCATCGTGTACTGATAGGTGTTGCTGGAGTGCTCACCAAGAGAACCTGCCGGAGTGACTACATTCTGTGAACCGACAGCGGCAAAGATATCATTTGGTTCAAGTTTATACTGAGCCAGTACATCGGGTTTCATCCAGATACGCAGAGCGTACTTGTTACCGAAACTCTGGACCTTTCCCACACCATTGATACGCAAGATGCGCGGCAGGACGTAGATGTCAAGGTAATTGGCAATAAAGTCTTCATCAAATCGCCCGTCCGTACTCTTCAGCGATGATATCTGCAATATACTGTTCTGGCTCTTATAGACCTGCACACCGACCTTTGTCACTTCTGCAGGAAGGAGGCCTAAGGCCTTTGAAACACGGTTCTGGACATTCACAGTCGCCATGTCGGCATCCGTGCCTTGCTCAAAATATACCTGAATAGTAACATCACCAGAAGAAGAAGCCTCAGATGTCATGTACATCATGTTCTCTACACCATTGATAGACTCTTCCAAAGGCATTATGACTGAACTGACGACTGATGCTGCATCAGCACCAGTATAGGATGTCTCAACATATATTGTCGGAGGTGCAATATCAGGGTACTGCTCGACTGGCAAGGTGGTAAGGGAAATATACCCTCCCATTAATGTCACAATGGCAATGGCAATAGCCATCACCTTACGACTGGTAAAGAAATAGGCTTTCTCCATGTTACTTCCCTTTGACACTTATCTTCTGACCATCAACAAGGTTATTGACCCCTATGGAAACTATCTCATCGCCAACCTTCAGACCCTTTGTCACAGCATAGCGCTTGCCGTCATTCATATCTTCAATCTCTACAATAGTGGCCTTTACAGTGCTGTCCTTCTGCAACACATAGGCAAGGGCCTTGTCCTGCATCCTATTGACCGATGTCTGAGGAATCACCATCATGTTGTCCTCTTCGTAAGAAGCAACTACGCTACCAGAAATACCAGAACGAAGTGCTCCCTCAGGATTTGGAAACTCAGCCTTGATAGGAATAGTACCGGTAAGAGGGTCAATCAATCCAGAACAGCTTACCACCTTACCTTCATGGGCGTAGATAGTTCCGTTCTTCAATTTGAGGGATACAGGATAGCCGATGATGCTCTTTGTAACAGCATCGTCGCCATAAACTGAAGCCAGTTCAATGTATTCACCTTCATTCACAGAGAAGTAAGCTTCCACTGTGCTGTTATCGCTCACTGTGGTCAATGCGCCTGCCACACTCGGTCCGACAAGGTCACCCACCCTATAGGCAATAGTGCCGACAATTCCGGAAACCGGACTTGTGACCGTACAATACGACAACGAATTCTGCGCACGAGCCACCTGAGCCTCGGCAAGTGCAACAGCAGCATTTGCATTACGGAGACTATTCTCTGCTGTATCAAATACATACTTGCCTACTATGCCTTTTTCGTAGAGGCTCTTGTTGTTCTCATAACTCAGCTTCGCAGTAGACTGCTGTGCCTTTGCAGAGAGCAGGTTTGCCTGTGCAGTCTGGAGTTCAATCTGAAATGGTTTCTGATCAATCACGAACATGACCTGTCCAGCAAAAACCTTCTGCCCTTCATGGACTGCAATCTTTGTCAGGGCTCCATCTACACGAGGCAAGATATCCACATCTTGCTTTCCCTTCAGTTTTGCAGTATATGAACTGACGACTGTCTCCGTAGAGGCCTTAACCTTCATTGTCTCAAACAATGTTTCCTTCTCTTCAGGTACATTAACACACGATGATGCCAACAGCACTGACACCGATGCAATAACAGAACTAAAAACTTTCATTCCTTATTTCCAATATAGTTAATTATGCAAATTTAATAAAAATTATGAACATCACAATCAAAAACACATAAATTATTACACAAAAGCACTATAAGCAGTCGGTGAGGGACACCTTATTACATATATACGCGCGCGAGGGACAAAAAAAGTGTCCGACTTTCGCCGGACACCTTAATGAGATTATGTCATTGACTTTCTTACTTAACAAAAGTCTTAACGCCGTTGATGATATAAACACCCTTGGTTGCCTTCTTAACCTCACGACCTGAGAGATCGAAGATCTTAGCGTCAGCACCGTCAGCCTTAACATTGTTGATAGCTGTAAACTCAGCATAATCTGGACGGTCAACGAAGTTAACTTCGATAGCAATCAGGATTGCCTTAGCAGTCTTTTCACATGCAAGTACTGCATAAGCGTGGTAACGAGGTTCTACTGTCTCTGCAAGAGCCTCAACTGTTACCTGCTTGCCTGCAAGGTCAACATTTGCCTTAACGGCTGCATCAACAAGACCTGATACACAACCCTCAGCATTGAAATAGCCTGTGAAGTTCACCCAAGAAAGAGGATCGAGTGTAAGACCTGCGTTAGTATCAACTGCATAGAGCTGAGTTTCCTCTGCACTTGCAGCACCGAGAGTTGCAAGATAGTTAGTAGCATCGATAGCCTGGCTTGCCTGAGGAGCAGTTGCGTGATATTCAATAACTACGTTGTCAGTTGCAACCATTGTGTACTTAGGATCTTCATGGTTGACCTCTGCATCCTGTCCGAGGTAGTAGAGTTCGAAGTTATCCCAAACTGCCCATGTGTCAGTACGTGGAGAATAAACACCGAGTTCAATCTGACCATCTGTTACGAGAATGTGGATTGGCTTAACTGCATACTTACCAGCTGTGAAGCTCTCAGACATTGCTGACATTGAGTTCTCACCATTTTCCTGAACACCTTCAGCCCAACGTGAAGAAGAGTTGAATGCAGACTTCTTGTCGTTAGCATAAACGTATGCAAGGTCAACGAATGTACCAGCATAGTCGCAGACAGCTGCCTGAGCACGGAGTTCATATACACCACTAGGCAGGTTAGTCAGAGTCTGGTAAACATTGAAACCGTTAGAAGATCTCCAAGATTCAGCGTTGTTGTTAATGTTGTTACCACCGCTGAGGTTCTTGTTGCCTGCAGCATCTTCAACATTGGCGCCAACAGCAGTCCAAGGAGACTGGTTGCGAGCTGTGAATGCCTGGTTACGGCTGAAGTTAGGAACTTCAATGTAGAATGTAGCATCAACCGGATTGTCAATAGTTGCCTCAGCAAGAGTTGCCTGACGCTCAGCACGAGTTACGAGAGTCCAGCATGCACCTGCAGCATTCTTGTCTGTGAGATTTACAAGAATGTCTGAGCTACCATCATAGCCTACATAGTTACCGGCAACTGAGAATGCCCAGTTGTTCACACCTTCACCTACTCTTTCAACTGTCCAGTTGGTCTTGTCGGCATCAACATAGAGGTTTGAACCGAGGAAGTGCTGAACATCACTGTTGTAAGTGTAAGTGTCGATAGAATAAGCATTATTGCCTTCATAGCTGATGTAGACTGGCATACCGTGCTTGTTGAGAGAAGCCTGAGTTCCCCAAGAGTTGCCACCAGCGAGCCATGCGCCTGCTTCAGCATTGTAGAGATAGTATTCACCTGCTGGGATGTAGTCTTCACCATAATAAGTGAGTTCGAAGTTATCCCAAACTGCCCATGTGTCAGTACGAGGAGACTTCACACCGACTGTGAGAGTTCCGTCTGTTACCGTAACGTACATTGGTTCGAGCTGATACTTACCAGCTGTGAAGCTAGCTGACATTTCGCTCATTGAGTTTTCGTTGCCAGCCTGACGATCTGCAAGTTCTGAAACTACGAATGGAGTAGTTGCATCGTTAGCATATGCTACTGCAAGATCCTTACCATTCTTTGGATTTGCATATTCGCATACAGCACCCTGTACATCGATTCTGTAAACACCTGTTGGAAGGTTAGTCAGAGTCTGGTATACATTGAAACCATTGCTTGATCTCCAAGATTCAGCGTTGTTGTTAGTGTTGTCACCACCGCTGATGTTGCAGTTAGCAGCTTCCTTAGTCCAAGGAGACTGTCCCTGAGCTGTATATGCCTGGTTGCGGCTGAAGTTAGGAACCTGAATGAGGAATGTAGCATCTGCCGGGCTGTCTGGAGTTGCTGCGGCAAGAATTGCTTCGCGCTCAGCACGAGTCACGAGAGTCCACTGTGCAGCCTGAGCTACGTCGGTAGTTGGCAGGAGGTCAACAGGGCTGCCAGCGAATGCGGCTGCGTCAGCAGCTGTACCGATATAAGAACCGTTAGCAGAGATGAAGTACTTATTTTCTGCACCACTTACCTTTGTGAATGTCAGACCCTGACTGTAAGCGTCTACAAAGAAGCCGGAGCCACCTGCATCCCAACCAAGGTAATGGTCATTTGCATTGTTATAAGTGTATGTATTGATTGTATAAACATTTCCGTTCTGACATTCACCTATATAAACTGGCATACCATGCTTAATCAGTGTAGCATGAGTTCCCCAAGAGTTACCACCGCCAAGCCATGCGTCTGCCTCTTCATTGTAGAGGTAGTATTCACCTTCTGCAAAGATAGGGCCACGAGTGACGTCGTTCATTGTGAAGTTGTACTGAACTGCATCACCAGTCCTTGGATTAACGAGGAGCCATGAAGCCTTGTATGTAGCACCGAGTTCTGCTACATCAGGCATTGCACAATACCAGAATGTACCGTCGTTGTAGAACTTGAGACAGAATGGAGCTTCACCCCAACCTGCAAAGTCACCGTTAGCAGCATGCCAACCGTCAGATACATCCATACCATTCTTAACATATTCGCCTGTAGATGGATTGTATCCATATACTGCTGCATCTGCAGCAGCACAACCGATAGTTTCTTCTACCGTTGCTATGTCGTATGTTCCTTCACCACCGTCATAACCAAGTGCATAGTCATATTCGAATGCAGGAACTTCAACTGCCTTCTTTACAGAAACATTCACTCCGAGATAAGTGAGTTCGAAGTTATCCCAAACTGCCCATGTGTCAGTACGAGGAGTCTTCACGCCAATTGTGAGAGTTCCGTCTGTTACCGTAACGAAGATTGGTTCAAGCTGATACTTACCAGCTGTGAAGCTATCAGACATTGCTGCCATTGACTTTTCACCATCTTCCATAGTGCCATCAGCCCATTTTGAAGAAGAGATGAATGTGCTTGTCTGTTCGTTAGCATAAGCACAAGCAAGATCTTCAAATGTACCTGCGTAATCACATACAGAGCCCTGCACATCAAGTCTGTAATTACCATTAGGCAGGTTAGTCAGAGTCTGGTAGACATTGAAACCGTTAGAAGAGTTCCAGGATTCAGCACATCTGTTAGTGTCGTTACCACCGCTGAGGTTCTTGTTAGCAGCTTCAGCTGTCCAAGGTGACTGACCCATAGCTGTGTAAGCCTGGTTGCGGCTGAAGTTAGGAACCTGAATGAGGAATGTAGCGTCTACCGGGCTGTCTGGAGCTGCATCCAAAAGAAGAGCTTCGAGTTCAGCACGTGTCACGAGAGTCCAGCATGCACCTGCAGCGTCCTTGTCTGTAAGGTTTACAAGAATATTTGAACTACCATCATAGCCCATATAGTTGCCATCAACTGAGAATGCCCAGTCGCTTGCACCCTTACCAACCTTTTCAGCTGTCCAGTTTGTTGCGTCAGCATCAATATAGAGATTAGCACCGAGGAAGTGCTGAGCTTCCTTATTGTAAGTATAAGAGTCAATAGTGTAAACATTGTCAGCAACCTTTGTTACATGGAATGGATAACCGTGCTTTAATAATGAAGCCTGAGTACCCCAAGAGTTTCCACCACCGAGCCATGCTCCTGCCTCTGCATTGTAGAAGTAGTATTCACCGTCTTCAAGAACGTATGCTGCACGTTCGATGTCGTTCATAGTGAAGTTGTACTGAACTGCATCACCTGTCTCTGGATTAACAAGAAGCCATGCGGTCTTGTATGTAGCACCGAGTTCTGCTACATCAGGCATTGCGCAATACCAGAATGTACCGTTGTTGTAGAACTTGATACAGAATGGAGCCTCGCCCCAACCCTGGAGATCACCGTTAGCAGCATGCCAACCGTCGAATGTTGCCATTGCACCACGAACAGCTTCCTCTGTAGAAGGGTTGAATCCGAATACCTCAGCTTCAGCAGCTGTACAACCGATAGCATCTTCTACCATTGAAATATCAAATGTTCCCTCAGCACCAGCATAGCCAAGAGTGAAATCGTATGTGAATGCCGGAACGTCAACTTCTTCCTGAACTTCAATCTTCAGTTCCGGACGATTAACGTAACTGAGAGTAATAGGGAACTCAACACTCTTGCCGTTAGCATAGAACTTAACCTTCTGAGTGAAGTCGATAGGAGCAGTAACTGCACCTGGAGCAGAACCTACGTATGCACCGATGTACCAATTACCTTCTTCATCAAGTTCTGCATAAGGCTGAACGTAATAAGTAAAGCCTTCGGCTCCCCAATTAACGAATGCACCTTCAGCATTTCTCCAACCGTCAGTTTCACCACGACCATTGTTTGCCTCTACAAGGTTACCAGCTTCATCGTATGTTGCCATTGCAACTTCTTCTGCTGCTGTAACACCGAGATAGTCAGCAACTGCCTTGGCGAGGTCACCTTCGATACCCGCACCGATTCCTTCGTAAGAATCACCGACATAGCTCTCAACCTTTACTGGGTCTACTACAGGAGCCGGAGCAGATGCAGGAGCGAATTCGATGTTGTCAACGTAAAGTTCTGTACACTGTCCGAATGAGAACAGAATTCTTACGATATTATCATAACCTGGAGTGTACTTTTCAGTGAATTCCTGCCATTCGTCTGTAAGAGTGAACATACTCTTATAATCCTGATTAGCGTAGTCACTGCTCTGATAGAACATCTGAACAGTACCGGAACCCTTAGCCATAAACTTAAGAGTATACTCAACTGATGGGTCTAATGCAGCAGGGAATGTGAAGCCAGCCTGTGCCTTCCAGTTGTCACCAGTACCTTTTGTAACAGCCTTAAAGCAATAGTCGCTTTCAAAACCTGGAGATACGACACCATTGTCACCAGCGAGTTCTCCCCAAGCACCCCATCCGCCTGTTGTGCCACCTTCGAAATTGAAGGCATCACCTGTCAGCATGTTGTTCGGATTAACTGGTGCAGCTGCCTTGAAGAGTTCAACTCTTGTGATTGTAGCATTAGCCCAGTTTGCACCCTTGATACAATTCAGATGTGCATAACCGAAAGCCTTAGTAATAGCAGCAAGGTCAATAGTCCAAATGCCCTCACCAACTGTTACATAATCCATACCTGCAGAACCGTTGATTTCTGGGTTCAATGGACCATTGTCACCATCTCGGTTGAAAAGAAGACGTGGAGTTCCTTCTGTAAATTCAATCTCCATCGTTGAATAAGCAGTCAGGTCTGCATAGTTGAGGTAATAAACATTACCGTCACCGTATGGCAGACCATCAGACGCAGACTGATCATTAATCTTGTAATTACAGCCTGTAGCGCCATTGTCCACTGCTCCAGCGCCAGATGAGCTCCAGCTATGGAACATAGCGGCAGTGAGCAGATCGCCAGCAAATGATGTGAGTGTCATACACATCATTGCAAATGAAATTGCTAAGAATTTCTTCATACGCTTTAATTGTTTTTAATTGATTAATAAATAAATTTAACTATAAATTGTTCACTAGTTTGTTTGCATACACTTTTAAAAGTGTACAAAGATACACCTTTTTCAAGACATGAACAAATTTTAGCACGATTTTTTTCATCAAAACCGCACTTTCATATTGAAATATGAGGTTTCCAGACCAAATAGTCCTATTGGCGACTGCTTACATGGTCAGAAAACACGAAAATATAGGCTGTAATGGTGATTATCAAAAGCCAGCCAAGGGACAGGAGTACCATCATCGGAACTGGCAAGATAAACGGGTTAAATGTTGGATGGAAATAGTACTCCCAAAGATATTCGGGAGAGTCGTTTTTAACATACATAAAGACAGCCACGGCAGCACATTCCTCCATCAGCAAAAATAGTGAATACGCCTTGCTGACTTTCCAGAAGAAAAGCGCCACGAGTGCAATGGCTGACAATATGGCTATGAGTAGAATCTGATGACCGACGAGATAGTCAATCAGCTGTGAAATCTCGTCATCAGGAACTGTTGAATTCAGCAGTTCTTCTTCCGTCACCCACCCCATCGTCGGCTGGTCGCGAAACACCTTGATCCAAGCCGTATCTGCGCTTTCCTGACTGATACTCGCCACGGCAATCCGGTCGCCTTTATAGACGTAACTTGTATCGATAATATCTGTCTCATGTGAGACGAGAGGAAACGAGTCTGCCTTGACTATGAAATTGTAGTTAATGGTGTAGTGATGAGAGAAACGAAAGAACAGGCTATCAGCTTGCTCAGTCGTCAGCTCAAGCAAACTATCAGTTCGTATATAAGCCTGACCATAAATCATTTGAGCAAAAAGTGCATTATTGCACACTAACACAACAAGACACCCAATAAAGTATCTTGCACAAGCATGAACTAATGCACTTTTCGATGATTTATTTCTCTGCCTCATATACCAGCATCTGACAGTTTTTACAATCAAATTTCAGCTGAAAACGAATACCGTTTTCGAGTTGCAAGAACATAGGATTTGTCTTCTTTCCGCACAATCCGAGAGAGAATTTTATACAGTGTTTGCAAGTCATCAAAACTCCGTCAGGGTCTCTCCGTTGAGAGTCTTTGAGCAAGACAGGATTTAGCGTCCTTTTCTGCGTTGCTGGAGCAGAATTCGCCTCGCCTGCCAAGTCTATCAAATCTCGTTTCCACTGGCTCAGGAGCGACGAAGGTATGAACCAGTTCTTCCCCGATTCTATCACCATATTTCTGAGCCGGAAAGGAGTTCCGCCCATCTTTCCTATCTGGCGACGAATGTTCTCGCCCTGATGAGTCCTGGCGAGTTCTTTCTGGCAATACACATTAATAGTAGTATTGCCTCCATAATCGTCCATCATGGTAAGGCGGAAACCATTGTCGGTATCACTCATTACCACATCTACGGGAATATATCTCTCGGCACTCTGATGCTGGAGCGTGTCTTCGAACTGCTTGTCGAAATTCCTGAACAGCCGTGTATTCTTGCACATGTCGTGAGGCATTTCAAGAGGGAACAACTTACCGTTTTCCACCTTGTTGACACGAAAGCCCTGCAGTTTCCCTTCGCCATCCACAAAGCAGAGGCCATCACCGTTATGGAAACTGGTCATTCCTGCTACCGTAAAGAAATTTCTGTAGATTTCCTTGACCATTCCGACCTCTTCCCCCATGGCCTTTGGAGTATCGAAAGAGAAGATGCGATTCGTCCTCCCATAAAGGAAATAGGTCGTGAAACCTCTGTTGAAACTTTTCCTGACGTCAGGAGTGAACAACAGGTCCACGTTTCCCTTGCTGGCTCGTTCGAACTCATCAGGACGGGATTCCACGATGGCATTGAGAGCCTTGTGATATGCAGCCGTGACATTCTTCACATAGCTCATATCCTTCAGACGGCCTTCTATCTTGAACGAAGTGGCACCGGCATCGACAAGTTGCTGGAGTGAATCAAGCAGACAGAGGTCCTTGAGCGAAAGCATGTGCTTTCCCTGTTTCAGGAGCGACATATCCTCATCGTCCTTCTTCATGCCAGCCTTTGGCTTACGAGCCTCCAGAAGGTCATATTCCATCCTGCACATCTGCGCACACTCTCCCCTGTTGGCACTGCGAGAAAAACACCTCTCGCTGGCATAGCAACATCCACTGTACGATACGCACAACGCACCATGAACAAACACCTCAAGACGTGCATCTGGCACCGTCTCGTGGATTTCCTCGATTTCCTTCAGGGTAAGTTCCCTGGCAAGGACTATCTGTTCAAAACCAGCCTCATGGAGAGTCTTCACCTTCTCTGGAGTCCGGTTGTCCATCTGCGTGGAAGCATGGAGGGGAATCTTCAGTTCTGAGATAAGGTCTCCGAACTGCTTCACGATCTTCGTATCCTGTACAATCAGGGCGTCCACCCTCGCACAGTAAAGCTGGCTGATGAGCGTCTTTACGTCCTCCAGTTCGTCGTCGTTGACGAGAGTGTTGAGAGTGACATATACTCGGGCACCAAACTGATGGGCATAGTCCACAAGTCGCTCTATGTCCTCCACACTATTTCCAGCAGCAGCTCTGGCGCCGAATCGTGGTGCGCCGATATATACGGCATCGGCACCGTGGCGTATAGCCTCGATGCCAATATCCGCATTGCGTGCTGGTGCAAGTAGCTCCAGTTTTCTCATTACCAGACATTCACACGTTTGTCCTTAGGAACAAACATAGGGTCTTTCTCTGTGATTCCGAATGCCTCATACCAAGCATCGATGTGTGGAAGAGTTCCGTTCACACGCCATTCACCAAGAGAATGAGGGTCAGTTGTAGTAAGCTGACGCATATTCTCTTCTGTAATATTCTGAGCCCAGAGTCCTGCATAAGCGAGGAAGAAACGCTGTTCCGGTGTGAATCCGTTGATTTCCGGAAGAGGATTGTCCTTTGTTGCGTTCTTGAATGCCTGATAAGCAATCTTCAGACCACCATGGTCAGCTATGTTCTCACCCTGAGTGAGTTCGCCGTTTGCGAAGAGTCCAGGAAGCACCTCAATCTTGTTGAAGAAGTCAACCACTGTCTGAGTCTTTGCCTTGAACTTCTCTGCATCGCTTGGAGCCCACCAGTTGTGGAAGTTTCCTTCCTTGTCGAACTGACTGCCCTGATCGTCGAATCCGTGAGTCATCTCATGTCCGATAACCACACCGATGGCACCGTAGTTGAATGCATCGTCAGCACTCATATCGAAGAATGGGTACTGGAGGATACCGGCAGGGAAACAGATTTCGTTAGTTGTAGGGTTATAGTATGCGTTGACTGTCTGCGGAGTCATGAACCATTCGTCACGGTCAACAGGCTTCTTGTACTTCTCTTCGATTTCCTTCTGCTCAGCCCATGCAGTGATGTCCTTTGAGAGAGCATAGAGAGTCTTTGTGTTGTCGATATTGAGTTTGCTGTAATCTTTCCACTTGTCAGGATAGCCAATCTTCACATAGAACGCATTGAGTTTTTCCTTTGCGAGAGCCTTTGTGCTGTCGCTCATCCAGTCCTGTTCGTCGATGCGTTCACCGAGAGCAACCTGAAGGTTCTTCACGAGCTGGAGCATTCTTTCCTTGTTCTCAGCAGGGAAATACTTCTTCACGTACATTTCACCTACTGCCTCTCCGAGAATTGAGCTTACAGTATTGACAGCGCGCTTCCAGCGAGGCTGCATTTCCTTCTTGCCCGACATGGTCTTGCCGAAGAAGTCGAAGTTCTCAGCATAGATTTCGTCACCGAGCACAGATGAGTTGTTGCTCAGTATCTTCCACTGCATCCAGTCCTTTATCTGCTCGATGTCAGTTGTGTTGAGGATTGCAATGTCGTTCTTGATAGCTTCTGGCTGACCAACATCAACAGAGTCGATGTCTGCAATTCCGTGAGCAGCCCAGAATTCGTCCCAAGGGAAACCAGCGAAATCCTTCTTGAGGTCTGAGTATGCCATCTTGTGGTAGTTTGCAGCAGGGTCACGGAGTTCGGTAGAAGTCTTGTTACCTTCAGCAATCTTCATTTCGATAGCCATCACACTGTTCATCTTGCGGGTTGCAGTAGCTTCGTCATCGCCTACAATCTTGAACATGTTGACGATGTGCTTTCTGAAACCTTCAAGGATTTTCTTGTTTGCCTCGTCATCCTTTGTATAATAATCCTTGTTGCCAAGTGAGAGTCCACCCTGACCGACACTGAGGAGATTCATAGTGCTGTTCATCATGTCGGCACCGATACCAAAACCGAAGATGAAGCCCTGTCCTTCCACGTCGTTCTTGATGAAGTGTGAGATGACAGCCTCTCTTGTGTCAAGAGCCTCTACTGCCTTGAGGTCTTCGAGTGCAGGAGCAAATCCGTCCTTGTTCAGACGTACTGAGTCCATCATCATGTTGAAGAGGTCACCAATCTTCTGGGCCACACTACCCTTTTCCTGCGGATTGGCTGCCAGTTCCTCGATAAGTTCCTTGATCTGTTCACGGTTGTTCTCTGCTATTGCGTCGAAACTACCGAAACGAGCATATTCAGGCTTGAGAGGGTTGTTCTTGATCCAGCCACCACAAGCATACTGATAAAAGTCTGTACCTGGAGCAACGCTGTCGTTCATGTTCTCCAGTTTGATACCCATGCTTGCATTATTGTTGTTGCAAGCTGCGAATGTAACTGCCAAAGTCATTACTGACATAAATGATTTGATTTTCATAATTTCTCTTTTTAAGCACTATATTTAATATTCATTTTTCATTGTTCATTCTTCATTGTTCCTGTAGTTCCATCCACTTCTCCATCTCAGAATCAAGTTCCTCCTTCAGTCGGGTGTATTTTTCCACAAGCTGCATGTCGTTCTTCTCGGCCAGCGTTGTCTCTACCTCGGCAATCTCCGTCTCGAGTGCAGCGACCTTCTCCTCGCATTGTTTCAGTTTCTTCTCTGCATTGGCCTTTCTCCGGGCTTCTGCCTTCTGAGCCTCATAGTCAACCTTTGTCACTTTGGCCGGCTCGGCATCCTTTGCCTGGGAAGCAGAATCGTCCTTTTTCTTCTCTGGCTGCAGACCAAGTTGCGACCTCTCGATCATCTCTCTCACCTGTCCGTCCTTGAACTCATAGACCTTGTCCACCAGCCCGTCGAGGAAATATCGGTCGTGGCTCACGATGATTGCCGTACCATCAAAGGCCTTCACAGCATCCTTCAGCACATCCTTCGACTGCATGTCCAGATGGTTGGTAGGTTCGTCGAGTATGAGGAAGTTCACAGGTTCGAGCAGGAGCTTTATCATCGCCAGACGACTCTTCTCGCCTCCGGAAAGCACCCTCACGAACTTATCGCTCGCCTCGCCTCCGAACATGAACGCACCGAGTATGTCCCTTATCTTTGTGCGGATATCTCCACGGGCTACCCGGTCAATCGTGTCGAACACAGTCACACTGCCGTCGAGCAGCTGTGCCTGATTCTGGGCGAAATAGCCAATCTGCACATTGTGACCAATCTTCAGGTTGCCCTCGAACGGTATCTCTCCCATGATACACTTCACGAGAGTCGTCTTTCCTTCTCCGTTGTTGCCCATGAAAGCCACCTTCTCGCCCCTCTTGATTGTCAGGTTCACCCTGCTGAACACCTCGTGCATCTTGTTCTCGTCGTCAGCCACAGGGTAACTCTTTGCCACCTCGTCGCAGATGACAGGATAGTCGCCGCTTCTCTCGCACGGAGGGAATTTCAGGTGGAGCGAACTCGTGTCGACTTCATCAATCTCAATCGGGACAATCTTCTCCAACTGCTTCAGACGGCTCTGCACCTGATTGCTCTTCGTCGGCTTGTACCTGAACCTCTCAACGAAATCCTTGATGTCGGCAATCTCCTTCTGCTGATTCTCGTAGGCACGGATCTGCTGTTCGCGACGTTCGTCACGGAGTTTCACGTACTCGTCATATTTCACCTTGTAGTCGTTGATTCTCCTGCAGGTGATTTCTATCGTCCTGTTCGTTATATTATTAATAAAGGTGCGGTCATGGCTCACCACTAGCACAGCCCTCGCCTTCTGCTGGATGTACTGTTCCAGCCATCTTATCGAACCGATGTCGAGATGGTTGGTCGGCTCGTCGAGCAGAAGCAGGTCAGGTTTCTTCTGGAGAATCTTCGCCAGTTCCACTCGCATCCGCCATCCTCCAGAGAATGTACAGAGAGGCTTCAGGAATTCCTCGCGCTTGAATCCAAGACCTATGAACATCCTGTCCAGTTCGGCCTTTTCCTGAGGGTCCGACACAGAATTCACTATATTCTGGATAGTTTCAGCACCTTCACTCCCCGCACTTACCTGGATTCCCTGAGGAAGATAACCTATCACCATGTCCTTATCCCTTGCCACTACTCCACTGGTAGGACGTTCCTCGCCACATATAATACGGAGCAAGGTAGTTTTCCCCGCACCATTCTTCCCGACCAATGCAATCCTGTCACGAGGATTAATCACGAAACTGATGTCCGTGAGCAAGGGCCTGGAACTAAATTCCACACATAGGTTTTCAATCGAGACCATAATCGTTGCAAATTTACAAAAAAAGTTCAATATCAGCAAAGATTGGAATAATTTTCAATGTTTTTTCGTTCGATGACAGCAGATACCATCAGCCGATGACAGCAAGTCCACATGCCACACAAACCAAGAAGAACCAGTAACATCACTGACATATACTCGCATTATTACTGAGGCGCACTCAAGGTACTACAGACACGCACTCCAAGTATAGCTGACACGCACACATCAACATAACTTATGTTCAATCGTAAGGATAACTTATGTCAAATCGTGAAGATAACTTATCTTATATCGTGAAGATAACTTATGTTAACGTGTGAAGATAACTTATCTTAACATATGAAGATAACTTATCTTACGGATTGAAGATAACTTATCTTCACGAGTGTGTCTCAGTAGTACCACGAGTTCTCCTCAGTAATAATGCGAGTTCACGTCAGCAATAATGCGAGTTCACGTCAGCAATAATGCGAGTACAAGTCAGCAATAATGCGAGTAGTTCTCGGCTATATCGCAAGCAGGCATGTGCAGTACATCGAATGTTTTTCTTGTATTTTTTCATTGCACTTCGCAACTTTTTTGTAACTTTGCGCGTCAAAATAGAAAATAATCATTAACAAAAAACAACAAAAAGACATGGAAAATCGTACATTCTCTATCGGAGATGTCTTCGGACAAGGATTTGAATTCTTCAAGAAACACTGGATGCTCGCACTCATCATACTGGGAGTCGCTATCGTAACTGATATCATCCAGAGCATCTTCCAGCCCGTTGAAGTAACGACAAACTTGACATCAGTGCTTGAGGACTGCAAAGATGACCCTGCAAGAATGCTTGAACTGCTCACATCTGCCGGAATATTCGGCGCACAGGCGCAGATAGGTTCAATCATCGGCTATCTCGTAAATACATTTGCAGATGCCGGAATCTTCTTCATGGTAATGCTGATTGTGAAGCATGTGAAGGACGAACTCTCGTTCGAGGCATTCGCACTGCCTATCGAGGTCTACCTCAAATTTGTCGTGGTTGATATCCTCGTAAGCATACTCACTGTTATCGGACTCGTGTTCTGCATCGTGCCAGGCATCATCGTAGGAATCCGCCTCCAGTTTGCAGGAACTCGCATACTCGACGACAGGAACTGTGGAATCATCGATGCCATCAAGTATAGCTGGAACATCACAAGTGGCAACACAGGCACTCTCTTCCTCGTATGCCTGGTAGAATTCGTACTCGTCATAGCAGGATTCATCTGCTGCTGTGTCGGTGTCCTTGCAGCAATTGCATGGAGCATCTTCACCGACATGGTCATCTACTTCACCCTCAAGCCTGAGGTGACAGAACCAGCCGCCATCGAACCAGAACAGCTCATCGAGGCATAAAAATCACAAAAAGTTAGGGATAAAGTTTGCCGAACAAAATTTTATTCCTAACTTTGCACCCGTAAACCAAAGGGCCGAAATGGTGGAATGGTAGACACGAGGGACTTAAAATCCCTTGGGCATAACGCCTGTGTGGGTTCGAGTCCCACTTTCGGTACCAAGAAAAAAAAGCATCCTTATGGCAGAAGTCACAAGGATGCTTTTGGATTGATGGGGTCTTACTCTCCGATCTTGCGGATAGTGATGTCGCGGTCGTAGACAGCAGGTTTAACCCTATATTCATCCAGTACATAGACACAGGTACACCCTACTCCAGTAGTGTTGTAGTCGAGGTTGAAGGTATATCTGTCCTTCTGAGGCTGGAGCTGATATGTGAACTGGCTCTTCGTCAGATTATCTGTCGTAAACTGATAGGCATTGAAGTTGAAATGCTCGTTCATGGAGATCTGCACTCCGTTACCAGCCTTGTCGAGCAACTGCACATACCTCGTATCAGTACGCAGGGCATGATCCTGAGGCAGCAGATAAGGCTCGTACATATCTGCAACCGACCTTGACCATACTCCTACCGGATAACCAGTCTTCCTGTCAGGATAGTTCTCTTCCGGTCCGCGACCATACCATTTGATGTTGTCGAAGTCGTTTGCTACGGATGTAGTGAAACCGATTCTCGGAAGCATTTCCGGCAACTTACCCTGAGGGCTCATGTGATTATGAATCTTCACAGTTCCGTCATCATAGAAACTGTACGTATAGTCAATCGTAAATCCTGCGAGCTGGACACCTTGTATATATAAGTCGAGGGCTCCATAGGAAGAAGCACCTACCTGTACCACCTGACGGACGAATACGGTAGTCTCATATTCGTTGTGGCTGATGCTGATTTCTGCAGGACGAACACGGAGCTGATTAATTCCCTTCGAATAGAAGAGGGTGGCAATCATGCCTCCATATCCATCAGCATAGCCTCCGTTCACACGGAACGCATCCCATGAGTCGAACTCGTTAGCAAGCGGAGCACGCCACAGATTGAATGCCACAGGTTCCTTCAATATCTTCTTGCCATCATACTCTATCTGTTCCAGATTACCGGTTTCCTTGCTGATCGTGTAGCAGAATCCCGTTCCGCTGATGGTTATCTGCTTGTCATCCTCTTTGGCATTAACCTTCGAAGAAGAGAGTGGTTTCTCTGTTGCCGGAATATTCCATGACGTAAGTTCAAGCTGATTCCAAGCCACCTCGTGACCTGCCTTTGCCCATACCTCATCCTTCTTCAGCGAAGAACTGACAAGAACACGGTACTCCTTTCCTGCCACGATGTTAGGTTTGTGATAAGGAATCCTCACAACTCGTTTCCGACCTGGAGCAACATCGAACTGAATGTCGCCTTCCTCAATCACAGCATCGTCTGCCATCAGTTTCCAATGCGAGGCATACTGGCTGAGGTCGGTGAAATATAGTCGGTTCGTCACCTCCACATTGCCTTTCTCAGCATCAATCAGACGGACACTTACAGGCTGTGTAGTCCACTTCATCTGAAGCATTTCAGGCTGTACGGTCCTGTCTGGCCATATACAACCATATGTACGCATATTACCACCAATAGTATAGAAGGTACCTTCATCGCCGTTACCATCGAATGTGAGATAGAGTACTGCATCCTCAGCCTTTCCCTCACCGTCGGCAAGACACTTGTTGTAGATAGCCACATTATCCATCTCCGCATCGGCAGTATAGATTGTCTGAGGATCCTGAGCATGATTGCCTGCAAACCTACCTATATTGATAGGATAAGGGAAATTGCTGAGTGTGCCTCTTTCTGTAGCCTGATTTCCACGGTTGTTTCCACCCCAGCCACCATTATTGTTTCCAGGTTTTCTCTCTGTCGATTCAGTTCCCTTAAGCTGACCGTCGATGTAGAGTTTCATCTCCTTCCCGTCCCATGAAGCCGTGACGTGATGCCATTTGTCTACCCAGTCGGCAGGAATGTCCACATCGAGTCGGTGCATGACTCCCGAGTGAAGATAGAACTGCAGTTTCTCGGCGCCTTTCTGTACAACTCCGAACTGAGTATTGCCCTTTGTTATATAAGGTGCACCATCATAGATTCCACTGAGTTTGCCTGGTTTCACGTCGAAACTGATGGTCAGCGCATTACCGTTGAGTTCTACATTGTTGCTCCTGTACACTTCAACCCATTCTTCGTGGCCGTTGAGGCACAACACACCTTGCTTAACCCTTGCATTGCCCATCAGATGAACAGGAGTATCGAACGGCGAGCTGTCCTTCAGCGGACGTATGTGGTCGGTCAGTCCCGGATTGACGAAATCCCAAATTGCGCCGCCCATCAGTCGCGGATGTCTGCGTATTACATCCCAGTATTCATCTAATCCACCTCCTGCATTACCCGCCACAGACAAATATTCATCCATGAACGACGGACGCGGGTCCTCTGATTCAGGAACCATAGCCGTATTCATCTCCAGTTCGTATGGAGTCGGGTATCGTGGTCCTATGATGTCCTCTCCCGGGTGGGCATAGGCATTTCCGCCATACATGAAATAGCGTGTAGGGTCAAGTCTCTTACCTTCCTTCACCACTTCGGTGATGTTCGGTCCCTCACCACTCTCGTTGCCGGCACTCCAGAACAGCACACACGGATGATTTCTGTCGCGGAGAACCAACTGGCGGACTCTCTCCAGATACATCTGAAGGAATTTAGGGTCATTCGACAGGTATTCAGTAGCATGTGCTTCTGTACCAGCCTCATCAATGATGTAAAGACCGTACTCGTCTGCCAGTTCCAGATACTTATTGACTGGAGGATAATGTGATGTTCTTACAGCATTGAAATTATGCTGTTTCAGTATTTCCATGTCCTTGCGGATAGTGGCTTCGTCCATCGCGTGTCCTTTGTCAGGATCCTGCATGTGGGAATCAATGGCGCTTATCTTTATAGGCTGACCATTAAGATAGAATACCTGATGACGTATCTCTGTCTCCTTGAATCCCATCTTGCTCCGAATTGTCTGAGTCACCTTTCCTGCCTCATCCATGAGTTCCAGTTTCAGAGTGTAGAGCGTTGGTGTCTCACAAGTCCATTTCTTCGGATTGGCAATAAGCGATGAGAGTTCCAGTGATTTCTTTCCTTTGCCGTTCATCACAAACTTGTTCGTCTGCATAGTCTTCACCTCGGTGCCTTTGTCATCGCTGACAGTAGCACGTACAGAATATGAATTATTTGCATCTTCATAACTCTTCACATCGACCTTCAATTTAAGGTTCGCATCACGATATTCATCATCAAGGTCTGTAGTGACGTACCAGTCAAAAAGACGGGTCTTCGGTGTGGCATACAATGTCACGTCATCGAAGATACCTGCCAGTCGCCAGTAGTCCTGCCCCTCAAGATAGTAGCCGTCACTATATTTCAGCACACATACTGCCAGCAAGTTCTTGCCCGGCTTCACATATTCTGTAACATCATATTCGGCTGGTTCCTGGCCACCTTCGTTATAACCTACCTGCTTACCGTTTATCCATACAAACGAAGCACTCTGGGTTTTCTCCATCCTCAGGAAAATCTGCTGTCCCTTCCACGAGGAGGGAATCTCGAATGTCTTCCTGTAAGCCCCTGTCGGATTGTACTCTCTCGGCACGAACGGAGGGTTGGACTTGAACGGAGTAGGCACATTCCTGAAAATAGGATCGCCATATCCTTCCATCTCCCAGTTGCTCGGTACTGGAATCGTCTTCCACTTCCCATCCCTGAAACTTGTGGCGAAGAAATTCTGAGGAACTTCCTCTGGAGTGTTAGCGAACAGGAATCGCCATGAACCATTGAGAGAAAGATGATTATCTGTCACGTAATAAGCATGGCCCTCTTCCTGATTTTCCTCGAACACACTTGTATTCTCTATGTAGTCGTAGATGTGTTCCATGTACTGAGCATTCATCTGCACAGCCCACATAGCGCCAAGGATTATTGGTAACGATTTCTTTAATAAACCCATGATTCCCTAATTTTTATGTTAATAACCTTATTGAAGTTCACAAATTCGTCGCAAGTTACAAAAATAATCAGTCAGGAGCAAATAAATTCTCATTTATTCTACAAGATAAAGGTAATTATGCATTTTCCTTACTCAAAATGATTGGTCTTTGAAAAATATTTTATATTTTTGCATCTGATAAGTGATATGACTGCGAATAAGTTCATAAAAAGGACTTTGAAGACCGTGGGCACTATAGTATTGTGTGCGGTCCTCTTCGTCGTATTGCTTGTCGTGGCGCTGTATGCTCACCCTGTACAGAAATTCCTTGCAGACAAGGCTGCCGACTATGTATCGGAAGAGATGAACATGGAGGTGAAAGTAGGCGACATCAACCTGATATTCCCACTCGAACTGCATCTGTATAATGTATCAGCCGTTGGAGAGGACAAGGACACAATGCTCAGCCTCAGCGATTTCTGTGCAGACATCCGCTTGAAGCCTCTTTTCTCCAAAGTACTCTATGCAGACAGTCTTATCCTTCATGGAACAGGCGCTAATACGAAAGACCTCATCTCTGCCATTGGAATAAAAGGAAGCGTGGACAACCTGACTGTCTACGATACCGAATGGGACTTCAACAAGGCAAGCATGAACATCGATAGCATACGCATCGACCGTGCCTCGTTAGGACTGGAACTGCGCAACGACACCACGAAGGACGAGGAAGAGAGTGAAAGTCCGTTGAAAACCATATCGGTCAGGAGCCTTTGCATGAACACCGTCGACATAGGTATTGACTTTGACACCACACAGGTGAACGTGGGTTTCAGCAAATTCTGTATGGGTGCAGACATCGACCTCGAGACACCATCATATAGAGTTCGCAACCTGAATGTCGACAACATGAGCTGCAACTATTCAAGTGCCGTCATGGGCATCAGCATCACTGATCTGGACGTTGGAATCAAGTCTGGAGAGATGGTCGGCAACGAGATACAGGTCAATAACCTTACTGCCGACATAAACGAATCTGGAAACATATCACTCTCCAGCGCATACTACAATCTCGAAAACGGTAAGATGTCGGCAGACGGACATGCAGACATCTCAGACGTCAAGACTCTGATAAGCGGAGTCGTTGATATGGAGGCTGTCAAGACCGTCAACGACATGATAAGTGCATTGCCTGACGAGAGTAGCCTGACTGCTGATTTTTCCCTCAACGAGGATTCTGTTCAGGTTGGGAATGCCATAGCCGTTTTGCCAGGCACGGCAAGCGTGACTCTCAGCGACGTGAATTTCGACATCAAATCAGGAAATTTCATTGGCGACGTAGTAGCACATGTAGATAACGAGAAAGGACTCAAGAAGTTACTCCCAAAGGAAATAAGAGGATTATTCTACATCCCTCAGGGCACGACTCTCAGTTCACGCTTCGAGATGACTGACGGGAAACTGAATCTTGACAACACATTCCTCACCACATCTGGTGGAGCAACAATGAAAGTCGGCAGACTGAATTACGATGTAAACACCGAAGAATACGACATCGATATTGACGTAAGAAACTTTATCGTCAATCAGTTCGTACCACTTCCCGAAAGGACAGAACTGACGGGACATATCGTTGCAAAAGGAAAAGGTTTTGATTTCTTTGCACCATCCACATATACTGATGCAAGACTGAATGTTAAGTCTGCAAGATACGGACAGTATGCCTTGGCAAACACCGATGCAAATGTCGCACTGAAAAAATCGAACCTTAATGCCGAGATGACAATGCGAGATGACAATTTGTACGGCGACATGACTTACAATGGTTCAATGAAAAAAAGTGGGATAAACGGTCACATGACTCTCGATGTTCCAAAGGCTGACCTATATGCTCTGAAACTGATGGAAACTCCGTTCTGCATTTCCACTTCTGGAATCATGAACGTAAATACAGATTTCAGGAACAACCTGCAGGTTGATGCAGGAATTCTCGGACTTCTGGTGGATGCTGGCGAAGAGACGGTAATGGTTGACGAATTTGAGCTCTACGCTAATTCCTCGAAGACGAACACAGAACTCTCTGCCATCTCTGGCGACATGGATATCAACCTGTACTCCCCTATGGGCTATGGAAACCTTATTGACAAGTTCGTGAAGACGGGTAATGTCGTGGCAAAGCAGTTGCAGGAACTGAAACTGAATGTGGACGAATGGAAAGAGCTCCTGCCTGAGATGTCGCTCTCCGCTCAACTGGGACAGAAAAACCCTGTTACCCAGGTAATGAACATCAACGGTATTGTCTACGATGATGTCCGTATGGATGTAAGGACGTCAAGCGAGATAGGACTGCGATGCAATGCCAATGTGCTGGGATTCCAGACCGAGGGAGTGAAACTCGACACTATCGCCCTTAATATCTTTGACGACAGCACCCACATAGGTTTCACCTCAAGTGTAACATTCCCAGAACAGAACGACATCCGTCCGTTCACCGCAGCAGTGAATGGTTTCCTTGCTCCAAACAAATCCGAAGTAAACCTACTCTACTGGGACGAGCACGGTGACAAAGGTATTGATCTTGGTCTGAGAGCCCAGGCAGTCGATTCCATGCTTTGCATGGATGTATATCCTTTTGATCCTATAATCGGTTACAAACAGTTTGCGGTCAGCGACTCCAACTATATAAACCTCCACAAGAAGAACCGTGTGTTTGCCGATGTTGACCTTGTCTCGCTCGACGATAGTTGCCGCGTTCATCTTCTGGCCGATCCTGCTGACGATGAAAGGCAGATGATAAGGGCTTTAGTGCAGAACCTCAACATGGAACCACTGGTGGCCATGTTGCCGTTCGCACCGGAAATGAAGGGAATGCTCAATGGCGACCTTGCCTTCATACAGAAGATGGACACCACATTCTCCGTCGCGGGGAATGTCGGCATTGAAGACTTCATCTACGAGTCGACAGAGATGGGAAAGATAGATGCCAACCTCACCTACAACCCGACTTCAGAAGGAGGCCATCACGTAGAGGCCACCCTACTACGAAATGACATAGATATTGCCACAGTAAATGGTGTCTATCATGATGGTCTGGATGCAACCCTGCACCTCGCCGACCTGCCGCTTGACATTCTCTCTGCATTCATGAATGATGTTCCTGTGACACTTAATGGATATATCGGAGGAAACTTGTCGGTTACCGGACTTATGGACAAACTGAATTTCAACGGAATACTTAACCCTAAGGAAGTTCACGCAATTTCAAAAGTCTATTCCATAGATTTCTCTATCGACAACGACACCGTCTATATTGCTGACAGCCGGCTTGACTTCGACCAGCTGAAAATATACAGCAAGGGCCAGAATCCGATAACAGTGAGAGGCAACGTGGACTTCGCCAACCTGACTGACATACAGATGAATGTCAGCGTTACAGGACGTAACGTCGAGATTATCAACGCACCCAAGACCCGCCAGTCAGAGATATTCGGAAAGGTCTATGGAAATATTGTCGTAAGAGTGAGAGGTAGCGTGAATGATATGCAGGTCACTGGAAATGTGACAATCCTCAACACGTCCGACATCACCTATATGATGACGAACACAGCACTCTCCATGGGTTACCGACTCGATGACATCGTCACGTTCGCTGACTTCACCCAGGCACCGGATTCGGCAGAGATACCAGTAAAGACCTATTCCGGACTCGACATGAGAATAAACCTTACGGTAGAGGACGGAGCCAGAATCATGTGTATATTCAGTGCCGACGGAAAGAGCTATGTGGACATCCAGGGTGGCGGAACACTCACTCTGGTGAACCAGAAGGAAGGTGTCACCCAGCTTCTCGGACGCTACACCATCAATTCGGGACAGATGAAATACTCCAATTCCGTCATACCTCTCAAGACGTTCTCCATAGAGAAAGGCAGTTACATAGAATTCACCGGTGAACCGATGAATCCAGCCCTCAACATTGCCGCAACTGAACGCGAGAGAGCCTCTGTCAGCAATTCGGACGGGAGTACACGAATGGTGACATTCAATACAGGACTGAGGATATCACAGACACTGAACAATCTCGGACTCGAGTTCACCATCGACGCTCCGGAAGACCTGTATGTACAGAACGAACTGGCAAGTCTCACAGCCGAGGAAAAGAACAAGCTGGCTGTGTCGATGCTTGCTACGGGCATGTACCTTTCGAGCACCAATTCCAGTTCGTTCAGCACAACCAATGCCCTCAACAACTTCCTTCAGGGTGAAATCAACAACCTTGCGGGAAAGGCAATAAACTCCGTTCTGAAAGTCGACATGAACGTAGGAATGGAACAGACTATGGACAACAGCGGAGAGTCGCACACCGACTATTCGTTCAAGTTCTCGAAACGTCTGTTCAGCGACCGTCTGAACGTAGTGGTCGGAGGCATGATAAATACCAAGGGGAATCCAACTTCGAACCATTCAGGCACATACATCGACAATGTCTCCATGGAATGGCGGCTCGACAAGGGCGGCACACAGTACATACGCCTGTTCCACGACAGGGACTTCAACAACCTCCTTGAAGGCGAGATAACCGAAAACGGAGGTGGTGTGGTACTGAGGCGGAAACTGGATCAGTGGAAAGACCTCTGGAAACTGTTTGATTTCAGGAAGGAGACCCCTCTGATACAACAAGTCAGGATTCCGTCACAGTATCAACCGAATGCAACCAAACATCAGTCAGGAAATGCAAGTCAGGAAAAGAAATAGAACACTTATAAATACCCTTACGGTGTTGCTGGCCGGAGTAATCGTCCTGTCAGTCTTCACAGCCTGCTCCACTACGAGCAATCTGGCTGAAGGGGAGATACTCTATACCGGAATAGAGCAGATAAACATAGAGAACAGGGAAACTGCCGACAAGACCACCGAGGCACTTGCCCTTGAGGAAGTGAACGCCGCACTGGCATTCGCACCCAACAACTCATTCATGGGCAGTTCTTCCGTTCGTTTGCCGCTACCTATAGGGTTATGGATATACAACGGACTGCTCGACAATCATGAGAAGGGACTCTCTAAATGGCTCTTCAACAACTTCTCCTCAACTCCTGTCACTCTGGAATCCGTAGCACCGGAAACAAGAGTGAAAGTGGCTGCCAACACCCTGCAGAACTATGGCTACTTCCAGGGGACAGTGGATTACCGGCTCATCGACCAGAAAGACCCGAAGAAAAAGAAAATAGAATACAATATCAATCTCGGGAAGCCATACACCCTCGATTCCATCACCTATGTCTTCCCCGAGAAAATCGACAGCATACGCAAGGCATCCACTGATGAAAGTCTCATCCACAAGGACGACCAGTTCAATGCTGCAAACCTCCAGATGGAGAGAGAGAGAATCGTGGATAACCTGAGAAACAACGGATACTACTATTACCGTCCCGACTATATCAGTTACTACGCCGACTCCATGATGACTCCGCAGAAAGTGAATCTTCTCGTGGTTCAGGATGCCCAGACTCCGGAGATGGCAAAACGTCAGTGGTTCAACGGCAAGACAAGTGTCTACATTCGCAATGCAACCTCGTCGGCTCCGGCTCTTATCGGCGGAGACAGCCGCAGACCCTATTCTGACTCACTGGTTTACAGGAACACCACATTCTACTTCTCAGGCAATAAATGTCCTATCAGCCCACGGGTTCTCATGAGGAACTTCCGTTTCCGCAAAGGCCGTCCGTTCAGCCAGGAGAAAGTCGACGAGACAGTCACCAATCTCAGCAACATGCAGATTTTCTCACAGATGCAATTTGCTTTCACACCTCGAGATACTACCGGTCTGGCCGACACTCTCGACCTGCGTCTGAACTGCACTATGGACAAACTGATCGATGCCGAGTTCGATTTCGACTTCACCCAGAAGAGCAATGCCCAGATAGGTCCACGAGTGGCACTCATGATATCAAAGCGCAATGCCTTCGGTCATGGCGAGACTTTCTCCGTGAAGGCAAAGGGTTCGTATGAATGGCAGACGAAGTCCATTAACGGACAGGATCGTGTTGACTCCTATGAGGCAGGAGTGGATGCATCACTCACTTATCCTTGGCTCGTTCTTCCAGGCTTGTCGACAAAGCGGTTCCGCTATGCCACTTCCTCCACCTTCAAGATTGGGTTCAACCACCTGAAACGGGCAGGGTATTACAGGCTCGTATCCTTCCAGGCCACGGCAGACTATACCTTCAGGACAAACGAATACTATTCCCATCGGCTCACTCCACTCTCTCTCGTATACAATAAGCTCGAGGAGACAACTGCGCGGTTCGACTCGATAGCAAACGACAACCAGTCACTCTTCTACAGTCTCCGCGACCAGTTCATACCCTCAGTCGGATATTCCATTACCTACGACAACAACTGGAACGACCACCTGTACTTCACCACCAAGGCAGAACTGACAGTCAAGGAGTCAGGTAATCTCATCAGTGGCATCACGTCCCTCTTCGGTTCGGACTTCTCTCAGGAAGACAAGAAACTCATCAATGTGCCTTACGCACAGTTCTTCAAGACAACATTCGACATCCGTCATCTCTTCAAGTTCAGGTCGACGAACAGCCTCATTGCCACACGATTCTTCTGCGGTGCAATATGGGCTTACGGAAACAGCTACATACCGCCCTATACCGAGCAGTTCTTCGTAGGTGGTGCCAACGACATCCGTGCCTTCGGAGCACACACCATAGGTCCCGGAAGCTATTACGACTATGCTGGTCGAGGTACCTATCTCGATCAGTCAGGCAGTCTCAAGCTCGAACTGAACGCCGAGTACCGCTTCCCTATCGTGAGCAACCTCCATGGAGCACTGTTCCTCGATGCAGGCAATGTGTGGACACTGAAGAATCTCAGTTCCCACCCTGGCGGACAGATAAAGATGAGCAGGCTCCTCGACGACATAGCCACCGGAACCGGATTCGGTCTCAGGTACAATCTCGATGTAGTCGTACTCAGGCTCGACATGGGAATTGCCCTCCATGCCCCTTACGACACTGGCAAGAGTGGCTACTACAACATCCGGACCTTCTGGAAAGACGGAGTAGGACTCCATTTCGCAGTAGGATATCCGTTCTGACTATAGGTTATAGGTTAAAGGTTATAGGTTATAGATATATTACTTAACTTTAGCATATGCATAAATATTTGATTTATAACATTAATCAGACATTAATGAAGACATTAATCAGACATATAATAAATATTTTTCCAGTGATATGTATAAAACATTGCTATCAGCCCTTAATAAATTAATGTCTGATTAATGTTTAGATTAATGGTCATTAATGTTTTAAAATAAAAGCTAAAGTCAAATTAACAACAACTCGTAATTCGTAATTCGTAATTCGTAATTAACAACAAAATGCTTACATTTCCACAAGATTATACACAGCTACTCAATACCCTTGAGACCGAACAGGCCATCAAGGAGATAAAGGACTTCTTCCAGCAGAACCTCTCCACCGCACTACGTCTGCGCCGAGTCACCGCGCCACTGTTCGTGCTTCGCGGACTCGGACTCAACGACGACCTCAGCGGAGTGGAGCGTCCAGTCCATTTCCCGATCAAGGACATGGGCGATCAGGTGGCAGAAGTAGTCCATTCCCTTGCCAAGTGGAAGAGAGTCATGCTCGGTGAGTACGATATCCAGCCAGGCTACGGACTCTACACCGATATGAACGCCATCCGCGGCGACGAGGAACTCGACAACATCCATTCCCTCTATGTCGACCAGTGGGACTGGGAACGCACCATGAAATCCGAAGACCGGAACGTAAGTTATCTGAAGTCCGTAGTGCGCAACATCTACAACGCCATACAGCGAACCGAATACCTTGTCTGCGAACGCTATCCGCAGATTAAGCCATTCCTTCCCGACGACATCCATTTCATCCATTCCGAGGAACTCCTCCAGATGTACCCCGACCTCAGTCCGAAGGAACGCGAGGACGCCATCTGCCGGGCCTACGGAGCCGTATTCATCATCGGCATCGGAAACAACCTCAGCAATGGTCAGCCGCACGACCTCCGTGCCCCGGACTATGATGACTGGTCCACACCGAACGAAGACGGCTATGTCGGACTCAACGGCGACATCCTCTTCTGGTATCCCGTACTTGGTCACAGTCTCGAGATATCCTCCATGGGAATCCGTGTCGATGCCCAGGCCCTCACCCGTCAGTTAGAGATACAGGGTAAGCAGGAACGTGCCGGACTTTATTTCCACCAGAAACTCCTCAATGGCGAACTCCCACTCTCCATCGGAGGTGGAGTAGGGCAGAGCCGCCTCTGCATGATGCTCCTCCACAAAGCCCACATTGGCGAGATCCAGGCCAGCATCTGGCCCGAAGAGATGCGCCGCCAGTGCAGGCAACACGGAATGCCGCTGATTTGATCTCATGTCCTGAAAACGACAAAACGACAAAACGACAAAACGACAAAACGACAAAACGACATTTCAGCCACCCACAGCCATAATTCTTAAATTTGCAAGACATAATCAAAATCACACCCTTTGGGGGATTAGAAATCTACTATGGATATATCAGGACAAGTTGTAACAGTGGCATCAGACGTTGTTAACAATCAACATGTGTACATGAATCTTATCACTGCATTCATGGCTTTCTGCTGGGGTGTGATTATTATCACCAAGATGCGCCCGATTTCTCCGGCGCAGAAGTTCGGTTCCTATTCTCTTTTTTTCATGGCTGCCACTTCCGTGGCTTACACGCTATATTTCACGACATCTACGCAGGATTATCTTTGGGTTACCGCCATGTACACAATAGTTGCGGCAATCTACACATGCTTCTATTATCTGCATGTGCGTCTGCTGACAGGGCTTTCCGATATAAGAAAGGTGGATATGTGGATTTTTGTCGTTCCGGTGTTGCTTGTCATTTTCTATTCGATTCTGGCATTTGTACTTGACGAGGACGGTGAGAAATACTTCATGCAGTGCATAAGGGATCAGAAACTGTGGGATTACGGAACGCCTACGGTTATGTTCTTCACGAGAATGGTCATGGTCATATCATATTCAAGCAGCCTGTTCATCCTGTTTGTGTTTATTTGGTCGATACGGAAAAAATATTTGTATTATCAAGTCCTCAATGAATTCCTTGCGCAGTCTGACGGTTTGAGAAGACGTAATTATTTCTCATCGATTATGTTTGAATGCATACAGATATGTTTTCTCGTAATGACTTTTTTTGCTACCGCAGTGTTCCAGTCTTCGCTGGTGGTGATACTTGTCCAGACAATGTTGAATGTTCTTTCCGTTTCCATTCTTGGTTCGAACATTTTGCATACGAGATTTACTGCTTTCGACATTCATAACAGTATTGTGGATAGTTCGTCTTCTGCTTCAAAGACAGCTGTGAAGAATGTGTATAAGGAAATCTATGCAGCAGCCAAGCAAAAGGGATCGGTTAGTGCGGAATCACATAGGTTCATCAGTCACGGTAAGCAGGATTTCGGTTCCGAGAAGTCTTCTGATAGTTCCGAGTTCCTTCCTAAGATCGTAATCAACAGAATCAAGACAGACAAGCTGTTCATAGATCCAGAGCTCAATCTGATGACATTGGCCAACAAACTTGGAGTGGGAAGGCTCCAGCTGTCGCAAAGCATACATCATTATTATTCTACCACCTTGTCTGGTCTTGTAATGAAGCTGCGTATAGAATATGCAGCAGAGCTTCTCCACAGCGAAAACAAGGACAAGAGAGACTTCCAGGATCTTGCTGCCAAGGTAGGCTATGCTAATGTGGTGCCATTCTGCAGAGATTTCTCTACGGTCATGAAGATGACACCACGACAATATCTTGAACAGAAATAGAGTTGTCCGTTTTTTTCCCTTCTAAAGTTTGAAGACAGCCTTAGGGCTGCTGCATTGATTAGAGTCGTGCAGTGACGATGTTTCTGTCGAGCTTTCCCTTGACATCGTAGACAACACCATTTTTCACAATCATGTCTTCTATGTTCAGCGACTTGAATGCGTCGTGGGCAACAGCCAGGATTACGGCATCGTATTTATTTCCGGAAATCTGATCAATATCGTTGATGATGCTGACACCATATTCGTGTCTTGCCTTTTCCTTGTCTGCCCAAGGGTCCACAATCGTGATGTTGGATGTGTAGTCCTTAAGACCTGAATAGATGTCGATGACCTTCGTGTTTCTTGCGTCAGGACAGTTCTCCTTGAACGTGAATCCGAGTATGAGAATATTGCTGGCATTTGGATTAAGTCCTTTTTCCTTCATGAGGTTCGTGACTTTTTCAGCAATGAAGTTGCCCATGTGATTGTTGATTCTTCTGGCTGTAATCAGCAAGTCGGCTATCACCCCATGATGCTTTGCGTTGTCGATGAGATAATAAGGGTCTACGCTGATACAGTGCCCGCCGACGAGTCCAGGACGGAATGGCATGAAGTTCCATTTGCTGCTTGCTGCATCGATCACGTCGTTGGTGTCAATCCCATGGCTGTTGCAGATCAGCGCAATCTCGTTCATGAATGCGATATTCACGTCTCTTTGTGTGTTCTCGATTACCTTTGCTGCTTCTGCAACCTTGATGTTTGGTGCAAGATATGTGCCGTTCTCGAGTATTGATGAATAGACACTGTCAATAATCTTGGCAGCTTCGGGGGTTGAGCCGGAGGTAATCTTTACTGTGTTGGTGACGGTGTGTACTCTGTCGCCTGGATTGATTCTCTCAGGTGAGAAACCTACGAAGAAGTCTTCGTTGAACTTCAGGCCACTCTTCTCTTCGAGGATTGGCACGCAGACATCCTCTGTCGTTCCTGGATATACTGTAGATTCGTAAGTCACTATGTCGCCTTTCTTCAGTACACTTGCCACTTCCTCAGATGCAGAGATGACAAAGGAGAGGTCGGGGAGATTATTGCTGTCGATAGGTGTCGGTACTGTGATGATGAACAGATTGCAGTCCTTGAGTTCATCCTTGTTGGTAGTCAGGACTGTACCTTTGTCGAGTATAGCCTTTATTCGGTCGGAAGTGACGTCATTGCATGTATCGTTATACTGCTTGAGGTTGTTAATGCGTGTTTCAGACAAGTCAAATCCTACTAAGTCATATTTCTCGGCAAGAAGACATGCTGTAGGGAATCCAGCATAGCCGAGTCCGATAAAACCGATTTTAATGTTTTTAGCTTCCATGTTTGAAATGAATGTTTTTGGTGTTGAAAATTAGTTATTGTATTATTTTATATAGTGTTTATGAATGTTCCAGTCTTGCCACGATTGAGGCCTTCTCAGGATTCCACTTGTCTTTGTAGGAACTGAAGAAGAAGAGTTCTGACGTATGTCCTATGAGTCGGGTTATTCTGAGGAAGTATCCTGTGTAGAATGTCGACAGGGGCAGGAACATGATGTTCCTGAATTCTTCCCGTGGCCGTTCTGTCACAGCGAGTATGCACAGAAATGCGACTATGCTGAAGAAGAACCGGATTAACCAGCCTATGATAAGAACCTCAAGCAGACGGTCTGTATATGTGAAGCAGAGTCCGAATATGTAGATCAGCCACAGATAGTTGAACAGGCAGTCGTAGAGCAGGTTCTCTGCGTTTGACAGGAAGTTGAGGATATTGAAGTTCTTGTCAAGTCGGAAGATGTCGGCATGTTTTCTCAGACGGAACCGTATGAGTGAGCGTGACCAGCGTTTGCGTTGCTTGAACAATGCCGTCCATTTAGTCGGCACGTTAGTCAGGCACACAGCTTCATGGTTGAAGACAACCTTGAATCCTGACTTCCTTATTTTCTGGGTGATGTCGCCGTCAAGTCCAGGACCGATATCCCATCCTCCGACCTTATGGAGCATCTCGTGTTCGAATGCACCGAATGCGCCCGAGATGATGTGATAGATGCCAAGTTCACTCGTCACGATTCGTCCCACCATGATGGTCTTGAGATATTCGAGAGCCTGAAGTGAGGAGCAGATGGAGTCTTTGGCGTTCCTTACTTTCACACAACCTCCTACGCCCTTTACCTTTGGATCGATGTAGAATGGTACGAGTATCTGTTCTATTGCATCTCTGTCGAGCGATGAGTCGGCATCGAGGTGAACTATGTACTGTCCTTTTGAGAAGTGCAGTGCGGCATTGGCGGCACTGGCTTTTCCTCCTCTTTCCGGCATCCTGATATATCGGGTTATAAGTCCTGCCCGTTCCAGGTCATGACAGATGAACGGTGTGGCGTCATCTGACCCGTCGTCGACAATAATCAGTTCGAAGTTCTGGTATGTCTGTTCCTTAAGACTCTGTGTGAGCTTGTAGATGTGCTTGCCTTCGTTCTTTCCTGGCACGATGATCGACACCAGGGGATTTTCCGAGAAAAGCATCATCCGTGCAACTTCCTTGCGTCTTCTTCTTTGCTTGTAGAATAGTTTGAAGTTGATGATTATTATGATTTCGAGCAGGTAATAACGTGGAAACTCCACAAAGAACAGATACCAGTATGTATGTACAAGTTCGTTGAACCCGAGGTTGCGGGTGAAGCATGCCTCGATGTCAAGGAAGATGTCATATAGCCAGTTCAGTATGAGCATTGTGTCGTTATCGTCTGATTTCGTTGTCTTTCTTTGTCTTACTCTTATTCCTCGTCAGTATCTTCTGTCCGTTTCTCTATTGCGGCGATGAACTCTTCGAGGTTGTCCTCTTGGGTGAGGAAGTGCTTGCTTATGAGTTCGGCTGTCAGTTGGGTCTTGTCGTCGGTCTCGTACTCTTTGAAGAGCTGCATGAGATTCTTCTCGATGAGGTCGAATTCCTCTTCCGACTTGTCGAGCCGTGATATGGCCATGACATAGAGGTTGTCATCTTTCTGTGCCGTCTTTACGATAGTTATCTTGGCATTGATAGCTCGGATGAGGTCGAAGAAGCGCCACTGATTTGCCTGTTCTACCTTTGATGCAATGCGGAACCGGAATATGTTCATGGCAAAATCCGAATAGGACGGCAGCACATAGAACGAATTTATCGCATTGAAGAATTCGAAGTAGGTTGAGTGTCCTGAGAAGATGTCCTTGCTTTCAATCTGCATGAGGGCGCTGTCGTTGCAGAATGCATCGATACCCTGCCGTGTGAGCCTGTATTCCCATACGTCTATTGCCCTGAGCTTGTCGGGTGAGGTCTCTGCCCGGCAGTTCGAACAGATTACTCTCATCTTTGATTGCAGGAACGAGTTTCCACATTCGTTGCAGTAGTACATGCTTGCAGGTCTGTCGTAGTCAACTCCAATGTGCCGGAGTTCCTTCTTGCATTTCGGACACACCAGCTGACCGTCATGCTCGTAGGTCGACTCCGGTGATACGTTTGCGCAGCGGAAATGGTGGATGATTGACTCTGCGTGGATGTTTGAGCTGTCGCACTTCGGACAAGTCTCTACGAAAAGCAGATGGCTGTGACCGCAGTTCGGACATACATGGACTCTCTCCACAAAGTGGCTCTTTTCTGCAAACTCGAGTTCTTCAAGCTTGAAGTTGAACTTCATACGCTCTTCATACTGCAAAGTCTCCTGATTGTCGTACCATGCAAGGTATGCTGATGTATAGCCTTCTGTCAGTCCACGGATAGTACTGTTCATGAAACTTGTGCGTCCGCGGCTGATGTCGAACTTGATGATGTCGGTCAGGAACTTTGGCGTCGTGTTGTTTCCTGTCTCGTATGTGGTGTGGATGTTGAACTTCTCGATGTTCGTATATACGTTCTCGATGAAGTCGGCAAATGAGTCGTCAGACGGTGTCATGCAGAACCCGTCGATGAGATAGGCTGCGAAGTGCATGAATTCTTCAAGCGACGATGTAGCGAATCGTGGTTTCAGGAAGCACTTGCTTGACCTGATAGGGGAGGTCCATCTGATGATGAGCCTGTTCTCCTCGTATGCTCTGTGGGCGATGTTGATGAAGATGGCATCAAAATCCTCCTTTGCGATCTCTTCACACTTGTCGACCTCGAGAAGGTTGTTCACGACGAGAATTCGCCTGCCGTTCCTGTTTGCGACAATCTTGTAGATCTCCTGTCGGCTCATGGTGCTGCCGCGTGAGATCGTGCGTGATATGTTGTTGTCTGTGTTCGTTGTCATAAGGTTCATTTTTTAATGTTTTCCAGCAGATGTTTCATGGACTCTGGTATGAATCCGTCGCCTCCGATATACCAGTAGTCATTATATTTGTCACCTGAAGAATAGTTCTTGAACTTGTCGATTCTCACTGTCACGGGCACACCGTTGACTACTGACCAGAATGGCACTTCCTGTCCATCCTCGGGCTTGAACTCCACTATGACTGCGCGGTAGTCCCTTGAGAGGCTGTTCCGGAGGTCTGTTGGCAGTTCTTCCGTTCTTGCTCCAAGCAGGTGTACCTTTGCCATGAAGTGTACTTCGTCGTTCACGATGATTTCTGCGCGGGTGAAGTTGTTGATGTGCTTTATCTTTCCTGTCGGGACGTATGTCTCGATGGTGACGTTTGCTTGTTCGAGGTTGAGTCTCTGCGTGAGGAGCAGTGATTCTCCCTTGAGGGCGAAGGTCTTGTCTGTCACGTAGCGCTGTGAGATGATGAGCGTGTCGTCGCTGATGCTGTAGCCTATTGCTTCGGGAAATTCCTGGAGGTATTTGTTGAGCACGAATTCCTGCCCCCTGGATATTGACCGTGCATAGAGCGACTTGCTGATTTCATCCGATGTCTCGCTCTTAATGTTCTCGTAGGTTCTGATTTTCTGGCGTGCAGTCGCGAGTTCTGCCTTTGTCTCCGCAAGCTGGCGTTCGAGGTCCATCTTGTGCGAGTTGTCCGACATGCCGAACCTGATGTTGTTGCTCTCGAGGGCTATCTGCTTCTGCAGTTCCTTGATTCGGGTGGTCAGCAGGTTGATGTCAGGCACGTTCACTCCCGATTGCAGTCGGATGGTCCTGTCCTGGGCGATGATGCCAGGCTCCTTGCTGATGTCGTTCAGCTTGAGCATGTTGTCAAGAAGCACGTAGGAATATAATGTGTCGCCAGGGAACACGACGTCTCCTGCGTCAACATAGCAGTCCTTTATGTAGAGGTCTGTGATGGCGCGTTTCATCCAGTGCTCGGTTGACACGTAGCCGTCGAAGTCCTCGTAGTGGAACTTGTTGTAGGCATAGAACACTGCACCAAGTAGGATGAGTGACAGAATTGAGGAATATACGATTTGCTGCACGGCAATCTTGCGTTTCCGTTCAGATATGATTCGTTCTATCTTGAGTTCTTCCTCCTGCTGTGATTGGAATGTGAATGATTTCATCTATGTTTCCTTTTTCGTTTCTACTTTCTGATTAAAGCCCTTCAGATCACGCACGTTGTAATCAGGGGCTGGTCCTCCGATTCGCGCTGGGCGTCCGCGGCAAACAAGGCGCCGTTCTCCGTCGCGGAGCTGGCGAAGGAGAAGACGGGGAAGATCGGATTGCGGTAATGGTACTGGAAGTCGAGCATCCTTTCCCATGATGACAGGAATGTGTCGTACTCTTGCAGACGGTCAATGTGGTTGTAGTCGCCCGCAACATTCTTGTAACTGTTTTCTCTGTCTCTTATATATTCTTTTACTACTTTCATCCGTTCATATTCGCCGTCTATGTTCTTGTTGCAGATGTCAAGGTCGTGGATGATGGCGTCGACCTCGTTGGATATGCGGTCGAGTATGTCCTGCTGATACTGCGACTTCAGTTCCTGCTCTGCCTTTATGGCGCTGCGGTGTTTCTTCGTCTCCGTGTTGATAGGCAGCCTGAAACTGATTCCCACGTCAAGGCTGTGGGTGTTGCTGACGTCAGGACGTGTGTAGTAGGAATATCTTACGAATGGAGATATGCTTGTCGTCTTCCAGTAGTCTACGTCGTCGTACTGGCACTGCAACATCTCTTTCTCGAGTTCCAGTTTCTTCAGGTCCTGGTTGTATCTGGAGATGTGCTCCTTCAGCATCGCTGTGTTGACTGCAACGATGTTCGCCTGCGGGCGTGAAGGGGTTGGCGTGAGGGCCGTGTCGGACTTCATCGAGGTGAGGCGGTTGTCGATCTCTGCCTTGTCGCTCATCACTTTCAGCAGGTCATCGCTGGATATCTTCCCGTTCTTCAGGAGGAATACCTGTGTCCTGCTTAGCAGGTCAAGGTTGTCGGAGTGGATTTGCAGGACGTACATCAGCAGGTCGTGATAGTGGTTCTTTGTGGTGAGCTTCTGCCGGAGCAGGATGTTCTGGAGGTTGCTCTTCTGGAAGTCGAGCTGTTCCACTTCGCCCCTGAGGCGCAGTTCCTGAATGCGCGACGCGTTCTTGTAGAGTGCACTCTGGAAGTAGTTCCATTCAATTCCTACCTGCCATCTGCTGTTGTAGTTCGTGTAAGGCTCGTCATTGTCGGATACAGATGTGTAGATTGGCCGGTAGTCTATCTGTCCTGTGGTCGTCAGTCCTGTCTTGCTTTTCAGCAGGTCGATGTTGCGGTCCACCTCTTCGTCGACTTCCCTTACACGGTCTTTGGTCGAGAATCCGAGTTGTGAATTTGCCGGTTCTTGCTGTGCTGCCTCGTCGTAGATAATGCTGTGCATGATGGTAAAGCGCTGGTCGAACAGTTTCAGATATTCCTCAAAGGAAGTCTGTGCCTGGCTGCTGACCGTGATCATTGCAAGAATGACAGTGGATAGTATGGTCTTGTTATGATTCATGATTCCTTGTTTCTTGATTTCCCGTTACTCTAAATGGTCAGACTGAATCGTCCGTTCTCGAATGAGCGTATTGTCAGAGGCTTCTGTGTGCCGTCTTCGAGGACCATGACGGCATTTCCTGGCAGCTGTCCTGTTCCCTGCTCGAGGATGAGAGTGAGGTGGGGGTTAGCCTTGATGGCGTCCGACGAGGCCTTGACGACGAGTGTGCCGGAATATTCGTCGAGGGCAAAGTCGAAGTCGAATTGCTGGCGTGACGTCCAGAAATCGCCGTAGTCTTCAAAGTTGTACAGGCCGACTTCGTTCAGGTCAAGCATCTCGATGAACTGCTTCTCCACCTTCATCTTCCAGTCGCGGTTTGGATGAATGAGCAGTATGCACGGAGCGTAGTTGCCTTGCAGTTTCTGCTGCACACCCAGCCAGCGTGCTGGCTTCTCCATCCAGTTTGTCTCGTCTATCGGGTCGTCACTTATCACGTCCGATATGTGGAGCGGCATGGTCAGGGTTCCGCTGAAGTCTCCGCCCCAGTCGTTGCCTATGCGTTCCGGGAAGGCGAACTCGCTGAGTACGTCACCGGCAGAGTAGCATGACTGAAAGGCATAGCCCGCCTCCTGGTTGGCCTGTGGTATGTTCTTGTTCATGCAGAGGTGTCCTGTGCGGAAGGAACGGATGTTCAGGCCCAGGTCCTCGTCGATTATCTTCTTGCTGAGCACCACCTCTGCCCAGGTCGAACCGCCAATGGTGATGTCGGTGAGGGTGTCGTGGTTTGCCACGAGGGCATATTCTTCCTTTGTGGTGACAGTCATTGGGAAGCGGTCGGTCACGTTGAAGTCAGGGAAGTGGCAGATGGAATGGCTTCCTATGGTGTGTCCGTCAGCAAGCAGTTTCTTGCAGTTCTCTATTGCCGCGTCGTCGTAGAATGCCGAGAGATACCCTTTGTCGCGGAAATAGTGGACGGTGATGAAGAACTGGGATGACAGTCCTATACTCTTCTCGTATTCGCTCATCCAGTGCATCTCGTCGTAGGCAGTGCGCGAGTCGCAGTCGTGGGTCGGTATCAGTACCGACTTATATCCGTCGGGCACTGTGTTCTTCCATACCGAGAAAGGCTGTGTGGCTGCATAGGTCGCTCTTATGAAGAGAGGAAACACGTCTGCTGTCGGCTCGAAGGCGTTCGAGTAGATTCGCTGTGCATCGAAGTCCTTGTTGAGCTGGTTGCGCTGGATGACGTCTCTCCACATGAGGGCGAACGAATAGGCAGTTCCCTTGCCGATACGGTTTCTCACGACCGCTACGGCTGTGTCGTTGAACATGGCAATCGGCTCGGCTCCCTCTGTCATCTTGTAGCCGTAGGTCCTTATCCCTTCGCTGGCCGATGGCTCGTCTTTGCCTCGTGCAAGGCTTACCACCTGCTCCTCGGGAGTGTCGATGTATGCACACTCCTTGTCGGACAGGGCTGTCCAGTACATTCGGTGACGGAGCTTGCTGTAGTTGGTCTCGTTGATGCCGAACAAGGTCCTGCCCCCTCTGTTGAGTGCCGAGGCGGAGGTGACGGCCGGCGAGATGATGATTCCCCCTTCTGCCACCCAGTTCGTCAGCTTCACGTAGTCGTTCTTCGTGAAACTCCGTTCCTTCACGCCCGAGGAGAGGAGTATCATCTTGCTGAACTGCAATGCGGAGTCCAGGTTCTGGGTGATGAAGTAGGGTAGGCCGGTGATGTCCATCATGTACTTGGCGGAATAGACACTTCGGCTGAAGTCGCTGGTCGTCTCGCTCTCGTTGTTGATGACAGTCATGTCGAGGAGTGCCACCCTGTTGCTTGCCTCCGGAACGGAGATGGCTGGCTGGTCAAACATGATGCTGTCGATGTCTCCGAAGACGTACGACTTTTCCTTGCCGATGCTGATCCTGTCGTCTGAGAACCTGATGAAGTCTTCCCCTAATAGTCTCGTGCCGTCATTTATGTTATGGCTGTCGAGTGTACCCTTATGCCCATGACGGACATAGAGCATGTCCTGAGCGCTGATAGAATTGCTGATTGACGATGCTGTGATGAGCAATGTCGCGAATATTGTCTTAAATGTATTTATCATAATCTGCATAATTAGCAAAAATAATAATCATTTCCAAATTTTCTTCGTTTAATATAATGTACGGGTGCGTTGATACCTGTCGCATCTGTTGCCTACAGAATCTCACATTTCCTAAAAACAATGCAAAGAAACGCATTATTTTTGAATATACGAAATGGTCATTCGATTATTTACCTAAATGCCGTAAATTCAACGTTTTTTAACTAAATTAGTGCTCATCTCCAATCCATGTCGTGCAAAAACCGACTCACTTGTTGTCCCTGTGTCTGCGAAGTCGTCACTATCTTCCCCGTAAAGCGGTGGCTTTGCATACACAAAAATCTACCGAAAATCCAATTTTTTGACCATATTTTTTTTACCGGTTTTTTGCCGATTTGGAGTGATTTTTTATGCTTTTTTGATGGACTTCAACAAACAAATTAATATATCAAAATATGGAAAGAATTGATTTATAACGTATTGTAAAATTAAATTGTCTTTTTGTCTTTTTGTCTTTTTGTCTTTTTGGGGGTTATAGTTTTAGGGGGTTGCGTGCGTGAGTAGATTAAGAATTATTTATTATTTATTATTATTATTTATTATTTATTATAAATAGCGCGTGTGTCGGAAAAGACAAAAAGACAAAAAGACAAAAAGACAAAAAGACATTTTCAGACCAACCACCGCCATCATTATCTTTTTCGACATATATAAGGTGTGATTGTTAAAACTGCGTTAAATTTAAGCAAAACATAAAAATAATTAATAAATTATTCGTTTTGTGTATGCTTTTTTATTAACTTTGCAGCCGAAATCAAAAATTCGTTCGCCCGGCGGGGCAGACAGACTGACAGACTGACTTGCAGTCAGAGTGAAAAGTGAATAGTGAAAAGTGAATAGTGAACTGCACAAGGGAGTTGGAGAGGGCCTTCGTTGTAGTCAGAGTGGATGACATACTGACACAGTTCGGGCAGACACCTGAGGGGGAGCGGGAGTATTGCTGAACTGGAACAGAGATATCACGGAGACGGACTCAGTATATTACCGAGGCGCACGGAAAATGTTACTGAGTCGCAGGGCAAAACAAGGCGTTATTTGGCGTTTGACTCAGTAACATTTGGCGTTTGACTCAGTAACATTTGGCGTTTGACTCAGTAACATTTTTTGCAAGACTCTGTGGTATTCCGACCTTGCCTGAGGAAGAATAAGCGTTTTCCCGAGTTCCTGATTTCCTGAGTTCCCGATTTCCCGAGTTCCTGATTCCGCGCCATCCGTCAACGTGGTGAAAATGCAAATATTTTCATGAAAGTCATCGTTGTTTCGTTTTTTTTTATTATCTTCGCAACGGAAAACTATTAAAACCTAATGAATATGAAACTAAGAAGATTTTTCGTGATGCTGATGGTGGTGATTGCCGGAGGCATGAGTGCCCAGAAACTGCAGAAGGGTACATGGGGTAGCAAGTGGAAGGTGGTTGACGGATGTATCGTCTTCAATGAACCTAAACGTCCTGCCGGACAGGAGAGTATGCTGGAGTTCAGGGCCGAACCAATGAAGGTGGTGAGAGTGGGATTCGTAGGACTCGGCATGAGGGGTCCGGGGGCCGTGAGCCGTTTCACTCACATCGACGGCGTGGAGATAAATGGCCTGTGCGACAAATATGCTGACAGGGTGGATGCCTGCCAGAAGATCCTGACGAATGCGGGAATGAAGGCTGCCGCCGGATATAGTGGCGACGAGGGCTACAAGCAGCTCTGCGAGAGGGACGACATCGACCTTGTGTATATCGCCACTAACTGGCAGATGCATGTGCCTATCGCTCTCTATGCCATGGAGCATGGCAAGCACGTGGCAATCGAGGTGCCGTCGGCTCCATCGCTGGAGGACTGCTGGAAACTGGTGGACACTTCGGAGAGAACACGAAAGCACTGCATGATGCTGGAGAACTGTGTGTATGACTTCTTCGAGCTGACTTGTCTCAACATGGCTCAGAAGGGGCTGTTCGGCGAGATCCTTCACACAGAGGGTGCGTACATCCACAACCTGGAACCTTACTGGGACGAATATGCTGACAACTGGCGTCTTGACTTCAACCAGAAGCACGGCGGCGACGTGTATCCTACTCACGGATTCGGACCTTGCTGTCAGGCCCTGAACATCCACAGGGGCGACAAGATGGAGTACCTGACTTCCATGGGCACGAAGTCGGTGAACGGCCTGAAACTGGCCAAGGCGAAGATGGGTTCTGATTCCTTCGCCACTGGCGACCATATAGTCACTCTCGTGATGACGAAGAGCGGAAAGAGCATGGAGATTCAGCACAACACATTCACTCCTCGTCCTTACAACCGCCTGTATCAGCTCACGGGTACGGAGGGCTTCGCAAACAAGTATCCTATCTCGGGATTCACTCTGAGAAACAAGAACGTGGACCGCACGCTGATGCCTGACGTTCCGAAGCTCGACGAGCATGACTTCGTGCCTGACGCAGTGAAGAACCAGTTGCTGAAGACTTACCAGCATCCTATCCATCAGGAGATAGAGGAGAAGGCAAAGAAGGTGGGTGGTCATGGCGGCATGGACTTCGTGATGGACTACCGACTGGTGTACTGTCTGCAGAACGGTCTGCCTCTCGACCAGGATGTGTACGACCTGGCTGAATGGTGCTGCATAAGCGAACTGAGCGAGGTGAGCCAGCTGAACAGGTCGATGCCTGTAAAGGTGCCTGACTTCACAAGGGGCGAATGGAACAAGGTCAAGGGACTGAAGTTCTACATGAAAGGAGAGTAGACTGGCTTCGCCAGAGTGAAAAGTGAAAAGTGAATAGTGAAAAAATAGCCAACGGCTAAATTATGAATTATGAATTATGAATTATGAATTAAATAACATTGCCCAGCAATTTGCCCTGAAGGGGGAGGTTGAATCCATAAAGCCGCTGGGGGAGGGATTCATCAATGATACTTTTATCGTGAAGACTACGGGCGACGGCCCTGACTATATCCTGCAGAGGAAGAACCACAAGGTGTTCCCGAATGTGCCGGAG
>CALELI010000183.1 GCA_937902455.1 uncultured Prevotellaceae bacterium | reverse complement strand
AGGCATATGACGATTATTGGGATTTCGACCAGCTGGGCCTGCGCAACGACACTTTCGAGCTCGTTGTCGATGCCGACCTCTCGGGAGGTCCGCACACCGACGAGTTCAGGATCAACTCCGAAGTGAAGACACGTTTAGAGTCGTTCTTCGAATTCCAGAACATTCATGCACAGAACTACCACATCATGACTCCGCCTACCGAGGGCAAGTCGTGGACAATGGTCTGGGGACCTCAGCAATGGCTGAAGAACCTGCCCTACGCCAACTATGCCTATGACTATCATTTCAGTCACGGCGAGGACGGAGTACTGCGTCTTGAGTTCTATATCACCCCGTTCGACTATGCCAGTCCTGAGGGACCTCAGAAATCGGTGGAGAGCAAGCTGTACGACGGCAAGAAGATCGGTCTCTGCTGGGCAGTCATCGACTATGACGGCGGAAAGGAAAACAACGGCTTCTGGAACTTGTCGAAGCATCATCAGATGTTCGGCAACGCATCGATGCAACGCCTCTTCACCCTCATGCCACTCGAGGCAAGATTCCGTAAGCCCGTGGAGGCCGGATGGTCCTACACCATCGTGCCGGACACGAGGACAGTCTGTTTCCAGGACAAGACGTATGGTCCTGTCACCTCATGGAAATGGGACTTCGGCGACGGCACTACCAGCACAGAACAGAACCCCGTACATACCTACTCACTGGACAACGTACACTATGTCGTGACCCTTTATGTTGACGGACCGGCAGGAAAGTCGCAGTGCTGCAAGGTGTGGGAGGTGACAGTAAGAGACAAGGCTCACCCTTCAAACAACCCATACGACTGACATGAAGAGACTCATTCTATCCATACTGTGCCTTGTCTGCACCGTCTGCGCGTCCGGAGCTGGCAGGTTTCTCGTGACTGACTTCGGAGCCAAGGGCGACGGAATGACCAACGACACGCCTGCCATCAACTCCGCCATCGAGGCGGCAGCATCCAACGGCGGTGGTTCGGTGATATTTCCCAGGGGGGTGTACCTCTCCTACTCCATCCATCTGAAGTCGGACATCACCCTCCGGCTGGAAGAAGGGGCGGTGATCAAGGCCGCCAAGGTGACGGAATCCTTAGGCTACGATTCTCCAGAACCCAACACGTCAACCTATCAGGACTTCGGCCACAGCCACTGGCAGAACTCGCTGATATGGGGTATCGGTCTCCACAATGTCCGTCTGACGGGCAAGGGACTGATTGACGGCACGGACGTGCTGTCGCGCGGCGAACCTCGCAGGGGATATACCGGTCCGTCGACAGCCAACAAGGCCTTAGCCCTGAAGAACTGTGAGAACGTGGAGGTCTCGGGCATTCAGTTCAAGTCATGCGGACACTTCGCCATCCTCTTCACGGGAGTGGACGATGTGGTAATCGACGATGTGACTATCGACACCAACCGCGACGGCATCGACATCGACTGCTGCGAGGATGTGGTCATCCGCAACAGCCGTGTGAACACGGTGAACGACGATGCCATAGTACTGAAATGCTCCTATGCCCTTGGCTGGGCAAAGCCTACGGAGGATGTGGTCATCGAGAACTGCCATGTCAGCGGTTTCGATGTCGGTTCGCTGCTCGACGGAACCAGAACCACAAAGACCAGACAGGCACCCGACCGCGACGGTCCTACGGGAAGAATCAAGCTTGGAACGGAGAGCAACGGTGGATTCCGCGACATCACAATCAGGAACTGTACCTTCGAGCACTGTCGGGGACTGGCACTCGAGACGGTCGACGGTGCACCGATGGAAAATGTAAGGGTCAGGGGAATCACGATGAACGACATCTGCAACTCACCTATTTACATAAGATTAGGTGACAGGATGCGCGGACCGAAGACACTGAGTCCTTCTTCCATCAGCGACATCTCCATAAAGGACATTACCGCCACCAATGCTGACTGCAAGTACGCCTGTCTGATTGCAGGCATAGAGGGACATCCCGTGAAGGACGTCAGCATCAGCGACGTGCATATCCAGTACAAGGGAGGACTGACCCTCGATGACTATCGTGAGCAGCGCGGAACCAATTCCTTCTTCTACCACGAAGGTGGGAACTATCCCGAACCGGCAGCCCACGGCATTCAGCCGGCCTGGGGACTGTCGCTCATCCACGCCGAGGACATCACGCTGAAGAACGTCACCTTCGAACTCCTCTCCCCCGACGAACGACCTATGATTCACCAGAGCCACACAAAGAGGATCTTTGAAAAATGAAAAATGAAAAATGAAGAATGAAAATTAATCGAAAACAAACTATAAACTAACATAATTAGCCTATGAAATCAACTAGATTCTTCCTATCTGCAATGTACCTGTTCGTAAGCATTGCAGTGTCGGCTCAGCAGAACGTGCAGTTCTGTATCGGTGCCGACGTGTCTGAGATTCCTGCCGGCGAAGCCCGTGGCGCAAAGTACTACGATGTGGACGGAACGGAAGGGGATCCGCTGGTCATCATGGCAAAGCACGGATTCAATGTCATCCGTCTGCGCCTGTTCGTCAATCCCGAAGCCCAGGGCGGCTACTCCCGCGACGGCTTCTGTGGCACCGAGAGCACCATTGCATTCGCCAAGAGAATAAAGGCTGCCGGCATGACCTTCGCACTCGACTTCCACTACAGCGACACGTGGGCAGACCCCGACAAGCAGTACAAGCCGTCGGCATGGAAGGATCTTACGGGCAAGGCTCTCGAAAAGAAACTCTACGAATACACCCGTCAGACCCTCATCGCCATGAAGCAAGCCGGTGCTGCTCCTGAGATAATTCAGATAGGCAACGAAATCAGTCACGGCATGGTATGGCCCGACGGCAAGGTCATGGACGATGCCACAGAAAAGAACTGGGCTGCATGCATGGAACTCTACAAGGCTGGACAGAAAGCCGTGCGCGAGGTGTTGCCAGATGCAAAGCTACAGATTCACCTTGCCCTCGGAGGCGAGAACACCCTCTGCCGCGAATTCCTCGACAAGATGCAGAAGTACGGTGCCGAGTTCGACATCATCGGACTCTCCTACTACGAGAGATGGCACGAGACCTACGATGACATGGCTGCCAACATCCTCGACCTCACGGCAAGATACAGGAAACCCGTGAACATCTGCGAATACGGTGCCAACGCCGACAACATACGCAAGATAAACGACATCGTCCGTGCAGTCCCTGGCGGTCTGGGATACGGAACCATGGCATGGGCACCGTCCCACACCCTCTTCCCGAGAAGCGGAAGGGCCGACCAGCGAATCTTCGGAATCTACGAGAAAATCAAAGAGGATTATCAGAAGCCTCTGAAGAAGTCGATGGCTCTCAATCCGCTGAAACGTTCGTTCAGGTTCGAAACACCTATCATCGGTGCCGACGTATCATGGCTGCCTTCCCAGGAAGACCGTGGGATGAAGTTCTCCGACAACGGAGTGGAGAAAGATGCCCTCGAGATACTCAGGGACCACCATTTCAACTGGATTCGCCTGCGTCTGTTCGTCGACCCTACTGCCCCTGGCGGCTATTCCCGTGAAGGATACTGCGGACTGGAACAGACCATCGCCATGGCTAAGCGCATCAAGAACGCAGGGATGAAGTTCCTGCTCGACTTCCACTACAGCGACACATGGGCTGACCCCGAAAAGCAGTTCAAGCCGGAGTCATGGAAGAACGACAACGGTTCCGCTCTCGAAGGCAGGATCTACTCCTACTCCAACGAAGTCATCAAGCGTTTCATCAGCGAGGGAGTGCGTCCCGACATGGTTCAGACGGGCAACGAAATCGACAACGGAATGGTATGGCCTCAGGGAAAGATTGAGGACGGCCAGTTCGAGTCGTTTGCCGTCATGCTCCGCTGCGCCACAGCCGGAGTACGTGCTGCCGACGCATCCATACCTATCATGATCCACATAGCCTGCGGAGGCCAGAACGAGAAGTCTGTGAAGTTCTTCGACAAGATGATTGCCCGCGACGTGAAGTTCGACATCATCGGACAGTCATACTATCCTAAGCACCACGGAACCCTCGACGACCTCACAGCCAACCTCAACGACCTCGCAAGGCGTTACTCACGCCCTATCATCGTAGTGGAATATCAGGACTACAAGAAGGAAGTGAACGAGATAGTCCGCAAGATTCCGAACGGGCTGGGTATCGGCACCTTCATCTGGGAACCAACCAACAGTTCCTGGGGCGGACTCTTCGACCGTCAGGGCAAGACCACCGAAAGCATCAGGATTTACGATGAGCTCTGGAACTTTAGCCGTTAGCCATTGGCCATTAGCCATTAGCCAGATTATCTGTCGTACGCATGATAGAAATGGTGGACATCGCAGACTGACGGTTTGAGGCGGAGGAGTGCGTTCAGGTTGTCGACTTCGTAGACTTTGTATTCAGGCAGAGGGTACACGCGGTCGAGACGTATTGTGCCTGTAGGCCATACATTCTTGTTGTATGGCGATGACACTACGGCATTGACACTGACTATGGTCCTGTTGCCGTCGGTCTCTACGGAGATGTCAGACGGCGACTGGGGTACGATAACCACTCCCCTACCCGTCTTGTCAGTAAACGCTATCATCTCCACCCTCTGACGGTTTCCAGGAAAATAGAGTCCGTCACGGTCTACTTGCCAGATTCCGTATTCACTCAGTTCGGACTTGCCCGGATAGCATGCATACGGTCCCTGCCCTACCCAGGTAAGGATGTTCAGGGAGTCGGGAAGGATGATGGCACTGCCTATCTCGGTGGTTTCCTCGTCAGTAATTGGTTGGCTGAGGGTCAGCTGATGAGGAGCCAGTTTGTGTTTCTTACCCTGTCCTCCTGCCATGGTGGCCCGTTCGGAGAGAGTGGACTTGCGTCCTGTCTTCACAAGTCGCTGTAGATGAATTTCCTTTGCCGTCTGGCTGAAATCGAAGATGCCGGAACCATTGGCAATTTTTATATTCCGTTCATAGAACTGATAGCCGGACTTATCGGAGAAGGTGAGACGGAGGAATGTGACCCCTCCTATCCTCCCCTCTGAAAGGGATGGACCTAAGTCAATGGAGAGAGAGGATTGGGAATGTGGCTTGCACGACATCTGTATGTTGCCACCAGATACTACAGAACCGTTGTTCACGAGTTCCCATCGCGCACGGACGGATGAGAGGTCGGTGAAGTCAAAGTAGTTGTAGACTGGCAGCGTGAGGGGTGAAGGGTGAGGGGTGAGGGGTGAAGGAAGGGTTATGATGGTGTCGGGGATGAAGACGGGACTGTACACTTTCCTTACCTGGAAATAGTCGGTCTGAGGTGTGCGGTCGGCATAGAGGATGCCGTCGGTTCCGAGGTCGGACTTGGTGTCGAAATAGTCGGTAGGCGAAGTCCAGGCATAGTCGGTGATGCTGTCCTTGCAGACTGGTCGTTCTGCCTTTCGTATGAGTCCCTGGTCGAACAGTTCCCATACGCTTCCTCCGGCGAGCCGAGGAGAATCGCGGACGATATGCCAGATATCCTGCATACGTCCCATGTCAGTACCTAACGAATGGGCATATTCGGTGATGACCAGCGGACGGTCGAACTTGCCTGACCAGTTCCTCACATCTCCTGCCGATGGATAGTGAGGGGCATACATCGGAACCTGAGTCATGAACGGATCAGTGCCGCCGTCCTTTCCCGAAATGCTCTTGAACAATGAGCCTCGCTGAGGGAAGAGGTAGGGGCGTGACGGGTCGAGTTCGTGGACGTATTCCCCGGTCTCAAGTCCCGAGGAGGTCACGGGGTTTTCGTTGCCGACACTCCAGATGACTATCGAAGGATGGTTTCTGTGAGCATCGACGGTGAGACGTGCTCTCTCCTTCAGCAATGGGAGATAGGAGGAGTCGTTGAGGTGTTCGTCGCCGAAACCGTATGGAATCTCGCACATCACGTATATCCCGAGGGAGTCGCAGAGTTCGAGCAAGTCCTGGGTTGGCGGATAATGGGATGTGCGCACATAGTTCATATTGCCGCGCTTCATCATCAGCAGGTCGCGCAGGGTTTCCTCACGAGTGATGGCACGACCATTGACAGGCGACAGGTCGTGATGGGTGGCACCACGGAGTTTCACCGGCTGACCATTGATGCAGAACACTCCGTCGATAATCTTCACTTCACGGAATCCGATACGGACATCGCGGGTCTCGTACTGGGTCTTTACCCGAAGGGTGTACAGGTTGGGGGTCTCGGCTGTCCAGAGAAGGGGCTTGCCGCTGAGTCCGAGCACCTCGACAGAGAACGGTATGTCCTTCCTTGAGAACTGGCAGTCGACATCCACCGTACCGTCGAGATGGGTATTGACCGACATGCTCTTTATGTAGTTCTCAGGTCGTGCATGGAGGACCACATGTCGACTGATTCCGCTCAGCGACCAGTCGTCGTTCGTATCAAACTCGTAGCCCTTGGGGTGAGTGCATACGTCTATCTCTATTGTGTTCTCCTTCCCGAAACGGATGGCTTTCGTAATGTCGTGCGACCTGAGTGTGAACGCACTGGCAAACGTGCCGATGTTCTTTCCGTTGACTATCAGTGTATACCCGAAGCAGACTCCGTCGAGGTCTATCAGCACGCACTTTCCCTTCCATGACTTTGGGACGAAGACCGACTTGCTATATGTACCATGATTGTCTTTCAGGTCCTTGCCGTACTGAGGTTCGCAGAATCCCTGCAGTTCCCAGTTGCCAGGTACCTTGATTTCCGTCGGTTCACCGTCATTGAACCTGAAGTTCCACGTACCGTCGAGAAGCATTGTCTGTGCCTTGCTGCCGACACCGGCAAGGAAAAGACACAGGAGGATAATGTAATTCATAAAATTCATATTATTTACCATTTACCATTTACCATTTACAAATTTACCATTTACCATTTACCATTTACAATTTATTCTCCATTTTGCCATTTGCATTTCCTG
>CALELI010000182.1 GCA_937902455.1 uncultured Prevotellaceae bacterium | reverse complement strand
CGTGGGCTACGACTTTACCGAATATACCTGTCACCTGCTCAAGTACCGCGAAGTCCGCCAGAAGAAGGGTGTTGTCTACGAGGTAGTGCTCGACAGTACTCCGTTCTATGCAGAGATGGGTGGAGAAGTAGGCGACCAGGGAGAACTCGTCAACGAGAACGAGACCATCAAGGTCCTTGACGTGAAGAAGGAGAACGGACTTGCAATCCATATCGTCGACAAGATGCCGGCAGACCCTTCGGCTGAATTCATGGCAATCGTCGACGTCGACAAGCGTCGTGCCACAGAGGCAAATCACTCATGCACCCACCTCCTCGATGCCGCACTCCGCGAGGTTCTCGGCACTCATGTCGAGCAGAAGGGTTCTCTCGTAAGCCCGGAAGGACTTCGTTTCGACTTCTCTCACTTCGAGAAACTCACCGACGAGCAGATTCGTGAGGTGGAACATATCGTCAACGACAGGATCCGCCAGAACATACCTCTCCAGGAATACCGCGACCTACCTATCGAGGAGGCAAAGAAACTCGGAGCCATCGCACTCTTCGGCGAGAAGTACGGCGACAAGGTACGTGTCATCCAGTTCGGTGACTCCATCGAGTTCTGTGGCGGGTGCCATGTGAAGTCCACTGGTTGCATAGGAATGGTACGCATCATTTCAGAGAGCTCCATTGCTGCCGGAGTACGCCGAATCGAGGCAATCACGGGAAAGGCAGTCGAGGACTTCCTCGACAAGACAGAGGATTTCGTCCGTGACCTCCGCCAGCTCTTCAACAATGCTCCCGACCTCATGGCAACAGTCAGGAAGTGTATCGAGGACAATGCCGACCTCAAGCGTCAGGTTGACGACTTCAAGGCCCAGCAGGCAGCCAACTTCAAGAACGACATGATTCAGGGTGTCCGCGAGGTCAACGGAGTAAAGGTATTTGCAGGAGTGTTCCCACTCGATGCCCAGAGCGCAAAGGACATTGCCTTCCAGCTCCGTGCACAGTTCCCCGAGAATATCGTGGTGGCAATCGGTGGTGTAGCCGACGGCAAACCGAACCTCACCGTGGCACTCTCCGACGACCTCGTGAAGGACGGCAGGAATGCCGGACAGATTATCCGCGAGGCTGCACGTCTCATCCAGGGCGGCGGCGGCGGACAGCCGCACTTCGCCACAGCAGGCGGCAAGAATCCGGAAGGACTCAAACAATCAATCGACAAGATAATAGAGTTGGCATGCTAATCAGCAAATATAAATGGGACAGATTGCTTGGATTTCCGTATTCATGTTAGTGATTTTGCCAATAGATGTCAACGACAATCGAAGGCATGTCCATGTTTTCTATCGAGGTAAACGTGATCAGGAATGTGTGGCAAAATTCTGGATAGAGTCAAATGGAGAAAAATGCATAGAAGTGGCTTACTCAAACCTCTCAGCGAAAGAAAATGAAATCATTATGATGGCTATCGACAACAACTGGGACTTTATCAATAAGCAGATAGATAAGACTTTCGCAGGTATTAAGACAACAAGTAAAGAACTAAAATAATATTATACGTTTATGTGCAGGATTCCTAATATTACTGTTGGAATCAAGATGTTGGATTTCAACATGCGTGGCAAGTTTAGTGTCACTCTCACCGATGGGCGCCAGATTACTGTCCCGATTAGTATGTTTCCAGACATTAAGGCGATGTCATTGAAGCGTCGTAACGAGTGGATGATTCTTGACCATCAGTACTTTACATTTGAACGCATGACAAGAGTGTATTCCATCTTGGATATTATGAATGTTAATCTCCCTGCTGCATAACTGCTCCAGCCAAAGAGGGTCACAGGGACAGGTTTCTGTGACCCACTTAATGATGGGTCGCAGAAACCTGTCCCCGCGACCCTTGGACACTAAACGGTGAGAAATACAGCGAAGAAAGCTCATTTACTTACACAATGGGAGATGGGAAGGCTGAATTTGTGGCTCACTATGCTTTCACTCCGTCAGACCCTGCTGAACCATCGCTGAACCTGAAAAATAGGCTCTACCTGACATCCGTGCCAGAAGGCTGCTGCTCGTTCACCCATACAAGCGGAGCAAAATGGTTTCCTGACAGTTATGTTTACGTCCAAGCTTATCCAAGTCAAGGCTATGAGTTCAAGGGATGGTATGAAAAAGGGGTGAAGATAAGCGATGTTGCGAGCTTTAATTACTTCATGACAGGCGTTGATAATGTGACTCTCGAAGCACGATTTGAATACAATCCAACGAATCCTGACGACCCATTCTCAGAGGACAACGACCCTACATTCCTTTATGGCGATGTGGATAGAGACATGATAGTTGACGTGACTGATGCAGTTATTCTAAATGGACATTATATTAACGGAACAACGGGCGAGTTGCAATTCACCATCGCTGATGTAAACAGAGACGGGGTGATTGATATTTCTGACGTTGTTGAAGCAATACAAATTTATTTAAACACAAAATAGTTATGAAAAGAACCTTCAAACCAT
>CALELI010000181.1 GCA_937902455.1 uncultured Prevotellaceae bacterium | reverse complement strand
ATCCGTCAGATATTGTGTCCACTTCTTTAGGGGTGAATTCGATTGTGATTGTTGATACTTGCTTCATTTTCTCATGTTCCTTTCAGTTTAATTGAACTCTATTCCGAAAAAAAATAGTCTCCTATTTCTTGAATCGGTATGCTTAGCAATTCGCACATCTTCAGAATTTCTCGCTGCTTCCAGCCGCTGTTGTGCTTCAGCTTCTTAATCATCGTGTTCCGCGTAATCGGTAGCATAGCTTTATAGAAAGCTTCTCTCGTACCGTATACCTCAATTATCTTTCCTATTAACTTTGAATCACTTTTAACCTTTTGCATACTAACCTCCGTTCAGTTTACTTGAACTTAGTATAGCAGATTTCGATACCCGGTTCAATTACAAAGTAACTTTTATTGTGACTTTCTGTTGACATTAAAGTTACAAAGTAGTATCGTGGTGGCACTCATTGTTTGGAGTGTGCCATGAACCGAGATTTATTTCCAAAGCGTCTGCGTCAGGCTCTTGATGACAACGGCTTCTCTCAAGCCGAACTTCTGCGCAGGCTTTCATATTCCGATGTAAAATTCAACAAGAGCGACATCGCCCAGTATCTCTCAGGAACTTTTATCCCGAGAGATGACAAGCTTTGCGCTCTTGCTACTGCTCTCAATGTCTCCGAAGGCTGGCTTGCCGGTTACGGCACTGAACTGTCTGCGGAGGAGGAGAGGCTCGTTAACTGCTACCGTCAGGCGACTGATTCAGAACGTGAGACGATAGCCTTCATTTTGCGTAACTATGGCATGTCTATAACCATGCCTTCTACCAAAGAGGCTTAATAATCCAATTTCGCCCGTAGAAGCTTTCTGCGAGCGTTTTGGTTTTTAGATGGGATTTCTACTTACTCTACTTCAATCTTCTTTTCTGCGAGGTTTAACCATTGAAAATTTGCAAGTATTGCTCGAATGAAATAGATGACGACTCCATTTACTGCAAATACTGCGGTAACAGGGTCGTCAGGATGAAAAACGAAGTGAAAGTTCCGAAGCCTCATCGTCTGGCTGACGGGACTTATACTGCTCAAATTATGGTAAACGGTGTCCGCAGGTATGTGTATGGAAAGACCTTAGCGGAGTACAGAGCCAATGCAGTCTTAGAAAGGAACAATTCCAATAAGGAGTTACATGAGCAAAGTACGAAATTATTATCAGGAGAGATACATCTTGGCGAAATACTGAATCGCTACATCGACTCTAATACAGCCATACTCTCACCGTCTACTATCAGGGGTTATTACAGCACCGCCAATGGCCGATTCCTTAAGTACAAGGATATGCCTGTAGGCGACATCGACTTTCAGGTAATGCTGAATGAAGAAGCTTCTCTATGTTCGGCTAAGACGCTGAAGAACGCTTGGGGTCTTGTGACTGCTGCTCTTCACGCTTCGGGAATTCCTGTACCCGATGTCAATCTGCCTGCTGTGCCGGCGACTGACGAGCCTTGGCTGAACTACAAAGAGATTCAAATCTTCCTTGAAGCCATCCGCGGTAAGCCGTCTGAGCTATGTGCTATCTTGGCTCTGCATTCACTCAGGATGTCTGAGCTTGATGCATTGACCGTGGAAGAGAACATCAAAGATGATTCTATTATCGTCAAGGGCGCACTTGTAAGAGGCCCTGATGAATTCGTGTTTAAGGATACGAACAAAACTCAGAAATCAACCCGAGTTGTTCCTATCATGATTCCGAGGCTGCTTGAATTGCTTCCCGAGAGCGGGAAGGTAATGACTATCTCGCAGGCTCAAGCACGCAACGAAATCAATAAGGTCTGTGCTGAGAACAACCTGCCGATGGTCTGCGTTCACGGCCTTCGCAGAAGCTTTGCCTCCTTAGCTTACCATCTTGGATGGAGTGAGCGAAGTGTGATGCAGGTCGGCGGTTGGAGTAATATCCAGACTGTCCATAAGATATACATCAAGCTGGACCAGTCGGATGTTAATAAGGACATCAAGAAGATGTCGAGATATTATAAATCTACTTGAGATTTACTTGCAAGGGCTGAAAACGCCCCGTTGGTGGCAACACTGTGTGGGTTCGAGTCCCACCACCGGCACTAATTAGCCAGAGATTTGGCCGTTACGCGGCCTCTTCTCTGGCTATTTTGCTACTCTTTTTACTTTGGGATTACTTTTAATCCGTGATTTCGAAGTACACTGTGAAGTCATCTCCTTCGAAATGTGTCTTAGCGTACTTGTCTGCTTTTCGCCAAAGCTCGTCATAAAGCTTAGCGAGTTCTTCATTTCCCTCTTCGAAATGTGTCCATAAGCGGTGATTCAACGTTACGGCCATCCAACCCAGCATTTCTGGGTCATCCTTCCAGTTGTAGAATCCTCTGTCGAAAGTGTCCTTTACAGCGTCGGCACCGAAGTCCTCCGCTGTAAGGAAGTCGCCAAGCCACGTTGTTGTGTCCTGCCGACCATAGAAACTTTCAGGATTCTTGAAGGCGTAATATTCGAGGCCCATCAGTCTTCCTCAAGAAGGTCGAACTTATCCATGTACTCGAATGCATCTTTGAAGAGCGGAGCACTCTGGATAAGAGATGCGAGAGCTGCTGCTACAACAAGCGGAGGATGCTGTTTTGCATCACGTGCTGCTTTCAGCAGGTCGTTGTGGAATGCTTTGCAGGCTTCACCGACTGCCTGTGCGAGCGGGTCGAGTTCATCGCTCTTCTTTTTGATTTCTTTTGCTACCTCATCGGGCAGCTCGATGTCGAGAATGTCTCTCAGTGTCATGATTCTATCTCCTTTAATTTTTTTGTTTTCTTATTTATCCTTCTGCATATCCGCGAAGTCTTTGGAGTTGCGATAGCGGTACAGCTCTTCCCAGTCTCCGAAGCCGAACATCTGAGCTATATAGTCATCGTCATAGCAGATAAAGTCGTTTATGTCCGTGACCGAGTATCCGCCGGCAGGCTCTGTATCCTCCAGATACTGCCATAGCTCTTCACGTTCCTGAACTGTCAGGTCCGCCATCTTATCTTTTGCAAGGTCATTTAACGGCAACTGCTGATAGTTCGTCAATTCCATCGTTACTTTCATTCAGTACCTCCATGTAAATTCTTCGCAGTCATCTGCGTTGTCCATGTCTTTACCTTTTGTGCATTCTTCCCAGCCGGGGTCGCCATCACCATTTCTGGTATAGTATGTTGGCCCTTGCCTTCTGTAGTTCATGCATTCTGCGCAATCGCAATAGCTCATAACAACCTCCTTATAGAGCCTATATTCCATTTCGTACCGAACTGATAGCTGTATCCGTCTTTCAGGATTTCGCAGTCATGAGCTGCGCTTACTCCGACTTCCGACTCTATCTCTGCGAAGCCGTAGTAGTCTCTTACATTTGCGTTCATGTGCCAGTTATATGCCTGACACCATTTCTGCTGGAATCGCTGGCCTTTGCCATGTTCAAGGTCAGCCCTGCAATAGGGGCAGATAGTAATATCACTTCCTTCGTACTTTGGCAAGCTTAATCGCCAATGCTCTATCCCATCGCTATTCACTTTTACTCGCCATGCATACTGTCCCTGCGGCATGACATCGCAGAAGTGTTCATGTGAGCCGAAGTAAACTCCTTCGACGTTCTCTGTTTCAGGAGTAACCTCTCTCCACGGTGCTGATGTTAACCAAGACATGAACTGCAATCTTTTTTCGTTCCAGTTCTTCTCTACAGCCTGCTGTTCTTCAATCTCCTCGAAGAAGTTTATTTGCTCACTCATTTAGATTCTTGCCTCCATTTTCGCTTCATCTCTTACGGATGAAAAACGGGCCAGCGCATCCGCATAGCCCGCATCATATCCTTCTTTTAGGCCATCTATCTGGCCGTCTTTGTATCCGTCCTCGTAGCCGTTCTCATAGGCTGCTTCAAGTTCTTCTATCATATTGCCTCCTTACCAGTCCGCAACGAACGTATAAACCCATTCGTCAGGTTCTGCTGTGTCCAGCGCATCATTGACTATTTCTATTGTTCTCTTGAGGTCTGCTAAATAGAACTCATCATAGTCAGTACTTCCGAAGAAGAAGCCACTGCACGTCGGCATCTTTTCTCTGGCATATTCCTGATTGCTCAGGACCTTGCCCTGTCTGTATTCTGTCACCCACTCCTGCCTCTCTGAGTCATAGCAGGCACAAGTTGCAAC
>CALELI010000180.1 GCA_937902455.1 uncultured Prevotellaceae bacterium | reverse complement strand
TAAGCGGCGGCGCGCTTAGGCCCTTTGTCAAGAATGGAGTAGAGAATGTCGCGGTCGATGGTGGCGTTATCCCCAAGCCCCAGGAAAACCAGGTTGTGAGCCATCATGGGGATGGAGTCGTCATCGTGTAATAGGCCTAATTTTTCCACGTAATCAGCCAGCCGCAGGCGCACGCAGTATTTGCGCTCCAACTGGGTGGCACGATACCAGATGACCATAATAACGAACAGAGCCAGCGCCAGCATGAAAATGCGATTAGCGAATTTCTTCATAGTCTTTATTTTTTAGTTACCTTAATTACAGTCATTTCTCCATCTTGTTCCTCGAGTTCCACGTCCACCTCGTCACCTATGGCAGCGTCCGACTCGAAGGTCTCTCCCTTTACGTACGATATCGTGTCGCTGTCCTCTGTGGCAATGGTGATGGTACTCATCATTTCGTCGGCAACGACACCGCTCAGGGTTTTCTCTTTCTCGATGGTCACTTCTTCGTCCATGAGTCCTGAGGCAATCGTGTCAGTGCCAGCCTCGTTCGAGCTGTTACCGCCCGTGCAGGCCGTCAAGGCCACTGCTGCAAGCAATACAAAGACATTCCTTTTCATATATTTAATATTTATGAATTACTTTATGAATTACAGATTACAACTGCAAATATACGAAAAGTCTGCAACTTCCCAGCCCAATTTTCAAAAAAATATTTGGTACGTATCGAAAAAAACACTATCTTTGCAGCGCAGATTGTAATTAAATGGTTCCGATACTTAGTATTGGGATTCTTTTTTTCTGTCAGCCAAACAGGTGATTAACATCAGTAAAAACCGACTAAACTAAAAAAACAGACAATATGGCATACATGTCAAAAGAAGGCTACGACAAACTGAGAGCCGAAATCAAACAACTCGAAGAAGTTGAACGTCCGGAGGTAATCCGCCAGATTCAGGAGGCCCGCGAGAAGGGTGACCTCTCTGAGAATGCAGAGTATGATGCAGCAAAGGAAGCACAAGGCAAACTTGAGACAAAGATTGCAGAGCTCAAGGCCATCCTTGCCGATGCAAAGATACTCGACACTACTAAGATTCAGACAAAGACCATCCAGATTCTCTCTACTGTTCAGCTCAGGAACGTAAAGACAGGCTCTGAGATGACTTACACCATCGTCAGCGAGCGCGAGGCAAACCTGAAGGAGAACAAGATCTCCATCGCCACACCAATCGCACAGGGACTCCTCGGAAAGAAGGTGGGAGATGTGGCATCAATCACAATCCCTCACGGAGTAATAGAACTCGAAGTGTTGAAAATCACTGTCGAATAGTTTCATCCCTCAATCTTCAACCAGTCATGGCATCAATTTTTTCCAAGATAGCAGCAGGAGAGATTCCAAGCTACAAGTGCGCAGAGAATGACGAGTTCTATGCATTTCTCGACATCAATCCGCTCGTAAAGGGTCACACCCTCTGCATCCCACGTCGGGAGGTCGACTATATCTTCGATATGGACGACGATGAGATAGCACGGTTCCAGCAGTTCGCAAAGCATGTTGCCGTTGCCATCAAGAAGGCATTCCCATGCATCAAGGTCGGACAGGCAGTCCTCGGGCTGGAAGTGCCGCACGCACACATCCACCTCATCCCGATGCAGTCGGAGAAGGACATGCTCTTCAGCAATCCGAAACAGCAGTTCCCTGCCGAGGAAATGCAAGCCGCAGCCGACAAGATCTTAGCAGCATACAAAGAGGAAGCCTAACCGCTTCCTTTTTTGTTTGTTGGCACGGTGCAACTTTATTTGTTACACAGAAGCAAAAAAAAGTTACACATTATATTTAATATGAAACCTACTTTTATTAACTTTGCAACCAGAATCTTGAAACTTAAATCCCTGATCGAGGATAAAAATATCAATTATGAAGATAACTAAGCTTATTTTGTCAGCAGTCTGCATTGCCTTTGCTGCAGTTTCAGCAAATGGCGCAGAGAAGTTCATCAGTTTCAGTGCAGGAACAAACACCATCTGCCTTACTGAAGGTAACGGTTCCATCAAGTGCGATGCGAACGAGTTTACAGGCATCCAGATAGCCGTGGCAAGTCTGAGAAACGACCTCAAGGCCGTCTGCGGAACAGATGCCCTGCCAATCGTCATAGGAAGTGTGGAGAAGAGCAAGCTTCTCCCTAAGAGTGTCAGGTCTGAACTCCAGGGCAAGACCGAGCAGTTCATCATCACCAAGACCGACAAGGACGAACTGCTTATCGCCGGTTCCGACATGCGAGGAACCATCTACGGAATCTATGAACTCTCCCGTCAGATAGGCGTGTCGCCTTGGTACTGGTGGGCAGACGTACCTGTCATCAGGCATCCATCCCTCTACTTCGTTCCAGGCACTTACACCGACGGCGAACCGGCAGTGCGATACAGGGGAATATTCCTCAACGATGAGGCTCCTTGTCTCACCAGCTGGGTGAAGAACACCTGGGGGACGGATTACGGCGGTCATGAGTTCTATGCAAGGGTTTTCGAGCTCCTTCTCCGTCTGAAAGCCAATTTCCTCTGGCCTGCAATGTGGGGATGGGCCTTCTATGCCGACGACCCTGTGAACAGCCAGACAGCCAATGAGATGGGCATCATCATGGGTACTTCCCATCACGAGCCGATGGCACGCAACCACCAGGAATATGCCCGCAACCGCCAGAAATGGGGCGCATGGGACTATGTCACCAACAAGGAAGGTCTCGACAAGTTCTTCCGTGAGGGAATGGAACGTGCAAAGAACACCGAGGACCTGATAACCATCGGAATGCGCGGTGACGGCGATACCTCCATGGGTGGCAAGGAAGGTCACGACGACGAGACAGTGAGCGAGGACGAGAGAGTCATGAAGATTCTCAAGGATGTCATCGACAACCAGAGAAACATCATCAGCGAGGTGACTGGCAAGCCAGCCGAGGAACGTCCACAGGTATGGGCCCTCTACAAGGAAGTGCAGAAATACTACGACAAGGGTCTGCGTGTGCCCGACGATGTGACCATCCTCCTCTCCGACGACAACTGGGGCGACATCCGCAGCCTGCCTACAAAGGAAGAGCAGAAACGCAAGGGCGGATGGGGAATCTACTACCATGTCGACTATGTAGGCGCTCCGAGAAATACCAAGTGGCTCAACATCACCCCTTTTGCAAACATGTGGGAACAGCTCCAGCTTACCTACGACTATGGAGTGAACAAGATATGGGTCCTCAATGTAGGCGACCTCAAACCGATGGAATATCCTATCAGCATGTTCCTCGACATGGCATGGAAGCCAAGTCGCTACAATGCCCACAACCTCGTGCAGAAGGCCGAGGAATGGTGCGCCGAGCAGTTCGGTGCAAGCCAGGCAAAGGAGGCAGCACGAATCCTCAACCTCTACACATGGTACAATGGCCGCGTAACTCCTGAAATGCTCGATGCACGTACCTACGACGTACCTTCCGGCGAATGGAAGAAAGTGCGCGACGACTATGCCAAGCTCGCACAGGACGCTATCCGTCAGTACAACTCGCTTTCCGATGACTACAAGAACGCCTACTTCCAGATACTCTACTATCCGGTAGTGGCAATGTCGAACCTCTACGACATGTATTACTCCGCAGCAACCGACGACGAAGAGAGGATTGCAGCCGACTTCCAGTTCGACAAGGACCTGGCCTACTACTACAACCACACCATGCTCGACGGCAAGTGGAACGGCATGATGACCCAGAAACATATCGGCTACCGCTCATGGAACGACAACTTCCCTCAGGACACCCCTCCGCGCATCATGAGTGCAGCATCCTCATTCCCTGGACGCGGCATGAACAGGAATGCAAGCCAGAACGTACCGAAGATTGGAGAAGTCATCATCGAGGCAGAACACTACAGGCAGGCAGACTGTCCTGTCAGCGGAGCATCATGGGTGACAATCCCATACCTCGGCAGAACCCTCTCGGGAGTGGCTGTCATGCCTTACACCCTCGACCCTAAGGGCGCACAGCTCGTCTACGACATAAGGAAACCAGCCGGTGCAGAGGCAGTGAAGGAAGTGACCGTCTACGTCATCACCAAGTCGAACCTCGCCTTCAAGAACAAGGGCGGGCATACTTTCGACATCGGCTTCAAGGGTGCAGAGACAAAGAACGTCAACACCAACAAGGACCTCAACGAAGACCATCCTTACGACAAGCTCTATCCAGCAGCAGCCAGCCGAATCATCGAGAACAAGGTGAAACTGCAGATACCGGCCAACCAGCCGACCATGCAGCTCGTCCTCGCACCTCAGGACCCAGGCATCGTCTTCGAGAAGATAGTCGTCGACTTCGGCGGCTACAAGCCAACCTTCCTCTACGGCACCGAGACAAAGTAAAGACCATTGAAGGTTAGGTAGGGTCTGCTTTTGTGGACAAAGAAGTTGTGTATCGGCGATCTCAGTTGACAGTAGTGCCATCAACTGGCGGTACGGAAATAATCCACTACCTTTGCGGCAGATTTCCTCGGAAGTCTGCTGCATTCGTGTTTACCGGATAAGCACCTGTGCAGACGGCATAGATTCGGGACGAACAGACGGTTCACTGCCCGGGAAATCTATCTGGAGACTCGTCCTCAGGATGATGACGAATGATGCAGATGAAAAACCTTCAACACACCCCCTTCACAGCTACTTCTGACGGGGGTGAGAAAAAAGTTGAAAAAAAGTTGCCGGAAAATTTGGAGGGGGA
>CALELI010000179.1 GCA_937902455.1 uncultured Prevotellaceae bacterium | reverse complement strand
AAGCCTTCTTGTCAGCATCGCTTGGGAGGACAGTTACAGAGATGTACTTGATATCGCGAGTCTCAACAAGCTGCTTGTAGAGTTCCTTATGTTCTTCGTACTTAGCCTTGATTTCAGCATCTGTAACATTGAAATCCGTGTCGTCCACACTTGAGAATGGGAAAGAAGCAACAAGAAGGTCGCTTACATTACTCTTGTCTGCGAATTCCTGCTTAGCAGAAACTGAGTTCGAAGTGAGAGCACCCATCATAAGCACCTGATACTTCTGCGAGAAGAGCTGGTCGCGGATACTGCGCTGAGCGAAGAGGTAGAACTTATATGCCTTTTCGTAAACGTCAGGAAGCTGCTGACCTGCGTCCTTCATTGTCTTATAGTCAGCAAGGAACTTCTGAACTGTAGCGAAGTCATACACACCAGTCTCAGGATTTGCGAAGATTGGAACCTGAAGGAGCTGGCTCTGACCTGTCTGGATAACCTGAGCAACTTCTTCGTCAGTAACCTGAATACCGAGTTTCTTACATTCGTCCTGGATAAGCTTGTTCTGAACGTAAGTCTGCCAAGCCTCGTCCTTGATGCGGTTGAGCTGGTCCTCACCACTTGCATCCTGACCAATAATTTCATAATAATTCTGGAGATCGTTCACCATGTCGTTGTAGTCCTGAATAGACAATGTCTGACCTAAAACTTCTCCAACCTGCTGCTTGGATTGACTGAGCAATCCTTCACCACCACGTACCAAATCGCCCATGACGAAGAGGAAGAGTGCCACTGCTATGACTGTAACAAGCAAGACTCCGTGGTTTCTAATTTTTTGTAATGCTGCCATTGTTAATTATGTATTTATTTGTTATTATATGCCCATTAAGCGCACAAAGGTAAGAAAAAAAACTACAACTACAAAATTTTTCGTACAATTACATTGTATTTCTATTATCTTTAATCTTGAAGTTAGGATATTTTGCAACGGTAAATATTACTCTATCCTCACTACACGAATAGTTTATCTCGTTATAAATGAACGACAAAGTAAGCAGTCCCCTCTTCACCTTAAGTTTTCCGAATTTTCCAGTCTTCGAATTGATTATAATCGTAATCGAAGTTCTGTCTATTTTCGAGGATAGAACAAAGTCATCCTTTGCCCTGTTTACGGTAAACACATACTGACCGATTACGAACGATTTATCACTTAACACCCGCCCATCTTCACTGAAGCCATCTGGCATAAGGGCCATGAGAGCCAGCATCTGCTCTGAGTCATCCCTCTGGCCCTGAATGATGACAGACTTGTCACTCTGGTCGCAAATCCACATGATATGGTTGTAGAAATAAGTCGTCTCGTCCTCAATCTGCAAGGACATACGGTCATTTACTTTCTGGAGTTTCATGTTTATCGTCGGCATCACCGACAACTTCATCGTGAAGTCTATGTTCAGACTCCTCGCATTCTTCATTTTCATCGAGGCATCCCTCAACAGGGCCATCGCCTCACCCGCCATTCTTTGCTGGGCGAAGATTGCCAACGCAGCAAAGAACATCATTGTAATTACCACAAGTTTCTTAGTCATTACACATTATTTATAAAATTATTTGCAAAGATACTACTTTTTACTGTAATTTCAAAGAAAAGGCGTCCTCAATAAGAGAACGCCGTTGAAATTTGTCTTGATATAAGGAGGCTTTTGCCTGATGAAATTTTCTGCTGCAAATTTACCGCTATTTCACAGAACAAACGAATTTTCATGTTTCAGAATTTGTAGATAGCGTAACATCCCAGGCCTCGAGACGAAACAAAATGTATATAAAATGGTTACACCAAGTCATGCCTAACATCGCTCAACGACATATCAAATACAACAGGTCAACCTTCATCAATGATATTTCCCACAACTTGCCACACATTACAATACTTTCAAAGTACTAACAGTTCAACAATTTATTTGTATCACCCTCGAGTACAAGCTAACAATTAACCGGTTTTTCAATCCATTAAGGTGGGTTCTATAAATTCATTTCAGGCGATTTTGACTTTTGTCTTCCTCCTTCGCACCTCGGCAATGCCAAGCAAGCT
>CALELI010000178.1 GCA_937902455.1 uncultured Prevotellaceae bacterium | reverse complement strand
TGCCATTCAGAATAACGACAAGGTCGGCGTGATCTTCTTCTCCGACAAGATTGAGAAGTTCATCCCGCCGAAGAAGGGAAGAAAACATATACTCCTCATAATCCGTGAGCTACTCGACTTCCAGCCTGAGAGCACAAAGACCGATGTAGGCCATGCTATTGAGTTCATGACCAATGCGATAAAGAAACGCAGCACGGTATTTCTCCTCAGCGACTTCGAAGACTCCAGGGACTTCCGTTCGCAGCTCACCATTGCCAACAAGCGCCATGATGTCGTGGCCCTTCAGCTCTACGACCAGAGAATGGCAGCACTTCCTGATGTGGGCATCATCAAGATGAGAGATGCCGAGACGGGTGAGGACTATTATGTCGATTCCTCCTCGAAGAAGGTACGGCAGGCACATGCAGAGTGGTGGAAGAACCAGCAGGCAAGACTGCGAGAGATGTTCACCATGTCGGGCATAGACAATGTCTCTGTACGCACCGACGAGGACTATGTGAAAGCATTAATGGGATTGTTCAGACGACGCGCATGAAATATTCGATATCAAAAAGACTTATGACAGCCGTGTGTGCGGCACTGTGTTTCTGTATTGACTCTGTGGCTCAGGTCACTGTCGATGCCAGGCTGGATTCTGCCGCCATTTTCATTGGCCAGACAGTTGGTATCACCCTCGAGGTGAGTGCCGATGTCGACAAGATGGTGGAGTTCCCTCAGTTTGATTCTCTCCAGCAGATTGTGCCGGGAGTGGAATATGTGGGTGCTACTGACATTGACACCGCCCTTATCAACGACGGAAAGAGGATTTCGCTCAGCAGGAAGTATCTCATCACATCCTTCGATACGGCTCTGTACTATCTTCCTCCTATGCAGGTGAAAGTCGATACGTCGGTCTTTGCATCGAAGAACCTGGCGCTGAAAGTCTATACATTCGATGTCGACACAGCCCATGTGGACAGTGCATTCTCCATAAAGACTGTCATGAACCCAGCATATACGTTTGAGGACTGGAAACCACTCATCTATCTGTCTGTCCTGATTACACTCCTTACACTGATACTCACTTATGTCATCGTGAGGATAAAGGACAACAAGCCTATCATCCGCCGTATCAAGCTCCATCCGAGAGTTGCACCGCACAAACTGGCCATGCAGAAGATTGAGCAGATAAAGCAGGACGAACTGGCTAAGGGCAATGATCCGAAATACTATTACACCGAACTCACTGACACATTGCGTCAGTATATCAGCGACCGTTTCGGTTTCAATGCCATGGAGATGACCACGAGCGAGATTATCGAACATCTCGAGGAATCAGAGGACAAGACCGCCATTGACGAGCTCCATGAGCTGTTCATGACTGCCGACCTTGTGAAGTTTGCCAAGTATGTGACTGAAATCAACGAGAACGACCGCAACCTCATTACTGCCGTCGACTATATCAACCAGACAAAGATTGAGGAAGAGGTGAAGCCTCAGCCTACGGAGATAGTCGTGGAAGAGAAGGCCTCAAAGACCACCAAGACTGTGCTGACAGTAGTCGTGTCTGTCATCTCGGTTGCGTTGCTCGCTTCCTGTGGTTACCTTATTTATAAACTTGTTTTGATGTATTTGTAGAATGACATTCAAGAATCCATATTTCTTTGCACTCCTGCTGGCGCTGATTCCCTACATCGTATGGTATGTGCTTCGTTTCAAGAAGTCGCATCCATCCATCCGTGTGCCGGGAACTGAGAAGTACCGCATGGTGGGACAGTCCTTCAGGGTGCATCTCATCCATCTACCGTTCCTTCTGAGAATAATTCTCTTCATCCTGATAGTCACCATACTTGCACGTCCTCAGGCAAGGCATTCATGGACTGACCAGGATGTGGAGGGTATCGACATCATGCTCGCTGTCGATGTGTCGACGAGTATGCTGGCTCAGGACTTCAAGCCTAACAGAGTAGAGGCCTTGAAACAGATTGCGGAACAATTCATCGGCAAGCGTCCGAACGACAATATCGGTCTTACCTTCTTTGCAGGAGAGGCATACACACAGTGTCCTCTCACCACCGACCATGCCGTGCTGATGAACCTCTATTCCAGTGCTGACGACGAGATGGCTGCAAATGGTGTGATTGATGACGGAACAGCCATTGGCGACGGTATCATGAACTCCCTGCTACGTCTGCGTGAGAGCAAGAGCAAGTCGAAGGTCATAATCCTCCTGACCGATGGTGTGAACAATGCCGGAAACATATCTCCACTCACCGCCGCCGAGATTGCCAGGGAGCAGAAGGTGAGAATCTATACCATCGGAATTGGTCGCAATGGCATGGCTCCATATCCACTACAGGCTCCTTACAGTGGCACGGTGATGGTTCCTGTGGAGATTGACGAACCGACTATGAACAAGATTTCGCAGCAGACGGGTGGTCAGTATTTCCGTGCCACCAACAATGCTGCCCTCTCTGAAATATACGATGAGATTGACCAGATGGAACGCACGAAATTCCGTGTGCAGCAGTACAGTAAGAGGTCCGAACTCTTCATGCCGTTTGCCATTGCTGCATTCATCATGTTCCTGCTGGAGTTGTTAACGAGATTGTTTGTATTAAAACGATTACCATAAGATGTTCAGGTTTGCAAATCCCATATTTCTATATCTGCTGGCGTTGATTCCGCTCTTCGTGGTTGCGTATGTCTTTATGCGCAGGAAGATGAAGAAGAATCTCTGCCGGTTCGGTGAACCAGAACTGATGTCGTTCCTTATGCCCGATGTCTCTCCCGTTCGCCGTCATGTGAAGTTTTCATTGCTGATGCTCGCGCTGGCACTGATTATATTCATGCTTGCCCGTCCTCAGTTCGGTACCCGCAACGAGGAGTACAAGCGTTCGGGCATCGAGGCAATTGTGGCTGTCGATGTGTCGAACTCCATGCTCTGCGAGGATGTGGCACCAAACCGTCTGCAGAAGGCGAAGATGATTGTCAGCAAACTGGTTGACCAGCTCGACGAAGACCGTATGGGACTCATTGCCTTTGCCGGTGATGCCATCACTCTCTTGCCACTCACACAGGACGGAGTATCTGCCAAGATGTTCCTCGAACAGCTCTCGCCTCAGACAGTATCAGTTCAGGGTACAAACATGAGTGAGGCCATCCAGAAGGCAATGGCTGGATTCTCTTCTT
>CALELI010000177.1 GCA_937902455.1 uncultured Prevotellaceae bacterium | reverse complement strand
TATTTGTTCATAACTCGGCATCCGCCATGAGCCGCCCATGCGGACATGAGCGACGTCGTACTGAGTGCCGGCTATGTCGGAACCGATGTTGACAACAGAAAAATTCCTATCTATCCACCCATCGCCATTAATATCTACTCCGTTGAAATATTTATAATTTGCTTCTGTATATACGCTCTTCTCGCTTGTCTCTCCCCAGGCATAATAGCCGCCGTACTGCTCTGGCGAAGAAGCGCCCACATTGCAGCAAGCCCACTTCGTCCCACTTGGCAGTCCGAGGTCGATGGCATGAGGATGATGGTCGTCAGGGCAGGTGAGGACAGAATGTTCCAACGGATATTCCTGTGGATCATCATAATAATACTCGGAATCGCCCTGATATTTCACGTAGCCATACAGGCATGCAGTAGATTTCGCTTCATTGCGATAATATGAATAGCGTGTATCAGTGTAGGATGTTCCATACTGCATGAGTGATATGTGCTTGATATTGCCGTACGGGTCTCTATAGACATAGCCCCAGTCGGAGACACCATCCAGGGATTCTATCTCGACCGTGGTTGCAACATCATACTTGTAGTCATAGTAACGTCCGTCGTTATAATACTCCCCAGGGGAATAATGTGAACCTGTCTGCTTGAAAGAGGTGATTTGCACTTCAAACGGCTCTAATGTAAAACTTTTATGAGGAGATGCTATCAAGTCTATACCACTCCATTTCACCATAGGGCATGCTATGTATTCCTGATTAGGGCTTAACTTACTAAACTGATAACTATACTGTCCAGATTTGCAGTCTTTCTCTAAACGATAGTCAGGTGAAAGATACCTACATTCCTTTAATTCATCATCTTCATTCATAAGCCCTATACCAATAGATACTGGAAACAAAAGATTCTCATTTGGGTCTACGGTTATCCTTGCTGAGCTGACAGTTGTATCGCTGACCTTAGGAGTCGAGAATGTCGGAAGTAATTTCCATGTGTTTATCCCGATTTTTGCAGAGTACAAGTTGAACACACCAGATAACTTTATATACTTACTAAGTTTAAAAACTGCATTGGCACTAATGGAACCTACGAAATTCAAATCAACCTTTGCCTTACTCAGTTCCTCGTATTTATTTGAATTCAACAAATCAGTGCTGAGATTAGCAGATAATTCCGCACCAAGTTTCTTCTCCATATAAAATTTCATAATTTCACCATAGGATGAAATACCAACCTCAGTGGCAATTCCTGTAAATACAGAGCCATCAATACTACCAGATATTTCCGGTGCAGAAAAGCCATTCGACACATTTTCACCATAAGGATGCCAACTACCATTCTCATATCTCACTCCTAACCTAAAGCCAAAGTTCACGTTGGTACTTACCGATGCAGAAGCCTCCAGTGATGGTTCGATGACAGGACCACTACTAACATATATATAAAAAGGAGTATCTGGAATAGGCACACCGAATACCTTCACTTTCTTTTCAAGAACATTTTTTGAAAACTTTCCTTTTATTCCACCTGTAAGTGTAGCCGTAAACGAAGGAGTTAATGATACATCAATATAAGGAGGATCAATAGGAGTTACCTTTGTTATCACCCTGACATCGAAGTTTAAGGTGCCATCCAAAGATAGATACAGGCTATTCATACTACCGACAGTACCTTTCAACCCAATTGACGAGGATACATGACCCGGTTCCTTCTTTCGGACCAGACGAAATTTTGATACTCCTGACTGTGGCTGCTGTTCTTCTACGACAGTAAATAGACCGAAACAAAACAGCTGTTCATAAACATCTGACAAATCAACCGAATCGCAAGTAAATACATTTTCATCTACTGAACTCACTCTGCCAGCAAAACCGAATGATAATAATGGATTATCGAAATTCTCATACAACAGTATATCCCCAATACTCGGCTTCAGATATGACGGCAACGAATTTTCAAATGACAATGTCATGCCATCAGCACTTTTAAGATAGGGTATGAGCTCATCAAGCTTAACAACATCCGATGCGTATTTTGTCTCTGGAGTAACAAAACTGATACTATCTATTACATCAAGTGGAATATAATACACACTATCTGACGTATAGATTAACTGAGCCTGCCAGTCACTATGATATAAACTATCTACATCGTAATGTGTATACACCATGCTATCTACCTCTTCCTTAAAGAATGCATTAATCACGCCATCGTTTCTATACACATACATGGCATCGTTCTGGGCTGAGGCTCCTGCAATCATGGTGAGCAGGAGTGAGAATGTAGCAATCAGTTTTTTCATGGCTTGATGATTTTGAAGTTAGCGACTGAGGTCTTTATCACGAATACCTTACCCGGGTGGCGGGAAAGGTCAACAGATGCGTTTCCGTTCTTGTCGGTCGTGGTAGTGGCTACGAGGATGCCGTCCACACTGTACACTTCCACCTTTGATGATGGTTCGAGGCTCGTGGCCTGCAGGGTGTTCTCCTTCATGATGAGTTTTGTTCCTGAAGCCTTGACACCCGTCACATCGTCGGGATTGACATAAGCATAGGTAAACTTCAGCACATCGGCTGACCGATAACTCATCTTGTTCATCGAAGTGGTGATGACCAGTTCATCGCCGACGAATGTCACCACGGGCTGTTCGTCGAGAAGTACTGTCACCTGCTTGCCCGAGGCAAGATGCAGATTCAAAGCATTAATCTCTCTTGCGTAGACTCTCGTCAGACAACACAGGAGCATTGCAAAAAGTAATAGTCTTGTTTTCATATCGTTATGATTATTTATTTTATTATCCTGATGCCGAAATACTATTGTAATAATAATTCACGTCATCGAACTAACATAATAGAACGAATTTTCCCTGCACCAGAGGTGCTGTCAGCGTGAAGACGATGCAAATTTACAACTTCCCATTCAATCCACCAAACAATTGGAAAAAAATGTGTAAACAACAAACATTATCCTGCACAATCCTGCTTGAAATCCGGACACGCCTGAACGGAGAGCAAGCAGTACGTGAGCGGACTTGCGTTCAATTCCGAATGGACGTTCAGTCAACTTTGAACTGAGACTTAGTCGCCTTTGAAGTGAGACTTAATCGGACTTGTACTGAGGCTTGGTCGGAAAGATAGTTATCTTACGGCATGAAGATAGTTATCTTACAGGCGAAAGATAGTT
>CALELI010000176.1 GCA_937902455.1 uncultured Prevotellaceae bacterium | reverse complement strand
TCCGAAATTAACAGCAACTCGTAATTCGTAATTCGTAATTCGTAATTAACAACAATTCGTAATTAACAACACTGATAAATGATAACCAAACTCTACTTCGCCAGTATCTCTCCCAGTCCGTGCCCTCCACGGAAGCGGCTTCGGTCCACGTGACCCTTTATGCCCCTCATGCTGCCCTTGCCCGTGTACTGCCAGATGAGGTAGTCGTCGCCGTAGTCCAGCTCAGGCTCGTCGCCTACGTACGATGCAATCATGAACTTGTACTGCTTGAAGTCCTCATACCCCGCGAAGTACTTGTTGTAGAAGTTCTTGCCCGTGTAGATCATCGGTTTCTTGCCGTTGAATGCATGCGTCACCAGCCGGCAGAACAGCAGCAGGTTCCTGTGGAATGCCGCAATGCTCTTCGCGCCGCTGATAGTCTCCACGTCCACCAGGGGGAGCAGGTCCTGTTGCTGAACGTTGATGACCCCCATGAAGTTCTTGTACTGCGTTTCCGCATCCACGGCAGGACGGAAGAAATGATAGCTGCCCGTCTTCAGACCCTGACGCCTCGCCTCGGTGAAGTTCACCTGATACCTGTCGTCAACATATTCCTTTCCCTCCGTAGCCTTCACATACACGAATCCAGCCTCCTTGTCCTTTGCCACCTCGCTCCAGTTTATCGCACCCTGGTAGTGGCTCACGTCGATGCCGTGCAGGTGCCCTGCGCCACTGGAGCCACTCACTCCGCCGAACTTCCTCGGCTTCGTCACGCTGGTCATCGGCATGTCAGGACGAGCCTTGCTGCCCGTAGGCACAGGGTCTGGCTCGAACATCCTGTCCGCCGACACCTCCACCTTCTTCTTTTTCTTCACGGCCTCTGCTGGCACTGCAACCATAGTCAGCGCCACCACCGCAACCACCAGCCGGCAAAGATATCGCATCATTGTCATTCTCATTTCGACTACAAATGTACGATTAAGTGAGGGAAATACAAAATAAAAAGTAAAAAACTTTTATTTTTATTTCAGTACCTGCAATATCGGCTACACCTCAGCATAACTTAAGTACACTTAGTTCTGCACTCGGTTTGCACGATATTTCCGAGCGTGAGTACATTGCGCGTCAGCGAAAGGTAGCAAATAAAAATGAATTAGTATTATTTCTATTTCTATTTTTGTGTGTTGACTATTTATACTTATATATCATTCGTGTAGGACGGTAGCAGACGTGCTCGTGTCGTTCGAGGATTTCGCCGGTGTCGGTGTTGATGACATATACACTACCGTTGAGTCCAGCCTGGCCGGGTTCGTAGAAGGCTACGTATGTGGTGAGGTGGTCTCGGCTGAGGACGAGGTCGGTGATGACGGCATTGTCGGAACCGAAGTTCTGGAGTACATCGGCCTTGTCGAGGGTCTGCTGGGTGGTGTAGTTCCAGCGCATGAGCCGGTTGCCCTTGCCGAAGAGCAGGGAATAGTATGTCTTGTTGGCTACGCAAGGCGTGTTCTCGTTGAGGATGTCGGTACCGATACATGCGGTGGTCGTGCCGCCGTTGTCGTAGAGGATGTTGGTGGCGTTGGCTGCATCATATACCCAGAATCCTGTGTCGAGGATGGTCTTGCGGGTCATGAAGGCATTCTTGGTGAGAACGAGGACTTCGCTGCGTTCGGTGCGCTTCTGGCTGTCGGTGAGGTCAATGAGAACCATCTTGACTATGTCGTTGCCGTTGAAGTAGTTCTCCTGTCCTTTGCATTCATCGCGCAGGAGGTGGTATTTCTTTCCGCAGTAATACGGTCCGTATCCGCTGTATATCTCGCACAGAGCTCCGATGGTCTTGTCCCAGAAGATGAGGTCGAAGTACCATCCCGTGCCGCCATCGTCGTGTGCTATGCAGGTCTGGGCATATTTGGACTGGAGTTTCGTCGGCTTGGCTATGGCTCCCTCGGTTGTGGAGAACTCATAGATGCTGCCGTTTTCGCAGAGTACGGGGTAGGCCACACCTGATGCTCCCACGGATGGGATGACGAGGTGGGTTGGCTTGAAGTCGGGATATTCGCTCACTGTGAGTATGTTCTCGGCAACGAGGGTCTTCTCATTGAGGTAATAGAGGGTCGGCACGTCGGCATCGGGTCCGGTGAGTGGCCGGCTTTGCCAGTCGGATGCTCCCTGACAGGCTATGATGAGTGAACCGCTCGACTGAACGACATCGATGGCACGTGACGCGAAGCGGGTGTCTTCGTTGTTGACGGCAAAACAGTCGGATGTGGTGAAATGACGTGGGACGGACGGGTCGGTAGGTGTGAGCATGAAGGAGAGCATGCTCTTGCCGTCGGGAGCCTGGGAGAGAAGGGTGATGCCTTCTTCGTATGGTGAGTTGACATTGACAGTGAATGGATAGAAGGACTTGCCGTCGGTGTTCTCAACTATGAGCCGACACTGGAATGTGCCGAGCTGTCGTGCCGGGTATTCGAACTCTGTGGCATGCGAGAATACTTCCTGATTGACTTCCCATGTGTAGGTGAGTTCAAGTGGCTGGTTGGTCTGTGAGATGGCTGGCACGATGTGGAGTGTCTCGTTCTTGTCGATGTTGTAGACGGGGAAGATTGAGGTGGAGTCGATGATAATTTCGGATAGTGGACGGCTGGCATCAGTGGTGTCGTCGGAGATGCAGGAACTGAGACTTGCAAGGATGAAACATCCAATAAGCGGAAGATATATCTTGTTATTTTTCATTATTCATTATTCATTATTCATTTTTCATTTTTTTAAAACGTAAATTATCGTAAATTGCCCGTAAATTTTATCGCGAATTATTACTTGTCTGCAGGTGTGTTCGTTCTTGTCCGCGTGCATCCATGTAGTTTGCCCAAGGTACTTCGATAGGCTCAGCATAAACTGGATTAATTCTCGAATAAATTCGCGGATAATTCGCGGTAATTTGCGTTATGCCGTAGGCAAAAAAACATAGTCGTTTGCCTTTCATTCTTCATTTTTCATTTTTCATTTTTCATTATTCATTTTTCATTATTCATTTTTCATTATTCATCACTCTGCGCTGTCTGTTGCGAACGGATCGGGGAAGTCGAAGATGAAGTCGGGGTAGAGTGAGAGTATCATGTCGCGGTTTGCTGGGTCGTTGAAGTGGTCGTACATACGTGAGTAGATGTATTTGCGGAAGATGGTGCGATAGACATGGAAGTCGCCGTAAGGTACGTTCTCGAGGTTTTCGCCATAGAGGTTGACCATCTTGACATAGGTCTCCGGGAGTATGTTCTTGACATCGTGGAAATATTCCACGAGCTTGATGAACTTGTAAGGATGCCATTCCCCGAGTTCTGGCTTGTACCATACTTTCTCACCGTAGGCATCGTACCATGCAGGCTGCTCTACTGCGTTGTCAAACTGGACGACGCGTACCTGGTCCTTCTCAGAGAGGGTCGGTGTGAAGTTCTCGTTGGCTGCAAGTCGCAGAATGATGCGATAGCGTACATAGCCTTCTGCATAGTTTCCTTTCAGTTCTGAACGATTGACTGTGACTGGTATCACTCCCTCGATGGAATTCGCAGGAATGGTGACTTCGGACGGAACGGTATATTGCACTCCCTTCTGTGCCCAGACGTATTCCTTGTTGCCTGGGACGTAGATGAGTTTCTGTATGGAGTCGTTCGGCATCTGGCTCTCGATGGTGAAGGCGAAGGTGCGTGGTTCGGGGGAGAGGGTTCCCATAATCTTCACAGGGACGAGAATGGTGTGGACGGTGGAATCGACATGGAGCACTGAGAATGAATACTCGAGTGTGTCGTGACTGAAATAGATTCCGTTGGAGTCGGAGTCGTAGGTCATGTAGTCGGTCTCGCTGCACGAGATGGTCAGCAGGGCTGCGAGGATGACGGAGGAAAGGGTCTTAATATCTGTTCGCATATTCTGAATCAGGAATTGGTACTACGTAAATATCGTTTGATGGGTTGTATGTGGTCTTGCCATCGGCTGAAAGCATAGGGAGGTTGAGGCGCTTGTTGTTGAAGTATGTATATCCTTCGCCGAAGTACTCTTTCTGGCGCTCGAGGTTGATGAGATCGATGGTAAGGGTGCGGTCGGATGCAAGTGGCTCGAGTCCGCGATGCTGGCGTACGGCATTGTAGTAGGTAGCAGCCTTGCTGTTGTTGGTGCCGAGGAGACACTCTGCCATGATGTAGTACATCTCAGGAATACGGATGATGTTGATTCCGAGTATGAGGTCTGCAGGGCGACTGGCTGAAATGCTGTTGAGTTCGTAGATGTCGGTGAACTTGGAGAGGCGATAGCGCATCTCTCCACCCATCTCGACTGTGGTGAAATAGGCCGCCTGACGGTAGTCAAGTCCGTCGGCCTCGGTGTTGTAGGCATCCATGAAGTCGTCGCGAGGGTCGAGTGAATAGTAGGACTGCTGGCGCTGGAGGAGTGAACTGACATCGGAATAGAAGTTGGCGTAGTAGACTCCGAAGAGGCATTCCTTGCGGGAGAGTACACCGGCGACGTCGTTGATGACTTCGGTCTTTTCCTTGAGGGTGTAAGGGCTGGATGTGATGACCTTGGATGCATATTCCATTGCTTTCTGCTTGTTGCCCATAGTGAGGTAAACGCGTGCCAGTGCTGCACGTACGGCATGGATATTGAGATGAATCTGACGGTCTTGCATGAATGGGGTCTCACCGGTGTAGCGGTCTTCGTCGGCAAGGAGTGTCTCTGCCTCGAGAAGGTCGGCAAGGATATGCTCGTAGTTCTCGGTCATACTCTCGAAATCGGGTGTATGGAGTGAGAATGTTGTCTGATAAGGAATGCCCTTGGCAGACGTGTCGAGAGTGTACTGGGGTGTGAAGAGGCGCAGGAGGTCGAAGTGCATGAATGCACGAAGGGCAAGGGCTTCACCTTTATATATAGTATATGGGAAGGTGGATGCGTTGGCTACGAGGTCGGACTGGAGGATGGAGTTTGCATTGGAGATGTTGGAGTACATGGCGGTCCATACACCCTCGCTCCATGTGCGTACGTCGGAGTATTCCCAGTTGTAGGAACCGAGGTTCTCGGTAAACTCGGCACCATAGCAGTCCATGTTCTGGCCGAGCACTTCCACGCCGTAGATGCTGAGGGCCATTCCATAGAGATCGGAGGAACGCATCTGGGCGTAGACTCCATAGAGTGCATCCTCAATGCCTTCGGGAGTGCTGAGCATCTCGTCGCGCTTCACCTGACCTTCAGGGGTGATGTCGAGATAATTGTCGCATGAACTGAGACCTGCAAGGATGAGACATCCAATAACCGGAATATATATATTGTTATTTTTCATTATTCATTTTTCATTTTTCATTATTCATTTTTCTAGAATATTGCGGAAAGGGTGATCTCGCATCCTTTGGCGTAGAGATAGTCGGTTCCTCGCTCAATCTTCACGCTTGAGAGACGAAGGATGTCGGTGAAGTTGAGTCCGCAGCGTAGGTTGCGGAGATGGAGTCGCTTACAGAAGTCCTGAGCAAACTCATAGGTGATGTTGAGGGTTCCGAGATTGAGAGTGTTCTCCTTCTCGGCAAAACGGTCGGTCTGGCGTGGAGTGGATGAGTCGGCAATGTTCTTGTAGGATGCAATGTCGCCTGGCTGTTTCCAGCGGTCGTCGAATACTCGCTGGTCGGCATTGTACTTAGGATTTGAACCTTCAACCTTGGATGCACGGGTGGTGTTGTATATCCATCCTCCGAGTCGGAGGTCGAAAAGGGCATAGACTGAAAATCCTTTCCAGTAGACGGAGGTATTAATGGTTCCGTTGTATGCTGGCTGTGTGTCGCCGATAAGTACCTTGTCGGTAGGGTCGTAGGTAAATGTGCGCTCTCCGTTGAGCTTTATGTACACTTCCTTACCTGTTGCAGGGTCGATTCCGGCTGAGCGGACGAGCTTGAGGGCTGTGACGCTCTCGCCTTCTGCGTATTGAGGAAGCGGATAGTTGTAGGAACTGGCCATTTCCTGATTACGCTCGTTCATTTCCTTGAGCGCCTGATTGATCTTGGTTATCTTGTTGGTGTTGAAATATCCTGTGGTTCCGAGTTTCCAGTAGAAGTCCTGATTGCGGAAGATATAGCCATCAATCTGGAATTCTATACCTTTATTCTGAAGTTCTCCGAGGTTGCCCATAGCAGAGGTGATACCTGTGGATGGTGCCATGGACTTGTTGAGGAGGAGGTCGGTGGTGTTGCGGATATATGCGTCGATAACGAGATTGAGCCGGTGGTCGAACATGGAGAGGTCGAGTCCGAGGTTGTAGTTCATGGTGCGTTCCCATGCAAGGTCTACATTGCCGATGGTCATAGGAATGGCTCCAATTCCGTTCTTGTATTCGTAGCGGTTGGAATACTGGTACATGGTCATTGCTTGGAATGGAGAGAATGACACTTTTCCGGTAAAACCAGTGGATGCACGCAACTTGAACACATCGAAGTATTTCTTGATGGATGCCATGTAAGGCTCGTTCATGATGTTCCATCCGAGACCGGCAGACCAGAAGTTTCCGTAGCGGTTGTTCTCGCCGAACTGTGACGAGCCTGTCAGACGCCATGTGCCGTCAACGAAGTAACGGTTGCGGAAGGAATAGTTGCCTGAGAGGAATACTCCGACATCGGATGACTCGCCCTGAGTGCCTGATGGGGTGGTGGTAGGATAGCCTGCTGCATTCCCGATGAATGAGAGCTGGTCGTTGTAGAAGCCGATGGCTGTGACATATTCGCTACGCGTCTTGGAGTAGTTGATTTCCCATCCTGCCGATGCGCTGATGAGGGATTCGTCCTTGAACATCTTGTTGAAGGAGGCCACTATGTTTCCGCTGTAACTATTGTCGGTGGTTATTCCCCTCTGGAGTGAGCCTCGCTTGGAGAGGTCGCTCTCGTTCTTGAAGGCACGTGACTTAGGCGAGGTGAAGTCGCTGGAGCCGCTCCGTCCTGACGATACGTTGAAGTGACCTGTGACGCGGAATTGCTTACTGAGTTCCCAACGTAGGTCGGTGCTGTTGGAGAAAGTCCGTGAATCGGAATTGGAGAATGATCCGAGGGTAGCTTCGTAGAGAGGGTTGTCGAGGTCCCACGAGAGGTTGAGGTTGACCGTTCCGTCCTCGTTGAACATCGGGTCATAAGGGTTCATGCGGGCATATTGCGAGAATGAGCCGTAAGGTGTGTCTTTCACGTAAACCTCTGCATAGGTGCTTCGGTTGGATATCTTTATGCTGTTATTGATGAAATAGTCGAGTTTGAAACCGATGTTGTAGCGACGACGGTAGTCGTCCTTCATGACACCGTGTGTGTTGGCGAAACGTCCTGTGAGTTCGTAGCGTATGTCGGCTGCTCCTCCATACACACGGAGGGAGTGGTCGTGGCTGAATGCCACTCGTGCCGGCTGAGAGAGCCAGTCGCTGTTCTGTCCGGCCTGAATCATCTTGTAACGCTGGTTGTAGAGTTCGTCGTACTTGTACTGAAGCGGCAGTCCTGTAGTTGGGTCAATGGACTTGGCTGCATCATAGAGACCTGCCAGACGTTCATATTCGAGTTTCTCTGAAGGTGAGAGAAGCTGATAGTCGCTGAGCATAGGGAACTGCACATTTCCTGTGAAGTTGTATGCCACGTGGATGGTTCCGCTCGTGATAGCCTTACGGGTGATGACAATCACGCCGTTGGATGCCTTGGAACCATAGAGGGCAGTGGCTGAAGCATCTTTCAGCACGTTGATGCTTTCAATTTCATTCATGTCGAGGTCATAGAGGTCGGTCATGCTGATTTCCGTACCGTCGAGAATGATGGTAGGCTGGTTGACACTCTGGCCTTCGTTGGAGAACGAGGTCATTCCTCGCATGATGAGTTCCGGCACATGGTTAGGGTTTGACCCCTGGGCACTGTTGACCTGTAGCTGCAAACCTGGGGTAAGGGCTGCTATTGCAGTCACGATATCGGTTCCAGTCACCATTTTCAGCTCTTCGGCCTTTATCTGGGTGACAGAACCGGTGAACGTGTTCTTGTTCTTGTCAAAGAAACCTGTCACTACTACTTCGTTGAGAAGTTTGGAGTCGGACTCCATCTGGATCTTCATTCCTGGCTTGATGTCCTTGGAACGAAGGGTGATGGTCTTGTATCCTGTGTAACTGAACTGCACGGTGTAGTCGGTCTCCGTTATCTTCAGGGAGAATTTTCCTTCCATGTTGGTGGCTGTACCGCCTATGATGGCAGTGCCCTTCTTGACGGCGACGGTCACTCCAATTAGTTCCTCTCCTGTCTCCTTGTCAACTACCGTTCCTGTGAAGTCGGTGTCGGCTTCAATCTTCTCCACAGCCTGTATGTCGCCTCTGTCCGTGATGGCTTGTGCCGGTGATGCCCCGAACAGAGCGAGTGCTATGATGACTGGCAGAATTTCCTTGTTCTTCATTTCTGTTAAAAAAGGAGTTAAGAGGACGTTCGCCTCTTAACTCCCATACCTTATTATATTTATTATTTAATATACTTCTTGACGAACTTGCCGCCGACATTCTGGATTACGATGCCGCGCTGCAGTCCTTTGACTTCAACACCCTGGAGGTTGTAGGTCTTGCCTTCAACTTCTGAAGTCTTCACTCCGTCGATGCCGAGTGTTGATTCCTGAGTAGATGCAATTACGAATGATGGAGCACTTCCCCAAGGACCTGCTGCGATAGCGAAATCACCAAGGGTGACTGTGCCGTCATCGTTGAGAGTTGCCTCTAATGGAGTAGTTCCAAGTGCTATGTCGTTGAGAGTCGTTGCGTTGTTGGTGCTGACATCATAGTCAAGGATGTTGTATGTGAGGTCGATGGTAGCCTTGTGAGGGTCTGTTGCATCAGGCTTGAGTTCGAAACCACCATAGTTCATTGTGTAGACGTCATATCCGAGGAAATCCTCCACGAGGAACATACCATAGTTTTCATCATATGAAACCTTGAATGCGCCTGTTGTAGGAACAGTTGCTCCGTCAGCTATGTATGCATAGTTGATAGTGTTTACTGTATGGTCGCCAATCCAGTCTTCAGGAGAAGGGTTGTTAGGAACGGCTGTGAGCGAAGTGTACCATGTCACTAATGCGTTAGGTTCTGTTCCCATGTATGTGCCCGTTCCAATACAGAATTCGCCGAGTTTCATTGTGCCGTCTTCTGAGAATGTCACCTTGATTGGACCGTTTGAGAGGTTGCCGTCGAGGAGAACATAATATTTATAGTCTGCAGCAGTAGCCTCGAGGAATTTAAGGTAGTTGTATGTAAGGTCAATTGTAGCTTTCATCGGATCCTCTGCGTCTGGCTTGAGTTCGATACCACCATAGTTCAGAGCGTATGTGTCATAACCGAGGAAGTTTGTAATGAGGTATATGCCGTAGTTCTCATCATACATGATTTCAATTGGACCACTGACAGGAGTCTTGCCTTCTGAAAGGTCGTATGCCACGACTGCTGTAGCTTCGTACTTACCATCGTAAGTGAATGATGGGTCTTCCTTTGGAAGTTTTGCGATACCGCCACCATACCAGAATACATAGCTGAGGCTGTCTGGCTCTGTTGCACCGTCAAGGTAGTAAGGAACTGCAAAAGAACAGCCTGTAGACATTGATAGATTGTCGCCAGCGAGGTTGAAGACTATGCTTCCGTCAAGGGTGTAGCCGTAGGATGGTGCGAGGAAGATAGAGTCATAGGCAACTACCTGCTTGGAGTATGGCAATGTGAGTGCGTTACCGTCAAATGTACCGTCGAATGTGATTGGGGCAAACTCTTCCCATGCCCATGTCACTGAATAGTTCTTGTTTGTGTCATCCTTCTTGACGATGTTCATCTTGAGACTCGTTGGCCAGTTCGGAATAACCCCGTAATCATAATTTGTGGAAGCAGTGAAATCATATTCTCCAGAGATATCCTTTACTTCGATTTCTTCTTTTGCAATAAGGGTCAGCTTTGCGTTCTTTACTGTTGCAATGATTGTTCCGTATTCTGCACTAAAGTCGGAAATGCTTACAAAGGAGAAATCAGGCAGAGTGATTTCTTTGCCTTCATTATTGACGACATAGTAAAGAGATCCATAGCCTGTCATACCGAATGGGTTTCTTCCATCGACATCTGTCATCCAGAGACCGAGACTTCCCCATGCGTCATAGTTTCCGCCATTAGGGTTTGTAATCTTGAGTGTTTGCTGCCCTTCTTCGTTGGCAACGAGTTTTGACACCTGCTGATAACTGTTTTCAACACCGCAAAGACCATCAATTTCTGCGGCAAAGGTTCCTGAAGGGTCCTGTTTGATTGTGACTTCACTTTCATTCAGAATCTTGTTTTTGTAGCTGTCATCATTAAACTGAACGTCTGCTGTGAATTTCCATGTACCGAACAATTCGGTTACGCTCTGAATTTGTGCACTTGCTGATGTTGCTGTGAAGAGAGCAACTATCAACGTTACGAATGAGTAGAGTTTCTTCATACTGATTTTTTTTTGTTTATGAATAAATATTAAATTTGATTATTTGCTTTGCAAAGTTACATATAAATCTGTATTTATGCAACATTTTGGTGATAAATATGTGGTTTTGCCTTTCAACGATACACTACTGACTGTTATCTCAGCCCTTCTAATATGTTCTTCAGGACATCTCCCGATGAAGGACGCTGTGCGTCGTAGGTGTGGAGATTGCCCTCTTTGTCGTAGATGAGGAAGTGGGGAATTCCTGATACGTTGAGCTTGTCGCAGAGCTTTCCGTCGGGGTTGAGCCACTGATTGCCGTGCATGTCAAGTTGTTCCATCTTCTTTTTCCAGGGTGCCTCGGACGAATCGGTGGAGATGCTTACGAACACCACGTTCTTGTTCTGCAACTCTTTCTCCAGTGCCTGAAGGTATGGAACCTGCTTGCAGCACGGAACGCACCATGATGCCCAGAGGTCAACATAGACATACTTGCCCTTGAACATCGCCATGCTTACCTTCTTGCCTGTAGTGTCAATGAGTTCCACGTCAGGAAACTTGGCACCTGGAATGGCTGACACTCTTTCCTTGAAATTGTTGACGAACGACTCGTCGATGCCGAATTTCTCTTTGGCGGAGTTCATGGCAGCAAGTCCTTCCTGATAGCCTTTGGTATAGTCGTAGTTGCGGATGAAGGAGTTGAGTACGATTCTCTGTATGCCTTTGCGGATGGCTGGGGTTGAGTACTTGTCGTTGATGTACTGCAGACGGGTCTCCAGCGAACCTTTCGGCAGAGCCTGGGCTGCTGTGTTGACGGATGACTGGTGGAGGATGGCGATAGGAGAATCGAGTACTGTACTTGGGCCTTTCATCAGGGCATCACCCTCTCCGAAGAGAATGACTTTCTTGTCGTTGAGACGGTTGAACACTGTTCCGCTTTCTACTCCCTGCAGGTATGACCATATCTTGATGTACTCCCTGACATTGCTGTTCACGTTGTTGTCGGCACTGATTTTACGTGCAGCATCGTCATAGGCTTTCACCATGTTGCGGATATCGTCCTCCGTCATCTTCGATGCGTTGGTCCATACCTCCTTGCTCTGACGGTAATAGAGGTCGTTGAACTCTGCCAGGGCATCGTTGTCGTGCTGACTGGGCGATTTGGTGACATGTGGGCAGGTGCCGTCGAGATTCACTTCCAGCTTGCTGGTCTCATGGCTTGCAGGGTCGATGAAGAGGGGCATGGAATACTGTGCGGTTCCGGACACGAACACCATGTTGTAGAGTCCGGTCTCGGAGGAGGCGACTGTCTGTGTGAGGGTGCCGTCCGTCTCTCTCTTCATAGGGGTATCGTCACTTGTATCTACCCCGAGCGGATAGATGAACGCATGGATTCCTGCCGTGTCGGCGGAGGCGAGGCTGACTTTCACGGTCAATTGAGCAAAACTGACTGACATCGTGCTTGCCATGCACACTGATGCCATGACGATCTTTCTGGTTTGATTATTCATATAATTCATAATTCTAAATCCGAAATCCGAAATTAACAGCAACTCGTAATCAGAAATCCGAAATCCGAGTTAACAACAATTCGTAATTCGTAATTAACAACAAAATTTTGCCATTAGCCGTTAGCCATTGGCCATTGGCTTTTTTCATTATTCATTATTCATTTTTCATTCTTCATTCTTCATTCTTCATTTTTCATTCTGGTTCATGCTGCAAAGTTATGAATTTTTTCTGAAATGGCAAATTTTCAGGCTTCGTTTTGTGGCTTGCCGCAGAGGGTGGTGAAGGGGCAGAAACGGCATGGGCTGGACTGGCCTGTGCTGATGCGCTTATCCTGAGCGAAGTCGAAGGGAAGGGGGGTGAAGGGCTTCCGGGTGTCGAGGATCTCGGTGACGAGATCGACGAGGTGGGCATGGAACTCTTCGTGGCACTGCTCTCTGTAGTCGAGGACGGGCTGACGCTCTCCTCCGCGCCGCTCGGACGGGAGGGTGACGATGGACTGGTAGTGGGGCTTGCCGAGGAGCTTGATGTAGTTGAGGGAAGGGGAGTAGGTTAGTTGAGAGTTTAGAGTTGAGAGTTTAGAGTTGAGAGTCGAGTGGTCTGTGGGTTTTAGGAGCATTTCGGCATAGCAGAAGGTCTGGAAGATGTGGTCGTCGGAGTTGGTGGTTGGGATGAAGAGGTTGGCGATGCTGGTTAGGGTCTGCTGATGGCTGGAGGTCTTGTAGTCGACTATGCGGGTGACGGACTGACCGTAGGCCGTGATCGTGTCGATGCGGTCGATGCGGCCGCCAAGGCATATATTTGAGTTTAGAGTTGAGAGTTTAGAGTTTAGAGTTGGAAGTATTCCAAGGTCTGTCTTGGCATCGGCTTCGAGGGCGATGAGGTGGATGGGGGCTATGGCGGCGTCGTGGAGGAGCTGGCTGTGGATGTAGCGGATGATGACGTCGCGGTTGAGGATGGCTGAACCGCCCCATGTGGCGGGGTCGGCGGCGGTGCCGTCTTCGTGGAAGACATTGATGGCGAACTGCTTGTCGACGAGTGCTCGGATGGCTGTGTCGTTCTTGTGCATGGCTTGAAGGACGGTGGAGGTGAGCTCGCGGCCGACGTATGGCTCGTAGAGTTCTCTCATCACTTCATGGATGATGGTGCCGAAGGTGGAGTCTTCGATGTCGTCGCTGATCTCGTCCTGTTCCCTGAGCCGGGCGACGTACTTGAAGTAGAACTGGAGGGGACACTGGATGTAGGTCTTCAGGGCTGAGGGACTGAAGGTGTACTGGAGTGAGTCGAGCATCCTTGCCAGTCCTGCCTCGGTCTTTTCCATGTATTCGACCTTGCGGGTCATGGCGGTGTTGGGGGAGTAGGTTAGTTTAGAGTTTAGAAGAAGGACCCCTCCTGACCTCCCCTCTTGAGGGGAGGAACAAGAACCTTGGCCTGTGGACGGGAAGTCTCCCCTTAAAAGGGGAGATTTAGAGGGGTCAATGGGGTCGAGCTGGAGCTGGAGGAGGAAGCGGGACATTTCGCCTTTCCTGAGGCCTTCGGTGTAGTTGTTGTAGACGAGGGCTACGTTGTCGGCTCGCTGGAGGAGGCGGTAGAAATAGTATGCATAGAGGGATGTCTGCTTCTCTATGGTTGTCAGCCTGTGGACGTCTCTGAGGAAATAGGGTATGAACGACGGCATGTAGCTTGCCTTAGGCAACATGCCTTCGTTGGCTGAGAGGATGATGAGGTTGCGGAAGTCGAGGTTGCGGGTCTCGAGCATGCCCATGACCTGCAGGCCGTTTGCGGGCTCGCCGTGGAAGGCAATGGTCTTGGAGTTGAGAAGGGAAAGGAAGACCCTACCTAACCTCCCCTCAAAAGGGGAGGAACAAGAATCTTGGTCTGTAGTCTGGAAGTCTCCCCTTGAAAGGGGAGATTTAGAGGGGTCAAGGGTGTCCCTGAGGGTGTTGAGGAGTTGGTAGGCGGTGAATATGGACTCGATGGTGAGTGGGTCGGCATGTTTGTTGGCTATGCCGGCTTGCTTGATGAGGTCGATGAGGTATGGGAGTATCTGGGACTCGGGAACTGGGGTGAAAATCCTGGAGAGGAGGGTGGATGAGGCGAAGAGGGATGGACGGACATAGGTGGTGTTGTGCTCTCGCATGTACTTGAATATCCTGGCTGACTCCTTGTGGTCGAGCTGGAGGGTGTAGGGATGACGGAGTACGGGGGTGACGTAGGCGTGGAACATGGTGCCGTCGCCTTTGCGGGAGAATCCGCGTGTCTGGAGGTCGATGAGTGCCTGGATGAAACTGGCTATCGGGGTCTGACGCAGCGGGTAGCCCATGGTGATGTTGAGGGGGCACTCGGGCAGGGTGTGGAGTACGGTCTGGAGCATGTTCTCGTCGGCGAGTACTATGGCGTTGGTGTTGAGAGGAGATTGTATGTGTTGCTTGAGCCATTGGTTGGCGAAACTGCTTTGTGCGGAGTCGGTGGAGGCTCCGACTATCTCTATGTTCGGCCTGCGGAGGACCCTACCTAACCTCCCCTCTTGAGGGGAGGAACAAGAACCTTGGCCTGTGGACGGGAAGTCTCCCCTTAAAAGGGGAGATTTAGAGGGGTCAATGGGGTCTGTGAGGGCGTTGGGGAAGAGTCGTATGTTCTCTTCTATGAATCTTGCTGCCTCGTCGTGGATGAAACGGGGATCGTAGTCCCAGTAGAAATAGGTGTCGGCATTGGTCTTGAGGTACTGGAACAGTTGCTTCTCTGTCTCGTTGAGGACGTTGAACCCGACGATGGCGTAGGACTGGCTTTGCCAGAGTGAAGAGTGAAGAGTGAAGAGTGAAGAGTGATTGGGGTCCAGGTTTTCTATTACTTCGCGCTTGAGCATGGCTTCGTATGCCAGGCCGTCGGAAGCGAGGTCGTTGCGGAAACGGGTGTAGATGTCGTTCATGGAGTTCCACATCTCTGCAAATCGCTGACGGAGCTGGTTCTTGTCGTCGGGGTCGAAGTCGGTGAAGTAGGTGCGGATTGCCTTGATCTGCTCTGGGTCAAGATAGTCGAGACTGCTGAGGGTCTCGAGGGCTGAGATGTTGCTGAAGAGTTGCCGGGCGTCGACGAGGTTGTTGTCGATGTCCTGAAAGTCGTTGAGGAGTATCTCCCCCCAGCCATAGAAGGTGTCGAAAGAGGATGAGGGTTTAGAGTTTAGAGTGTAGGGTTTAGAGTTTAGAGTTGCGAGGTATGCCTTGTAGAGGTATGCGACGAGGAGTATGGTGTCGGGGACTTTCTTGTCGGACAGTGAGGAGAAGAACTCGCTGATGGTGGTGTAGCGTGGTGCCCAGAGGGGCTTGTCGGTGAGTTCGGACAGGTACTGGTTGGCGAACAGACCGGCACGCTTGTTTGGAAATATGATGGTCAGGTCTTGCAGATTGCCCTGCAGACGCTTGTAAAGGTCTTGTATGACGAGTTGAAGGAAAGGGGTGTTATAATAATTCATAATTCATAATTCATAATTCATAATTCTAAATCCGAAATCCGAAATCCGAAATCCGAAATTAACAGCAACTCGT
>CALELI010000175.1 GCA_937902455.1 uncultured Prevotellaceae bacterium | reverse complement strand
TTTTCTACTACTTCAACAAATGGAAACTTGAAGGTGTTTTTGACGAGCTTATGGATAAACTTCATGTCAAAGTCCGAGAATTGATGGGGCGGGAAGACACACCAAGTCTTGGAATCATAGATTCCAGAAGCATCAAGTCGTCCCATCACGTAGATTCCGACCGTGGAATTGACGGAAACAAGAAGATTAAGGGGCGCAAGGAACATATTGTGGTTGATACACTTGGACTCCCGATGGGCGTTGTCGTTCACGAGGCGAATATCCATGACAGTGTAGGTGCTCATACAGTTATAGATTCTATGAGAGGCTGCTTCCCCAGATTGAAGAAGATTCTTGCAGACGGAGGATACAAGGGGCAGAAACTCATTGATGATGCCAGGACAAAACTCGGTGCCGAGTTCAAAGTCGTCCTCAGGCCTGACGAATCTTCGAAAAAATTCTCGGTCCTTCCCCTGCGCTGGATTGTGGAGAGATCTTTCTCGTGGTTGGAAAACTTCAGAAGGATTGCCATGGACTATGAATTTTACTCAGAAACCGGGGTGGCGATGGTTCAACTCGCCTTCTGCCGACTCATGTATAACAAAATCTACGATTGAAATTTAAACAGCTTCTAAGTAACATCTTGTTCATTTCCGTTCGTGAAAGGACATACGAAATTGTGCTCCGACGACTGATGGGCGCATCCGATGCGAATATATTTGCATTGGTGGTTTGTGAATCTGTCGTTATCATGTCGGTCTCATCTCTGTTTGGGATATTTCTTGCTGAGGGGGCCTTGCACCTGCTGGACTCTGCCGTGTCTTCCATGAGGGATGGTGACCGTGGCATCTGGGGTAGTTTCTTAGTGGACTTCTCGATACTGACAGGTGTCATCCTGGCAACCATCGTCAGTGGTATCATGGCAGGGTTGGCTCCTGCAAAAAGGGCAGTAAAACTTAAAATCACAGAAGTTCACTGATGGGAAATACTATAGGTTACATAAATGCTTTGCGTGAGATATGCGTCACGCTATGGAAGAAGAAGGTAAACACACTTCTTGCCATGGGCGGTATCTTCCTTGGCGTGTTCATCCTGCTCGTCAGTACTGGAATCTATAATGCATTCATGGATGGAATCCTTGCCAAGTCGTTGGGAAGAGATATCTCGTTCCTTGTAGCGACGACCGACGGCAACTTCAGCATGGAATACGAAGACATCCAGAAAGTCAGAGACCATTTCCCAGATACTGAGTGTTTTTGCATCGACCGGTCATCACAGAACAGCCTTGTCTATACATCTGATGGTCGCAGTACATCCGTACGCGTAGGCTTTTTGATGACTGAATATTATCCCAGAATGATGCTTAGCATGAAGCATGGACGGTTTATCAACGACAAGGACTTGGAACTCAGGCGTAAGGTGTGTGTCATGGGCAAGGACATAGCCGAAAGTCTGTACGGACCAGACGTTAATCCATGCGGCAATGTAGTGGAAATCGATAATGTGTCCTATATCATTGTTGGAGTGGTATGTAAGCCAGTTGCCGTTATTGATACATGCGGAAACGAAGATGAGATGGTTCTTATTCCATATACCACCGCCGACATCGTGTATGGTCTGGATGGGAAAATAATCCTGATGTCGGCATTCATGCCTGCTGATACCGTCAAAGGAGAGAACAGCAGGCAGTACAAGCAATTCATAGAACAGATTCACAGGGTGGAAGACAAGGGCTACGAAGTGAACGTGGTAGATTTCACCCAGACTTTCCAACAATGGAACGATGCTTTTTCCGGAGTAGCATACCTTACGCTCATCGTGGGAATAGGAATGATTATTGCCAGTCTGCTGAATCTTTTTGACGTGATGCTGGTTTCTATCATGGAACGCAAGGAAGAGTTTGGCATCAAGCTCTGCCTCGGAGCAACGCCGAAATTCATAGTGAGGTCGGTGGTGATGGAAGGACTGGCTATCTCAGTTGTCGCAGGAGTGGTAGCCATTCTCCTCGCTGCTGTTGTCATGATAGCTCTTCAGTATACCATAAGCATTGAACTGGTTGGCAAACCTGCGTTCACCATCACGCTTTGCGGCATTGTCTTTGCCATCATGGTGGTAGGAGGTGCAATGTCGGGATATTTATGCATTAGGAAAATAATATATAAGGAAGTGGCAACTCTTATATCAAAACCAGATTAAAAAAAAATAAAGATTATGAACAAAAAAACGATTTCTATCCTGTCGGTTACAGTTGTATTTTTGCTTTTTGCATTCTATTGTCTTTGGAAAATATCTGCTCCAGAGGCTGAGATATACGATTGTGTTCATCCCAAAAAACAAAACATTGTGCGAACATCAAGGATTCATGGATACATTGATTCTAATAAGAAAGTCAGCGTTTTTCCTCATACCGCAGGCATGTTGACACACATATACGTGAAGAATGGAGATAATGTACGTAAAGGGCAGACGTTGGCGACGATAGATGTTCCTCCACAGATGAATGTTGAAGAAGAATATGCTGCTCGTGAACAAAATGCTCATCTCAATCTTGAACAGGCTGAACGCGACGAAAGGCGGGCAAAGGATTTGTTGGAAAAGGGTGCAATCAGCACCAGGGAGTATGAGAATGCCAAAAATGTTCTTATCATTGCAAAAAGAGAACTGTCACTCGCATCGTCACGCATAGCCACAAACAGTAAAACGACGGTCATTACAGCACCTGCCGACGGAGTGGTATGCGACATGCTGTTTGTTGAAGGTGGTTCCGTTTCCATGCAAATTCCTATTTGTAACATACTTAATCCTGACGCAATGAGATTTGTCGGACGTGCAGACGAAATAGATGTCAGCCACTTAAAAGAAGGTATGGGAATGACTATCATCCCTGGCGTGGATGAAAAGGTCAGAATACCCGCAAGGCTGAGCTATATATCAGAAAGGGGCGAATACATCAACGGAATCACCACTTTTGAGATTTATGCCGACATTCTTGACGAAAGCATTTTTCATCTGCGTATAGGCTATAGTGCGAATGCCGAGGTGGAGTTAGAACGTAAGGACAACGTGCTGGCAATAGAGGAGTCGTTCGTGTATTATGATCCAGAACCATTTGTCTATGTGCTTTCTTCCAACCCGGAGGATGAGAAGCATCAGACGTGGGAGAAATTGCAGGTCACTACAGGACTCTCGGACGGAATCAATATAGAGATTGGCGGAAAGATTACAAAAGATACTATAATCAGAGGACGTAAGAAATGAAGAAATTGATACTGACTGTTATTCTGCAAGTAGTATTTGCCGCAGTTTTGCAAGCAGCAGAAATTACCCTTGATGAATGTGTGACTCTTGCACGGTCGAACTATCCTGCGATAAGGAAACTGGAAATAATCAGGATGACCGAGGAATGTGATTTCTCAAATGCATCGAAATCGTGGCTTCCTTCCGTGAAACTGGGTATCGGGGCAGGCTGGGCGAATCAGAATTCCGACATTAATGACCTCTATTCGAACACCAGTGACGAACTGACGAGAGAATATTACAGAAAGATGTTCCAGAATGACTGGGGTGTGCTTTCTCCAACTCACTGGGGATATAACGGTGGAGTGGAAGTCAGTCAGAATATCTACGACGGAGGGATGAGCTCAGCCATGAAAAACGAGGCGAGGGCAAAGGCGAAACTACAGGAGTCGGAAGTCAGTGCGTCGCTTGAGGCTGTAGAAAGAAAGGTGGAGGAACTGTATTTCTCCATACTGCTGCTGACTGAACGCAAGAAACAGATGGATCTGCAGATGGAGGTGCTGGAACGGAACAGGAAGAAAATGTCGGACCTGGAGCAGTCGGGCAATGGCAGTGTACTTTCTGTGAAGATGATTCGGGCTGAGATAATTTCCCTTGTGCAGCAGGAAAATATCCTGAAAGGCAATATTTCGGCGTATAAGCATTCGCTTTCTCTGTTTGTCGGCAAGGACATCACATCCATGGAACTCAGGTGTCCTGAACTACGGGACAGCGACGGCAAGAGTATCTATGACTCTCCTGCAATGAAATTGCTCGATGACCATGCCGATTTAGCCAAGGCGAGCATGGATATGCTGAATGCCTCGCTCAAGCCGAAGGTGTTGATGGTGGGAAACCTGTCATATGGATATCCGGGAAGCAATGTCTTCAAGTCGGTAGTCAGTCATAAGCCTGTGCTCGAATTCTCTCTCGGAGTTAAGATGGTATGGGATTTTACTCCATATTATACAAAGAAAAACAACATTCGGAAAATCCTGAACGAGATGCGTATGCTTGACATCGAGCGTGAGTCGCTATTGCTCAACACCAGTATTGAGAATGCGTCATTAAATTCGCAGATAGTGGAGATGAAGAATACCCTGAAACAGGATGAAGAACTGCTCGCACTCCGAATGGAGATAAGGCAGATAGAGGAAGCGCGGCTGGAAAACGGACTGATTGACATGGATTCGTTCCTGGATAAGGTCAGCGAGGAATCGAAGGCGGCCCTTGCCAGGAGCGTTCATTCGATAGAACTACTGCAGTACTACAGGAACCTGAGGTCGGTGAAGCCCAGGCAATGATGAAAAATGAATAATGAAAAATTAAATTTGGTTTTATAGATTTGGCTTATGAAGAATTTACATCTTATGCTGTGTGCATTGTGTTTCTCGGTCTTTGCGGTGTCGTGCTCGGGACAGGCATCGGGCGAGAAGGAGGTGGTGCTGGAAACTACTCTCGGGGAAATCCGCCTGAAACTGTATGACGATACTCCGCACTTCCGCGACAACTTCATCAAGAACGTGAAGGAGGGAATGTATGACGGTGTGTACTTCCATAGAATCATCCGTAACTTCATGATTCAGTCGGGCGACCCTGACACTCGTCCGGGACAGACGAAGGACACTACGAAGGTCTCTCCGATGATTCCGCAAGAGATTGTATATCCTGCTCACTTCCATAAGCGGGGAGTGCTTGCTGCTGCGAAGGAAGAGGAGGAGAACAACCCGAAGGACGAGGCTGACGCATTCCAGTTCTACATCGTGACGGGAAAGACTTATACGGATACGGGGCTCATGGAGCTGGAACAGGCTGTATGGCAGAAGAGGATTGAACGGCTCTATGCCAGGAAGATGAAGGAGCATGCCGATGACTTGGATGCGCTGAGGACGAAGCGTGACCCTTATGCTGTGAGTGACTATCTGGAGAAGTTGCACGACGAGGCGGAGAACGAGACACCGCGCTTCAAGTTCGGGAAGGAACAGGTGCGTGCCTACAAGTCGCAGGGTGGGGCTCCGTGGCTTGACGAGGAATACACTGTGTTCGGTGAGGTGGTTGAAGGCATGAAGACCGTCCTGGCCATCGAGAAGGTGAAGACAAACAAGAGTGACGAACCGCTTGACGAGGTGAGAATCCTCAAGGCAAGGGTGGTTAAAGGTTAAAGAAATTTACCATTTACCATTTACCATTTATTTACGATTTGGTCATTTGAACATACTCTCTGAACCAATGGCCTGCGAAATAACAAAATGGAAAAATGGAGAATAAATGGTAAATTGTAAATAAAATTATGAAGGATGACTGTCGTTTACGAGGATAACCATATCATCATTGTCGACAAGACCTGCTCGGAGATTGTGCAGGGCGACAAGACTGGCGACACCCCGCTCTCGGAGGTGGTGAAGCAGTATATAAAGGAGAAATATGCGAAGCCGGGGGAGGTGTTCCTGGGTGTGACTCACCGACTGGACCGTCCCGTGAGCGGGCTGGTGATGTTCGCAAGGACCAGCAAGGCTCTGAGCCGGCTGAACAAGATGTTTCAGGAAGGCGAAATCCACAAGACTTACTGGGCCCTGGTGAAGAACGAGCCTCCGAAGGCGGAGGACGACCTGGTGCACTGGCTCGTGAGGAACGAGAAGCAGAACAAGTCGTATGCCTACGACAAGGAAGTCCCAAATTCCAAGAAGGCCTTGCTGCACTACAAGGTGATAGGGCGGACGGAGAGTTATTTCCTGGTTGAGGTGGACCTGAAGACGGGCCGTCATCATCAGATAAGGTGTCAGCTGGCGAAGATTGGATGCCCGATAAAGGGTGACCTGAAATATGGTGCCAAGCGAAGTAACCCTGACGGTGGTATAAGCCTGCAGGCTCATGCCATGAACTTCATCCATCCTGTATCAAAAAAAGAGATCTCCGTAGAGACATGTAAAAAGTTAACAGTTATCAGTTAACAGTTAACAATGAATTACAAGTTAACAATGTTCATTGTTCATTATTCATTATTCACTCATTGTTAACTGTTAACTGATAACTGTTAACTACGTTAGTTTACATGTTCATTCCGCCGTCGACCTGGATGACCTGTCCGGTGATGTAGCTGGAGAGGTCGGATGCGAGGAACACGGCTGTGTTGGCGATGTCCTCCACGGTACCTCCGCGACGGAGAGGAATCCTCTTCACCCATTCCTGACGGACTTCGTCAGGGAGTGCTGCCGTCATGGCTGTCTCGATGAATCCAGGCGCAATGGCGTTGGCACGGATGCCACGGCTTCCCATTTCCTGTCCGATGGACTTGGCGAGGGCGATGAGGCCTGCCTTTGATGCTGCGTAGTTGCACTGTCCGGCATTGCCGTGAACTCCCACGACGCTTGCCATGTTGATGATGCTGCCGCTGCGCTGACGCATCATGACTGGTGTGCAGGCATGGATGAAGTTGAATGCGGACTTGAGGTTGACATTGATGACTGCATCCCACTGACTTTCTGTCATTCGCATCATCAGGCCGTCCTTCGTGATGCCGGCATTGTTCACGAGTATGTCGATCGAACCAAATTCTTCCTTCACGAGGTTTACGACCTTCTCTGTCTCCTCGAAATCGGCTGCATTGGATGCATAGCCCTTTGCCTTGACTCCGAAGGCTGCTATTTCCTGCTCTGTCTGCCGGGCGTTCTCGTCAATCACCAGGTCGGTGAATGCTATGTTGGCTCCCTCGCTGGCAAACTTCAGTGCGATGGCCTTGCCTATTCCTCTTGCTGCGCCTGTGATGAGCGCTGTCTTTCCTTGTAATAGCATAATGCACATTTTATAATTTTATTTACCATTTACCATTTACCATTTACCATTTATTCTCCATTTTTCCATTTTGTTATTTCGCAGGCCATTGGTTCAGAGAGTATGTTCAAATGACCAAATCGTAAATAAATCGTAAATCGTAAATGGTAAATGGTAAATTTATCAGAGTTTTCCTCCGTAGACAAATTCCTTTCTCTCGCTGCTCAACGACTTGTGGACGAGGTTGCGGACGTATGGGTAGAGTTCCTCAGGGCTTGCCACTACGATGCGTCCGTAGATGTACGGAACTTCGCAGCCCTTGATGCAGTAGTGGGTGATGACGGACATGAGCTTCACGTTCTTGATGTCGAAGTCGCCCTTGTCGTTGCCTTCGTTCATGATGCGTCGGAGCATGATTATCTCGTTGCGGTCGAAATCCTTGCGTACGGCTTCCACCTTCCAGATGTCGCGGAAGAACTCGGCGCGGAGGTTTCCGTTGCGGTAGACGGCGTCCTTCACTGCCTCGAGATGGGCGAAGATGAGCTGCACCATCTTCTTCTCGGGAGATGCATCCATGTGGGTGATTTCGTCGAGACGCTTTGTCAGACGGTCAAGTTCGTTCTGGATGACGGCAAGATAGATTTCTTCCTTGCTGCTGAAATATGTGTAGAGCGTGCGGCGGCCTTTTCCTGATTCGCTGGCAATGTCGTTCATGGTTGTGTCTTCAAAGCCTCTCTTTGCGAAGAGCTGGCGTGCCACGTCGATGAGTAGATTACGGGTTTTTTGCATACTGAGAAATATATTTTCTGCAAAAATAGAAAAAAATCTCAAAACACGAGCAAAATAATGCACATTTTTTGAGATTATTTTTTAAGAGATTAATTATCAAAAGAATGAGATTTGCACACTAACCGAAAAGTTGTGCAAGGGCATCTTCCACCTTCCTGACGCCAATGACTTTTATCCCGAATTTCGACTGTTCGAGTCCGTTGAGATTCGTCTGAGGGATGAGTATGGTGGAGAATCCGAGTTTCTCGGCTTCCGTGATGCGCTGGAGTATACGGCTTACGGGTCGGATCTCGCCACTCAGTCCGACTTCTCCGCACATACACATATCGCGGTCGATGCCTGTGTCGATATTGCTCGAGAGGACGGCTGCGATGACACTGAGGTCCATGGCTGTGTCGGTAACGCGGATGCCTCCAGCTATGTTGAGATAGACGTCCTTCTGCATGAGCTTGAATCCCACTCGCTTCTCGAGGACTGCGAGGAGCATGTTGAGGCGGCGGGTGTCGAATCCTGTGGCGGAGCGTTGAGGGGTTCCGTAGGCTGCGCTGCTGACGAGTGCCTGTGTCTCGATGAGGAGTGGCCGTACTCCCTCAATGGCAGCGGAAATGGCGACACCACTGAGGCCTTCGCTCTCGTGGACGTCGGAGAGAAGGAGTTCGGACGGGTTCTCCACCTCGCGGAGTCCTGACTGGCGCATCTCGTAGATTCCCAGTTCGGCTGTACTTCCGAAACGGTTCTTTATCGCGCGCACGATACGATACATATAATGTTGGTCGCCCTCGAACTGGAGGACAGTGTCGACCATGTGCTCGAGTATCTTAGGACCGGCAATGCTGCCTTCCTTCGTGATGTGGCCAATGAGGATGACTGGTATGTTGCTCTCCTTTGCGAACTTGAGGAGCAGGGCAGCACATTCCCTTATCTGGCTCACGCTGCCAGGGGAGGACTCTACCAGTTCGGTGGCCATGGTCTGGATGGAATCGATGATGACGAGTCCTGGCTGGACGGCCTTTATCTGTTCGAACACCTTCTCCATCATGGCTTCGCAGAGTACTTCCACGTCTCCGAAGTCGTTGCCGTGTCCCTCTACGAGACGATCAGCACGGAGCTTGAGCTGACGGGCACTCTCCTCGCCACTGACATAGAGGGTCTTGATGCCTTTCAGACGAAGTACGGTCTGGAGTATGAGGGTGGACTTGCCTATGCCTGGCTCACCGCCAAGCAGGGTGAGGGAACCGGGAACGAGGCCACCTCCCAGCACACGGTTGAGCTCGCCGTCGAAGAGGTTGATGCGAGTCTCTTTCTCTGTCTCTATATTGCTCATGGAAACGGGGCTGTTCCCAGAGGTGAGACTATACTCGGATGTGGCGTCTTTCAGAGCCTTGTTCTTGCCACCTACCTTGACCTCCACGAAGGTGTTCCATTCACCACACGACGGGCAACGACCTATCCATTTAGGTGTGTCGTAACCGCACGAATTGCACACATACTGTATTTTTTCCTTGTTTGCCATAATATATTTGACTATATCTTTTATTTTAAAACATTAATGACCATTAATCTAAACATTAATCAGACATTA
>CALELI010000174.1 GCA_937902455.1 uncultured Prevotellaceae bacterium | reverse complement strand
CATACTGGTGTGCCTCCCAGTTGTCGGTGATTTCCACGGGTATCTCTACCTTGTCTATGAGAGTACCATCGGAATAGTACACGTTTACATTCTGATACTGAACCCAGTTGAATGGGTTGCTGCCCTCGTCTCCCATTTGTATCTTGAAGAAAGACTCCATGTCATTTACGTAGACAGCAGTCATCTTACAGATCTCAAATGCACCACTCCCGATGCTTGTCACGGAATTGGGAATCGTAATAGAGGTAAGACTACCGCAATTTCGGAATGCGTAATCTCCGATGCTTGTCAAGGAACCTGGAATCGTGACGGAGGTCAGGTTGCCACAAAAAGAGAATGCAGATCCTCCAATGCTTGTCACGGAATTCGGAATTGTAACGGAAGTCAGACTGGAGCAATACGAGAATACACTTCTTCCGATACTTGTCACGGAATTCGGAATCGTAACGGAGGTAAGGCTGGAACATTTATAGAATACTCCTCCTCCAATGCTTGTCACTGATTCAGGAATCATTGCGGAGATTAAACGGGAACAGTCAGAAAATACTTGATCTCCAATGCTTGTCACGGAATTTGGAATCGTAACAGAGGTTAGGTTGGAGCAGCTATAGAAAGCATGACTTCCGATGCTCGTCACGGAATTGGGAATAGTAACAGAGGTTAGACTAAGACACTCCCCGAATGCCCATTCTCCGATGCTTGTCACATCACCATCAAATTTTATAATACCTTTACCATCAGTGTATGTGTTGCTTAGGATGTTTGCACCAAAAACATCTGAACTATGTGGTGTGACCACGCTGCCATCCGTACTTGTGTACCAAATCTCGTTGTTTGGAATTTCATCAGCGTACGCCACCATGCCTATCGTACAGAGCAGGCATAGCAGGATTGTTTGCTTTAGTTTTTGCATAATGTAGTATATTTTATCAAATTTATAATTTCCTGACTCTCTTCCTTAAAATGCAACACAATCTACTCCATCCACTCACCCTGTGGACAGAAAACATCCGATTTGATATGTCCGTAAATGAAAATGCGTGGGTGATATTCTTTCGCTCATCCCACAATCGGGCTCTGGTAATGCCTTGTATGAGGATAAGCAACCAGTTAGCCCACGCAGGCGGTATTATATATAAGGTATAATACACCCACCGAGGGCGCTTAGTTGCGTCATCTTCTCATACATACAAATTTACCAGATTCGATTGTAGAAGATAAACGTCTAAAACGCCTTTCATTTTCAGTCTTGCCTACACGTAGGCGGTACTGAAATTGTCCAAAATATCACCGAAAGTGCAGTCAGCTTAGCATTTGTGTCACAATCGGCTTGACCCGCCAACCCCAAAGGGCTAACTAATCGGTGCAAAGTTAGCAAAATAATTTTAATAAGTTCAATTTTCTGGTTTAAATTTGCAACACTTTTGTGAATTTATAAAGATGCAACGCAACAATTATTTCTTCGTGACGTAACAAAATATCCATCGCTATGGACAAAACTTCTCCGTTTCCTTGTCCGTCCTGAAACAGAGGAACAGCAGAAAGATATCTACTTTAGCATGGTCTTGGAACAATGAGGGAAATTTGCCGTGAATATATCTTACACCCTATCAATCTTAAGCGTATTTCTTTTATATCTCGTATATATTTAGTATATATCTCGTATTCATCTCGTATTTACCTCGTATTTTAGATACTAAATGAATAGGTAATAACTACGAGTAATAAAGAAGTTAATTATTTGTTAAAACTGAGGAAAGACGTAGAAATAGTTTTGCTATCTTATAGATTTGAACTATATTTGCATGCTAAAAGTGTTAAAATGATATGAAATCAAAGATGGAAAAAATGGCAGGAGTCATCTCCATGGCTGGACGTAAAGTCGGTGATATACGTTTCTACGAACGAAATGGCAAGGTTTACTCAAGAATGGCTACAACCAGCCACATGACCAACGAAAGAACTGGACGCCAGATGATGAGCAGGCTGAGATTCAGTTCTGCACGAGCAATGTGGTCGTGTTTCAGAGGGCAGCTGAAAGATAGTTTTGAAAGCGTTGAGCCTGGCAAGTCCGCATACACGACTTTTATGAAACTGAACTACGACAACGGCGTGTTTCTAACGAAGAATCAGCTGAGAGACCATTTTATGATTATCACTCCCCTGCATATTTCTGATGGCACATTAGAACCTATCCGGCAGATCATAAACGATGATAAGCAAGTGGTAACGAGCATTGTGCTGGGTGACCTTGAGATTACGGAGGAAACCACAGTGAGAGATTTCACGAATTGCATTCACAACAGCAATCTTAACATCGAACGCAATGACGAATTGAATTTCGTTGCTGCGACGCAAGAGTTTACTGACTATGGCAAGCCGACTTGCAGAGTAGAGGTAATGAATCTGAAACTTGATGTTCACGACGAACGTCCACTCCTTGTCATCTTGGGGAAATATCCACTCGTCAACAAAGACGGTTATCTTGCAAGCAAGACCGGTCTTGACATGGGATGCTATGCCTTTTATCTCTCAAGAGAAGAAGGGCAGAAGAATCTGGTCTCGCCTCAGATGCTTGTATCAAACAACGACCAACTCATAGAGCAGTATATTTCAGAGGAGCAATTCACTGAGGCACGAAAATCTTTCGGAAATGGTGATGATCCCTATCTGTATAGTTGGAAATTCCAAAAACCAACATTTGAATAAGCTCTCCAGTTCTGGTAAATCCTGAATAATTTTCGACGAATCGCTCCGAGCTCTGCTCGCCTGAACTCCTTAAAAAGACAAACAATGTGTGAAGAATGCAGAACTATTCTGGCATAAGTTAGAAACAATAATAAAAGTTTTCAAGTTTCTCAAGTTCGTATACTATTGATTTACATTCTTCGGGTGCTTCGACCACTCAGGCGAGCAGTATCTCTGCGTTCGGTTTGCACTACTATTCACTTTTCCTTCCGGGAAAGCCAGTTTATGCATTCACGGAGAATGTTTGCATGGAGCATCCAGAGTACAGCCATATAGAGAACTGCTGCCATGATTATCCTTGATGCGAGTAGAAGGTATATGTTGCTGATGAATGTAGTGGAGAAGTATGTGACGGTCATTGTCACCGCTGCGATGAACAGGAACGGCAGCATGTCAATGGCAGCCTTCCAGATACTGAGACGGATTTCCCTCCACACAAACCAATGCCATATCAATGTCCACAGGGCAATGATGCCCACATAAATCAATATCATCAGCCGCATACCCGAAAATCCCAACCAGTTCAGTCTGAAATACTGTACGATGAACAAGTCCGCAGCGACAAAGATGAACTGGATGATCATGTTCCACATATAGATGTCGGACTTACCTCTGCTTATGATGAAATTGTAATAGAGTGCGGCAATAGGGAGAAACGCTCCTCCGAAACACAGGAACTGCATGAGTCGTGCACTCTCGGCATATTTGTCTGTTATGGTTACTTCTATGAATTCGGGTGCAATCAGTATCAGCCCAAACATTGCAGGGAAGGTTATGAATGAAGTGAATCGCAGCATTTTCCTGAATGCCCTGCACAGGCGTTCCTTTTCGTCATCACTGTCATTGCTCTCGTCTCTGATGCCAACGAACATCGGCTGTGCCACTCCCTGAACCATTCCGGTGATTATCTGATTGCCTTTCTGGTTCCAGTTGTTTGCCTGGGAATATTGTCCGAGTGCATTCTTTGGATAGAAATGTCCGAGGAAGGTCTCGAACACAAACTTGTTCAGATTGTTTACGATGTTGGTAATAAGAATCTTACAGCTGAATCCAAACATCTCCCTCACAGGCTGGAAACTGAATGAGAAGGCTGGTTTCCATCTCACGTAATACCAGCTGAGTATTGACACGAATGCCACATACAGTATGCTCTGCGTTGCCAGTCCCCAGAATGCCATTCCCCAGAGGGCCATGATGATTCCGGTAATTCCGGATATGAGCATCGACAGCAATGACACTATTGCCAGTTCCTTCTGACGAAGGTCTTTCATCAGATAAGTCCTTGGAATGATGGAAAACGAGGCAAGTACGAATCCTATGAAGTAATATCTTGCCAGGGGAATGAGCATCGGCTGCTTGTTGTATTCTGCAATGGCTGGTGCACAGAACCAGAGTATTACGTATATGCAGACACTGAGAATGATATTGAACCAGAAAATGCTGTTGAAGTCTTTCTGTGTGGCATTCTTCCTGTTGATGAGTGCATTCATGAATCCACTGTCCTGCAGGTTGGCTGCAATACTGGAATAGATTACCAGCATGGCAATGAGTCCGTAGTCGGAAGGATCCAGCTGACGTGCAATTACAATTCCGAAAATGATGTTCAGTAATTGCATGCCTCCGTTGTTGAGAGCTCCCCAGAAGAGTCCCTTTGCTGTCTTATCCTTCAGACTGTCTGCCATTGGCTATTAGTTGAATACGTTTATTGCCACTCCGTTGTAATTTATCTTGTACCGGTACAGTGCTCTTAGGTTATCTGCGGTGGAATCTGTCGTGCTGAGTATCCATCCGTTGTTGTTCAGGTCGTAGGTTATTCCACAATGGTTGCACTTTGCGGAACCGTTTCCAGGGAGTGTGAGTCTGTAGCTTGACCTGTCACAGTTCGGGCATGAGAGGTCGTAGGCCACGGGTTCGTTCATTACCGTGTTGCCGACAATCAGTCCTCCAAGTCCATAAAGGAAGTCAGTGCCGAGCTTTGTAGGGTCATAGTCATGATGCTTGCCAGTGACATCGGTAATGCGGATAAGTCCTTCCACCTGACGTATGGTGACATACATTCCTGGATTGCCCATAGTGTTGAACAGTTCTGCCGAACGATTTATTTCAAAGAAGAACCTCACTGGATATTTAGTAGAATAGATACTGTTCGCATCATCCAGTCCACAGGAGGACATAAAGTTCAGTGCCACAATAACTGCTGTGGCAATCAATGACTTACGTTTTATGTGTCTCTTAGAAATTGATATTATCATTTTCAATGATTTCATTTATCTCGTTGATTTCATCCTGTGAGAAGGTCGTGTTCTGGATAGCTTCCATGTTCTGCTCTAATTGTCTTACCGACGATGTTCCGATGATTACCGATGTCACTCTCTTGTCGTTGAGAACCCATGCAAGTGCCATCTGCGACAACGATTGGCTGCGTCTTGTAGCGATTTCGTTAAGTTTTCTTGCAGCTTCAATCCGTGCTGGTGTTATGTCCTTGGCGTTCAGGAAGACGGATGGTTTTGCAGCACGACTGTCTGATGGGATTCCGTTATTGTACTTACCTGTCAGCAGTCCTTGTGCCAGAGGTGAGAAACAGATTATTCCTGAACCATTATCGCTGGCAATCTGGAAGTTGTTCATCTTCGCCTTCCTGTCGAACATACTGCATCGGTATTGACTCAGCAGACATGGTACATGGGCTTCTTTCAGGATGTCATAGGCTTTCTGCTGCACATCAGGTGGGAATTTTGAAATACCTGCATAGAGTGCCTTGCCCTGACGTACAATGTCAATAAGGGCTTGCATACTCTCCTCCACTGGTGTCACTCCGTCATATCTGTGACAGTAGAAGATGTCGAAATAATCCAGTCCTGTACGTTTCAGGCTCTGGTTGCATGATGCAATGAGATTCTTCCTTGAACAGCCATCTCCATATACTCCCGGCCACATCTCGTGTCCTGCCTTGGACGATATGAACATCTCGTCGCGGTGACTGGAGAGGTGAGTCTTGAGGATTTTTCCGAAATTCGTCTCAGCACTTCCTGGCTGAGGACCATAGTTGTTGGCAAGGTCAAAATGACAGATGCCTTCATCAAAAGCCTTGAGAATCATCTGTGTGGCGACATCAAAGTCGTCTACATCTCCGAAATTGTGCCATAGCCCCAATGATATTTCCGGAAGCTGAACTCCACTATGTCCGCAATAACGATAATTCATAGTTTTCATTATTAACCTTTACTGCCATCAGCCATTTCCTTCCCTTCGAGAACCAGGATAAACTCGGTTCAGGAACCGCCATTGGCTTTTTTAACTTTTCACTATTCACTATTCACTCTGGCTTTGCCAGTAGTTTAATATGGTATCATGGAAAGCATGTCTGCCACTTTTTCCACACCCTCTTTCAATGGTTTTGACACCATGGCTCCAAGGAATGGATTGACATCAGCGTCGACGGTAAGTTTCATCTTGCTCGACGAATCTGATGTAGGGACTATCTGTATCCACATAGTCAGTCCTACAGGAGATTTTGTCGACTTGAACTTTATGCATTTGTCTGGTTCCCTTTCTGCAATCTGGAATCCCAGTTCACCTATTGGTTCAACTGCGATGCTTACGGAATCTGAATCCAGTTTTAATGAATCCAGATATTTCTGTACGGAGTCCAGTTTCTCTTCAGGCACATGTTCCTTGATTTTCTCACGTACCTCTGGGTCGTTCAGTTTTGTCATCACACCTGCCAGATTGTTGAGGTCTGACAATTTTCCGTACACATCACCCTGAGAATGGGGAATTGTCTTTACGTTACTTTCAAATTTCATATCTTTTGTGGTTTAATTTTCTTTTTTTTCGTTATCATTATCGTTGTTCAGCCTTCTTTCCAGAATCTTTTCGTGAAGAGGATGAATATTGGCAGAATCTCCAGACGACCTATGAGCATCAGGAAGGAGCATACTATCTTTCCTCCCACACCAAGAATTGCATAGGAATGTGCCGGGCCGAAATATCCTATTGTCGGTCCTACATTGCTGATGGCCGAAATGGCTACATACATGGAGTTCTCGAGGTCGACGCCACTCATTATCAGCAATACAATGCCTATGAACAATGAGCATACAAACAAGGCAATGAAGGCAAGGAGTGTCTTCTGCACCGATGTGGCAATTACGTTGTTGTTGAGCTTTACCGCCAGTACGGCCCTTGGATGGAGGATACGCACGAACTCACCTTTTATAACCTGCCAGAGAATGGAGAGTCTCACACATTTCACACCGCCACTCGTAGAACCTGAACAAGCTCCTGCAAACATCACAGCCATGATGAATGGCATGAGGATGGTTGGCCAGAGAGTGTAGTCGCTGCATGCAAATCCAGTTGTTGTCTGGAGTGATACTATGGTGAAGATAGATTCGCGGAAACTCTGTTCAAGGTTCATTCCGCTCAGTCCTCGCTGTATGGTAAGGAAGAGGGTACATACAAGTGAGCAGAAGACCACGATCCTCAGATAGCATTTCAGTTCAGGGTCCATGAAGAACTTACGGAATTTTCCTTTGAGGAAGGTATAGTAGAGTAGTGTGTAGTTCATTCCCGAACAGAGCATGAAGAACGTGATGATGTATTCTATTATCATTGCATTCTCCCTGTATTGTTCGTGGAAGAAGGCTGAATGAGGTGCGAATCCTCCTGTCGCCGTTGTGGTCATCGAGATGTTTATGGCATCGAATGCCGACATGTTGCACAGCAGAAGACATGCAATACACAACACCGTAAGTCCAAGGTACACGCTTCCAATCCATTTCACGGCAATGCTTATTCTTGGATGCACCTTATCGTGGAGCGGACCAGTGGCTTCGGCTGCAAAGAGCTTCACTTCTCCAGCACCAAAGGCTGGCAGTATGGCAATGGTGAAGAATATGATTCCGATACCGCCTATCCATTGAGTCATACTTCTCCAGAACAGGATTCCCTTTGGCAGTACATCGATGTTGTCGATTACGGTAGCACCGGTGGAGGTGAATCCCGACATGGTTTCGAAGAATGCTCCTGCTACGTCAGGAATACTTCCCGACAGGATAAATGGCAGCATTCCGATGAGTGTGAAGAGCAGCCATACAAGCGAGACAACCAGGTAGCCGTCCTTTCTTCCCATGTTCTTCCCAGACCTTCTTCCTATCAGCCGTCCACATATTCCGAGTCCTATGGTGAGCAGTACTGTCCATAGGAATGGCATAATATCTTCACCGTAAAAGGCAGAGACACCAAGTGTAATCAGCAGCTGACCAGCCTCAATGAAAAGCAGGATTCCAAGTAGTTTTGATATTTGCCTCCAGTTAATCATTCCCTATTCTTCATTTTTCATTTTTCATTTTTCATTGTTAACTGTTAACTATTTAAAGTATTTGTCTAGTTTCTTCAGCGTGCTACTTGCGCAGAACACTACCACCTTGTCGTCTACCTGCAGCTGAGTGTCTCCTGACACAAGCATTCCTTCGCCCTTCCTTATCACTCCACCGATATTCACACCCTTAGGTATTCCGATATCCCTTATCTTCTGCTTTGTCACTGCCGAACCTTCCTTGACGATAAACTCAGCCACGTCGGCATTGGCGATAGTAAGGGTCTTCACGGATTTCACGTCGGCCTTCAGCATCATCTGGTAGATGTAGCTTGCAGCAACGACTTTCTTGTTGATGATGGTACCGACATCCAGTTGCTCTGCCATATCTCTGTAGGCAAGGTTCTCCACCTGTGCGATAGTCTTCTTCACACCGTTCTTCCTTGCTGCCACACAGGCCAGGATATTCTCCTCGTCGTTTTCTGTCAGTGCAATGAACGCATCCAGTTTTTCATAGCCTTCATCGTTGAGCAGGTCTACATCATATCCGTCGCCATTGATGATGAGGGTTCGTGCCTTGGTCTGTTCACCGAGTTTTTCGCATCGCTGCATATCTGGTTCGATGATCTTCAGGGATATATTGTCTGGCAGAGCCCAGTCAGCTCTTACCGATAACTTTCCTCCTCCTATTATCATCACCTTTTTCACGGCAGGATAACTGTCCTTGCCTGCAAGGTGGCGTATGGTCTCTATCTCGCTTCTCTTTGCCATGAAGAACACAAGGTCGCGTGAACAGATTTTCTCGTCACCGAAAGGAATGATGGTCTCGCCTTTCCTCTTTATGGCAACGACATGGAACTGATGTCCGTCCTGACTTATCTCTCTCAGGGTCTTTCCGATGAGATAGTTCTCTCCGCATTCTATCTCGCCTCTCGAAAAGGCAGCGTGCATTTTCAGGCTCAGCAGCACGAGGTCTCCGTCGAAGTCCCACCATTGTCTTACCCAGCTGAACTGGGCAGATGCTGCAATTTCCTTTGCTGCCAGTTTTTCAGGATAGATGAGATGATCTACGCCGGCATCAGCGAATTTCTTCTTTATGTCGTCCTCAACGAACTCGTAGTTGTCCACTCTGGCTACAGTACGTTTTGCACCCAGTTGCTTGGCGATTACTGCACAGGTGATGTTTTCGTTTTCGTCCGGTGTGGTGGCAATGAAGAGGTCACAGCTTTCCACTCCGGCCTGTCTGAGGCCATTGATGGAAGTAGGGTCTACCCCGAGGGTCATGATATCCATTTCCTGGTTGAGTTTCGACAGTTTCTCTCCGTCTTGGTCAATCAGGACGATGTCCATGTCATCATTTGAGAGCAATCTTGCAAGGTGTGTACCCACAGCTCCTGCTCCGGCAATAATTATCTTCATATTTATTTTAATTCACAATTCATAATTCATAATTCGTAATTCATAATGAAAAATTGTTAACTTATAATTCATTGTTAACTGTTAACTGATAACTAAACTGACTCTCAACTAAATCACTTCCGCAATGCTTTCAGCATCCATCTTGATAATCTTTCGCAGTTCGCCTACTGAACCATGTTCTACGAATTCGTCAGGAATACCGATTTGTCTGACCGTGATGTTCTTCCCTGCCAGTTCCGGTTTCTCGGCAATATATTCCAGTACGGCACTTCCGAGTCCGCCCTTCTTCACACCGTCTTCCACGACTATTATCTTCTGGAAACGGCTTGTCACCTCGTCGAGGATGTCTGTGTCGAGAGGTTTCAGGAATCTCATGTCGTAGTGTGCCACGCTGATAGGCTTCCCCTCGTTCATTGCCTTCATCTCGGCAATCATGATGCCCTTTGTCGCTTCAACTCCGATGGGTCCTATGGAGAGAACGGCAGTGTCCTTGCCATCCTTCATCTTGCGGCCCTTGCCTACAGGAATCTCTTCGAACGGGCATTTCCAGTCTATGAGTGATCCTCTGCCTCTCGGGTATCTTATCACGAACGTACCCTTGCCTGGCAACTGGGCTGTGTACATCAGTTTCCTCAGTTCGTGCTCGTCGTACGGCGAGGCGATGGTGAGGTTAGGGATTGGTCTGAGGAATGCCATGTCGAACGCTCCATGATGCGTAGGTCCGTCTTCTCCCACTATTCCGGCCCTGTCAAGGCACAGTACCATATTGAGGTTCATGATGGCTGCATCGTGTATGATGTTGTCGTAGGCTCTCTGCATGAACGAGGAATAGATGTTGCAGAACGGAATCAGCCCGTCCTTCGCCATTCCTCCCGAGAATGTCACGGCATGGCCTTCGGCTATTCCCACGTCGAAAGTCCTGTTTGGCATGGCCTTCATCATGATGTTCATCGAGCATCCTGTAGGCATGGCAGGAGTGACGCCAACTATCTTGTCGTTCTTCTGTGCCAGTTCGAGCAGAGTGTGTCCGAATACGTCCTGGAACTTAGGAGGACATTTTTCCTTCGTTCCCAGTTCTTCGCTTCTCACTCCCGACTCCACGTTGTATTTGCCCGGGGCATGCCATATCGTGGCATTTTCCTCTGCCGGGGCATAGCCCTTGCCCTTCACGGTATGGATATGGAGGAGTTTCGGACCTTTCATGTCCTTTATCACCCGCAGGATTCTCACCAGCTCCTTCACGTTGTGTCCGTCTGCCGGACCGAAATACCTGATGTCGAGTCCTTCGAATATGTTCCTCTGCCTGGTCAGCAAGGCCTTCAGGCTGTTGTTGAACCTGATGAGGCCCTTACGCCTCGAGTCGTTGAGAATACCCCACTGAAGGAGTTTCAGCGACAGTTTATATCTGATTTTGTTGTAAGTGCTGTTCGTAGTCAGGTTCAGCAGGTACTGACGCATCCCGCCCACACTCTTGTCAATCGACATGTTGTTGTCGTTCAGGACGATGAGCATTCCATTAGGAATGGTCGATACGTTGTTCAGTCCTTCGAAGGCCAGTCCTCCGCTCATTGCCCCGTCGCCGATCACGGCAACCACCTTCTTCTTCTCGCCCTGTAGCTTGGCGGCTACGGCCATTCCGAGTCCGGCAGAGATGGAGTTGCTTGCGTGCCCGCAGCAGAAACTGTCGTATTCACTTTCCGAAGGGAATGGGAAAGGACGGAGTCCGCCCAGTTTCCTGTTCGTGCAGAACTGGCTCCGTCTTCCAGTGAGAATCTTGTGGCCGTAAGCCTGATGACCTACGTCCCATACAATCTTGTCGTTAGGGGTGTCATACACATAGTGAAGTGCCACTGTCAGTTCCACAGCTCCAAGACTTGATGCCAGATGACCGGGATTGACCGACAGTTCCTTCAGGATGTCGGCTCTGAGTTCATCACACAGCTGAGGCAGTTCGTCCACACTCAGCTTGCGCAAGTCAGCCGGGCATTCAATTCTGTTTAGTATTTTCAGTTCGTCACTAATCATGCATGTACATTTACAATACTACTTAAAACTTGCAAATATACATAATTTTTTCGAATACATAGCATAATAGCCACAAAAAAGAAGAAACCGCTACACCATTTGCAGCAGTTCCTCCTTATTTTAATAGGTTTCAGAAATCAGAACCATTCCGTGAAGACTCCCTTTCTGCCGTCTTCCGTGAAACGGTAGCTGAAGTCATTCTCGTCGAAGTCGAGTTCAATCTCGTAGTTGTCGGTATAGTACTGAGTCAGTTCCTCCCGGCTCATTGCCTCGATTTTCCTGTGCTCCTCTTCCTGCCAGAGTTCGAAGTCCTCCTCGCTGGCTCTCTCGTGGTTCTCTTCATCCTCATCATCATAGTCCTCTTCCTCGTCCAGTCCTGTCGCCTTTTCCCACAGGTCTCTCTCCGTAAATTCGCTGTAACCCGATTCTACTGCATTGACGGTCAGCAGATACCTCACGTCATCCATTGCGCCCTTCATCAGTTTGTTATGGATATGGTGGAGTTCTTTCTCAACCGTCTTTGCGATTTTCCATTTCTCCCCCTTGTAGGTTTCCACCAGTTGCATCAGCTGGTCGTAGTCCTCGTCCTTCATTTCCAGGCTGACCTTAGTGGCAATCTCGTTCATGCAAGGTCCCGCCCCAGCCACATTCAGCTCAACGAATGCTATGTATTCCAATGTCTTCATATTTCATTCTTCTCTTTTCACTTTTCACTTTTCGGTTCCCGCAAAATCGGCTACGGTTCGGCATAATCGAAGTAAACTTCATTCTTCTCTTTTCACTTTTCACTTTTCACTCCGAGCGAAGCGAGGTTATGTCCTATTCTTACTATTCTTCCGCTGTCTGCGTCAGCAGAGTCGTTCATTTCCTCCATGCCACCTCTTTCCTTAGCATAGTATGGATAGTAAGGATAATATGAGTTCCAGTTCCAGTAAGGGTCATCCCAGTAGTGGTAGTCATATCCCGAATAGTCGTTCCAGTTGTAGAAGTCAGCCAGTTTTCTCAGCCTGAACTGCTGCGTGCCATTCTCGAAGTAGCCAGTGAAGTAATAGCTGCTGAGACTATAGTCGCGTATGATTGTGTTGTACTCCGGATATCCAGGATAGTCGAGGTATATGTTCCCCCTGTTTATCTCCCAGAAGAAACGGAAACTCATCTTCGTGCGAGGTCCCTCGTTGTAGAAGTCAACCTCATATCCATATCCGTGAGTAGCATAGTTATAGTCCGGATAGAACACGATGTCCGTATCGTACGAGTTGAAGGTATAGATCTGTCCGCGATATTCATAGTCGTAGAACATACCGAAGTTGCCTGTCCACTGTCCTGAGAGAGTTATTGACTCAGCAGTGTCGTCATCCATGCAGGATGTCATCATCAGACTTGCCGTCATCAGCATCGTCAGATTCATTAGTGTAAATATCCTTTTCATAACCGTCTTGTTTTAATTGTTCGTTGCAAAGATACAGCTTTTTTCTCAGTGAATATATAGGAAAACTACTATTCATTGAGGGAAAAACCATATTCCTTGTAGGGAAATCCCCTTACTGCTCCGGCACTACGGCAAAGAATTCCAGGTCTTCCCCGCTGTCATTCAGCAGACTATGCGAATGTCCCTTAGGGCAGTAGTGCACGTCACCTTCCTTCAGCGGATATTTCTCTCCGTCGATGATCACACTTCCCTTTCCCTTCGTCACCATCAGTATCTCGCTTCCCGAGTCGTGGGTGTGCATACCGATGGAAGCCCCGGGTATGAGCCGGCCCCTCATTATCTTGTTCAGTTCGTCTACGAACATCTTTGCGGCAAATTCCTTCTCACCGCCCTTGAAGTGAGGGATTACGGTCTCCTCCATGCCGTCGAAGTCTACCTTCGGAGGGTACTGCCTCATGTTTGACTTCACCTTACTCTCTTCAAACGGCTTCACCGTCTTGATGTCTTCCACATCATCGTCTCTCTTTATTGTCCAATAAGCTCCCATGTCAATTTGAATTATCGTTTATATAATGCCTTTAACCTTTAACCACTTTTCACTATTCACTATTCACTATTCCCTCCGAGCGAAGCGAGGCTGTTCTTCTTATTCTGCTTTGCACCCAGCTTTTCCAGTTGCATGCAGGTCGTAGTCACACTCTGCCTGCCGTCGCGGAGTTTCTTCACACAGTCATCGTAAGCCTCGTCGGCATCTTTCAGAGCCTTTCCCAGTGAATCCATGTGCTTCATGAACTGTCCGATCCTGTTGAGCATCTCGTCAGCAAGCCTGTACACCTCCTTGTGGTTCTCAGCCTGGGCAATCTGGGTCCACGTGAGGTTTATCACCTTCAGCGCACCGAAAAGCGACTGCTCGTCTATGATGTACACGTTCTTCTCCATGGCCTTCCTCCACAAGTCTGGCTGGGCATTGAGAGCCGTCCACAAGGCCCCCGAATGAGGTACGAACATCAGCACATAGTCCATCTTCACCTTCGGAGGCTGGATGTACGAGCTATAGTCCTTCACCGAGAGCTCCTTCACGTGCTTCTCTATGCTGTCGATATGCGCCTTCAGGAACTTGTTCCTATCCATGTCACTCTCGGCATTCACATAGTCCATGAATGCAGTCAGCGACACCTTGGAGTCGATGATTACCTCCCGCCTCGAGTCAAGATGCAGGATCACGTCAGGTCTCATCATGCTGCCCTCCTCGCTCTTCACCACCTTGCCGGAGGCGTCACGGATAGAGAACTGAGTGTCATAGTGGATGCCCTGAGTCAGACCCTGTGAGTCAAGCAGTTCCTTCAGCACCGTCTCGCCCCAGTCGCCCTGCACCTTCGATTCGTGCTTGAACACCCTTGCCAGTTCGTCCGCACTCGTCTTCGCCGCCTCGCTCTGGCGGATCATAGTCTCCAGCTGCACCTTCATCTGTCCGCCAAGGTCAATCTGCGAGCGAGAGTTCTTGTCCATGGCCTCCTTCATGTCCTTTATCGACTGCTGGAGCGGAGTCACTATGTTCGCCAGACTGGTCCTGCTCGTCTGGCTGAACTCATCCTGACGTTCCTTGAGCATCGTTTCGGCGGCACCCTTCATCTCCGCCTTCACCATCTCCATTGTGGTGTCGAAACCATCCTTCTGAGTTTTCAGGGCGTCCTTGTGGTGTGCCTCCAGTGGATTCACCACGAACCGGTAGATAATCACCACTCCGATTACCACCCCCAGAGCCACTCCCAACACAGCTGTAAGTAAGATATCCATATTCTATTTACGATTATTTATTTGACTTTATCTTTTATTTTAAAACATTAATGATCATTAATCTGAACATTAATCAGACATTAATATTATTAAGGTCTGATGGCAATGTTTTATACATATCACTGGAAAAATATTTATTATATGTCTGATT
>CALELI010000173.1 GCA_937902455.1 uncultured Prevotellaceae bacterium | reverse complement strand
CAAATGTTACTGAGTCAAACGCCAAAACACGCCTCGTTTTGCCTCGCGACTCAGTAATATTCTGGGTCCGACAAGGCAATATTCGGGCTACACGAGCGGTCAACCAGGGCTACACGTGCGGTTGACTCGGGGTACACGAGCCGTTGACCAGACATGGTTGGCCGCTCAGTAGGTACCAGTTGACTACTTGCACAGTGACTATTGAGTACTGTTTATCAGACATATAATTGATATATGATTGATGTACGTCAATCGGAAATAAAAAATAAAAAGTAAAATTGGCGAAAAACTATACATCTATACACTAACTGCACTTATATTGCTGATAACTAATGGTTTTAAGTAGTGTATAGTTTGAAATGCAACTATACACTACTATACACACCTGTAGACCTATTTTCTTTTAAAAAGGTGTACTCCAGTGTATAGTTGTGTATAGTTAGTGTATAGTTTTTCTGCCAACTATACACTACTTAATAGATTAATATATAGATTGTTATAATGAGTAGTGTATAGTGTGTATAGTTTTTTCGTACTTTTATAAAGATTTTAGCTATTTGGATAAGGGATAATTTATCTTTTCATAACGATTAACGATATCGAATACAATATCCATTTCTTTCATGTGCTTATCGTTCACAGAAACAGCATTTCCTACGTATGGGAGAAGTTCCTCTATACGTTTCAGTGCATATTCATATTGTTCTTTTGTATTTCTTCCTTAATTCTATAGAATGTTTATATATTTCTTAGAATACCCATCTTGCCTGGAGCTGGAGGTCGAGCTTTGAGGAGGAGGAAATCTGTTCGAGGGCAGTACCTATCACGTCCCGGTCGAAATATTTTGTCCAGCCACATTTGCCTCTCAGGCTCAGTCCTTTGGCGATAGGGATAATTGCTGACATTGTGGCTCTCATGCCATGATAGTAATATGACTTCATGCCAAAAGAATAGAGCAGACCTGATTCATATCCATATACCCTGGAATCATAATCATCTGTATTGAAATAAACGGCTCCAATGTCCAGTTTAGTGCCCTGAGCACCTGTCCATCTCATAATTTCGGAAATCATCATTCCCTTGGTGGTGTTGCCCGAAGGCTTATGATTGAACACGAGCGATGCCGATGATTTCAGGCTGATGGAATTTGACAAATTCTGAGAATATTGCAGTCTTATGTTCTGATTTGTATAGTATGCCAATGTGGCTGTCTTGTCGTCTATCTTGAAGTCCTTCTGCTTTGATTCCAGCTTGTAGCGCAATGATATTGTTGCGCTCGACGAAGGAGTGTAAGTCATCTGTGCCAGACCTTCATATCCGTTTGAACTCTCTGAAACCTGATATTTCAGGTATGGAAAGTAGAACCAGTCGAAGAATGTCTCGATCCTGACATTCCTGATCATTGTGGTGTTCCAGCCGACGAACAGACCACTCTCGTTCTGCGGAATGGAATTCTCACCGAACGACTTGCCATACAGAGTGGCATACTTGGCAGAATAACTCCGTTGTATGAGCGTGAGGGAATTATATTCATTCGGCTTAAACTGAAGGGTGTTTATCGTTGCCACGTTGCCTTTGTCAGTCATTGCCGTCTCGCCTGAAAAGGCCAGTTTTCTGTCAATGTACGAATAGCTCACTCCAAAGGCTCCAAAGTCAGTTCCACGGGCATTATAATATCTGTATAAGGTGGAAGGTGTGTTGCATTTCGGTTCAAGTGACTTCGACAGATGAGAATATACAGCAGTAGCGCCGACCCTCATTTTTCCACCTAATGTCTCCCACCTTATGTTTCCACCAGAAGTGAAATTGCCTGTATTGCCCTTTCTGTCAGATTCTGTCTGCGTGCGATGAAGACCACTGGTGTTGAGCGATGTAATAATATCGGAAGAGTCATTCAATTCAGTTCCGTCCACATTCCTGTATGAGACGAATGCCGACAGATTCAGTTTTCTCGCAATTTCCAATGTAGTTGCCACACCTCTCATATATCCAGTTTCCGACATGGACGAGTGCCTGCTGATTCCTCTGTCCATATTTCCCATAGACGACAGAGTCATCAGTTTTCCAAATCCCATTGATGTATTGACCACGAGTCCCTGACCGAAACTAACCTTGTAATCGCCTAATGCAAGAACTTTTATCTTGCCTATATTTTTCAGAAACACATAAGCTGAGAAATAGTCAAAGTCCTTCTCTCCGGCATCCTTCTCTATCTGCAAACCGGCATCAAGATGCTTCATGGATGAGAACGAATATCGCACTGACCGATAAAATCTGTCGCCTCTATATTCCTTGTTTGGGTTCTTCATGAGGACACTGTCGGACACGTCTTCATATCCTGCCTTCGTATAGAATGGTATATCCGTACGTACTACCAGTTCATTCTTGCCATATTTCAGCATTTTCTTCGACTCTTCCTTCATAGTCTTATTCTCTACAATCTCATCTGCACGGCAGAAAAGCATCAGGCGCAACCTTGTAACCTGGTCGAGACTATATATGAGCATAAGTTCCCCAAGAGACTTTACCGGCGAATTTTCACTCACATATTTTATAATGTCCTTTCTCTGCACATCATTGAGGAAAGGAAGCATCGACAACTGTTCCTCTGTAATGGTGTTTATATTAAAAGGATGGTCATGGATTTCCTGCAATTCCTGATAAAGATCAGAGACGTAGTTCTCATCTTCGCTCTCCTCATCGCTGATGAAGGTCTGTTCCACAAATTCCTCCCATGTAAGTACTGACTGAGCATGGACACCCAGATAAGCAAGAAGAAGGAAACAGAGGACTTTAAGTCTTAGTGAACGAAGTGATTGTAACATCTGTAATAGAAACTACTGAATAATAACCTTTAACCTATATCTTGCTCCACCTAATACATTGACAAGTCCTTTCATTTCAAGTTCAAACAAAGTGGCACTCACATTGCTGTAACTCAATCCTGACTCTACAACAATCTGGTTTATCTGCTTCTCATCACTATCGGAAAGCACTTTCACAATAGCCTTCTCGTTTTCGGTCAGTTCAGGAAATAGTTCCATCTGCCTGTTCTTCACCTGCTCGGATTCCTTCAATGGATTCTCCCAGCACATGGCATTTATGAAATCCTCTGCATTATGTATGGATATGGCCTTCTGATTTTTTATAAGGTTATTACATCCTTCACTATACTTGTCATAAACCCGTCCTGGAAATGCCATGACATCCCTGTTATATGAGGATGCTATATCAGCAGTTATCAGTGAGCCACCCCTATCTGCGCTCTCCACTACTATCGTAGCATCGGCTATGCCTGCCACGATTCTGTTTCTGCGTACGAAATTTATCTTTTCTGGAGTAGTTCCACTTACATATTCAGTCAGTAGTCCTCCAGAATGTATCATCTCAATGGCTGTGTTTCTATGATGCAATGGATAAATACGATCAAGTCCGTGAGCAAGCACACCCACCGTCTTCATTCCATTTGCCAGAGCCGAACGATGAGCATTTATGTCGACACCATAGGCCAGCCCACTTACGACCAGAACATCCGGATAATATCTTTTCAGGTCGGAAATAAAATTATTACAGATATCCTTGCCATACTGAGTACATTTACGGGTACCTACAATACTTATTATCCTGCTTGCATTCAAATCAGCATTGCCAATATAGAAAAGTACGGCAGGAGCATCTTCACATTCTCTCAGGCGGGCAGGATAGTCATTATCATGATAACATAGAATCTTTATATGCTTCTCGGCTATGAAATTCAGTTCCTTCCTTGCAAGTTCTATTGCATTGTCAGCATTTACCCTGAAAGTTTCTATTGTCTTTTCATTTATGTCAGGAATGATGACAGACAAATTATCCTTACACTCAAAGAGTCTTTCAGCTGATTCTACCTTGTCAAGCAACATCTTTATACTCGTCAATCCTATTCTTGGCATCAGAGAAAGTGCAATGCTATATAATCCCTCATCTTTCATGTCTACAAGTCTTTGTTGGTGCAAACTTACATCTTTTTTTTGATATTAACAATTATTGTAGATAAATTGTAGAAAAATGTTGAAAAGTTTTTTTGGTGATTCGGAGCTTTTTTATATGAGGTGGAGTTTTCGGAATATCATAAAAATGTTGTGGTTTTTTTTCGTTTTTTTATTCACAGATCTGGCGGAGTTTTGGACATGGGGAGTTATGAATGTTTTAGACAGGACAGGAAGAAATATATTGACCGGCTTAATAGTAATTTCCTTTTTATTAATGGTTTGTATGGTTTATAACGTGTTCATAATTCCATCATGGATGTCTATAAATGGAAATGGCAGATACTGGCTGGGAGTTTTCTACATTTTCAACAGGATATCATCAACATCATCTTAAATTTTAAATAAAAAAATAAATATTGTTTATAATATTTGCATGTATAATTTTATCTTCAGATTTATGAAAGATTTATGGAAAGATTCAAGGAA
>CALELI010000172.1 GCA_937902455.1 uncultured Prevotellaceae bacterium | reverse complement strand
GGTCCAAACATTATGATGGGATATTACAAGAATCCTGAAGCGACAGCAGAGACCATCGATAAGGACGGCTGGCTGCACACTGGCGACCTCGGCACAATGGACCGCAAAGGCAATCTCTTCATCCGTGGCAGAAAGAAGAATATGCTTCTCGGAGCAAACGGCCAGAACGTCTACCCAGAGGAAATCGAGGACGTCCTCTCACGCCAGGAACTTATCGACGAATGTGTCATCGTGCAACGTGACCAGAAACTCGTGGGACTCGTATACACAAGTGACGACACTCTGAAAAACAACCATGTGTCCCGAAAAGACTTTGAAGCATCATTAGACGACATCCGTAACGTCGTTAACCAACAGCTTCCTAAGTTCGCCAGACTCTCTCATCTCGAGATACATGAAGGCGAATTTGAGAAAACACCTAAAAAAAATATAAAAAGATTCTTGTATAAATAAAATTTTATATAATTTTGCAACCGATTAACAACGTAACTAATTTATAACGTTTATGAGAGTAATTATCACCAAAGACTACGACGAAATGTCAAAATGGGCAGCCAACTATGTAGCATCAAAAATCATAGAGGCAAATCCGACACCCGAAAAACCATTCGTACTCGGATGCCCTACAGGAAGCTCACCACTCGGACTCTACAAGCAGCTTATTAAAATCTACGAATCTGGAAAACTTAGTTTCAAGAATGTCATCACATTCAATATGGACGAATACGTCAATCTCCCGGAAGACCATCCAGAGAGCTATCACAGCTTCATGTGGACAAACTTCTTCAGCAAGATTGATATCAAGAAGGAAAACGTACACATCCTCAACGGAAATGCTCCAGACCTCATGAAGGAATGCGAGGACTACGAGAAAGCCATCGAGGCTGCAGGAGGAATCGACCTCTTCATGGGCGGAATCGGTCCTGACGGACACATCGCCTTCAACGAGCCAGGTTCCTCACTCGGAAGCAAGACACGCATCAAGACACTTACCACCAACACTATTCAGGCAAACAGTCGTTTCTTCGACAACGACGTGAACAAAGTGCCTAAGCAGGCCCTCACAGTAGGAGTGGGAACCGTAATGGCAGCAAAGGAAGTGCTCATCGTATGCAACGGCCCACAGAAGAGCCGTGCACTCCACCATATAATTGACTTCGGAGTAAACCACATGTGGACAGCCACAGCACTCCAGATGCACCCACACGGAAACATCGTATGCGACGAGGAATCAACAGTCGACATGAAGGTTTCAACCTACCAGTACTTCAAGGACAAGCAGCGCCTCGAAGGCATCGTAGACAAGTACGTCAACATGTTCTGACCAGCTGACGACAAGAATAAGCAGGAAGAGCCCGATTCATTTCGGGCTCTTTTTTTTCGTAACTGCCCCCGAAATGATTTCAGACGATGGCGGCCGATAAGCATCTGAACAAAGAAAAGGAACCACACGAGCGGAGAGAGAGATGAGGTAGAACAGAGAAAGACTGCCTTATGAGCAGAGGGAAACCACTTCATGAACTGACATGAACTATCAGAAGAAGTGAGACGAATAGTTCGCCTCAGCTATATTGGCAGTTCTCGTCCGTTAACGAGAGAGTTTCTGTCCACTCGTACGGAAGTTCTTCTTCGTTCAGAGAGGAATATTCGTGTGCATGGCTAAACCCTTTAGAGACTTCATGGCAGCAAGTAAAAGCGCCAAAGAGCAAAAACACCTTATAAAATAAGGTACTTTCCCATTTTTTTCGTAAATTTGCAGATTGGAAATAACAAAACGATATAAACGATGGAAAATTTTGTAAAAGAACTGACATGGCGCGGTATGATTCATACCATGATGCCTGGAACTGAGGAGTTATTGGAAAAGGAACAAGTGACGGCATATCTGGGCATTGACCCGACGGCCGACTCACTCCACATCGGTCACCTCTGTGGAGTGATGATGCTGAAGCATTTCCAGAGATGCGGTCACAAGCCTCTGGCACTTATCGGTGGTGCTACCGGCATGATTGGTGACCCTTCGGGCAAGAGCCAGGAGAGAAACCTGCTCGACGAGGAGACCCTCCGCCACAATGTGGAGTGCATCAAGGCACAGCTCAGCAAGTTCCTCGACTTCGACAGCGATGCGCCTAACAAGGCTGAACTCGTGAACAACTACGACTGGATGAAGGACTTCACATTCCTCGATTTCGCTC
>CALELI010000171.1 GCA_937902455.1 uncultured Prevotellaceae bacterium | reverse complement strand
AACCTGCTAAAGAAAAATCTCCAAATCACCTAAAATGTAATTAATAGAACACCCCATAAAAAAGTTCACACAAAATTCACATCGGGCATTCCCGGAGTTTCTTCGGGTTTCTTTTCGCATTAGCACTATGTACCGAATTTGCTTTAATCCCTGGAATAATACGAAACAGGGAGGACATTGCTGCCCTCCCTGTGGTTAGTGTGTATGTCAGAGTGTGATATTATTTTCTGAACATCTTCTTGCCACCGATGATTACTACACCCTTGTAGTCGCGGCCAACCTGCTGACCTGCGAGGTTGAATGTAGCACCAGCCTGGACTGCTGCGTTGTCCTTGAGGCCTTCGATGCCTGTTGATGCTGCTGCATAGTCGAAGTCTGGATCTGGAGCAACGAGGTAGAGACGTGCGTTGTCTGCCATTGTAGTACCTGTCCAGAATGGCTGAGGAGTGTTGTCCTCGTGCTTTTCTGCCTTGCCGGATACGTAGTGCTCGTATGCACCGATAGTAACCTGACCGTCGATTGCCTTAACTTCCTGAGCGAATGTATCTGGGCGTGAGCCTGAACCAGCACCGATGAATGGAGCTACGCTTGTCACTTCACCGTTAGTGATGTAGATGTACTTGTCCCAAACGCCTGTAGAGTCGTTCTGTGCATTGTAGTAGAATACCTTGCCGTAGTCAGCTGTCTTGTCGACGAATGGAGTACGTGTACCCATTACGAATGTGTAGATACCTGCAGGGAGGTTGGCAACTACCTGTGAGAAGTCGTAGTTGGACTCACCGTAGATGTTGATCTCTGTATCAACTGCACGGTTGTCGGCAGATGGAGATGAAGCATAGGCGATGGTTGTGACTGTAGTGTCCTTAGGAGCTGCAACTGTCCAGCCAGGAACGCCGTCGTTGCCGTTTACGCGGTAGAGGTGTGGGTTGTTGATGAATGAAGTGAGGTCGATACCATAGACTGCTGTTGGGTAGCAGTCGTTTTCTTCGTCGTATTCTACACCTTCAGGGTTTCCTGCCTGTGCGTCTGCAGGGTATTCAATCTTTGTGCAGAGATTGTCAGGAATCTGGTTGCCGTTGCCTGCGATTGCTGCGTAGATCTTGCCCTTGATGTCGGCATTGACTGCGTCGATTGTCTCTGTGAGGTCTTCTACTGCATTCTGGAGGATTGTAACGTTGTCGTTAGCAATGCCGTATGATGTAGCTGTTTCTGCTGTGAGGGTAGCACGGTAAGCGAGGATGTTAGCAACGTTGATTGCGTTGGAGAACTTGGCTGCAACGCTCTGGAGTGCTGGAACTACTTCGTTGAGTTCTGCATCGGAGAGTGTAGTAGGGTTGATTTCGCTGTACTTAGCTACGAGGTCCTTACCTTCGATGAACTCAGGAGTGTTCTCGTACTTGCCGCCAACGAGTGCTTCCATGTTGGTCTGAGCGTCGAGGAGATATACTGCAAAGTTGTCGATGTTCTCTACGCGCTTGTTGAGTGCTGCTATGAGTGCCTTGAGGTCTGCGATTTCTGCCTCAACTACTGATGGCTGATGGAACTGAGTCTCCTGTGCGTGTCTGATCTTCTCTGCGAGGGCTGTCTTTGTGTCGCCGTCGTATTCTTCGCTGAATGCGTTGTCGTAAGCAACCTGTGCTTCCTCGACTGCTGCGCGGAGCTGCTGCTTCCAGTAAGCTGCCTTTGATGGCATGGTGATGAGCTTAACTTCAGCAAGGAGGAGTTCCTTGTATCCGTGAGTCTCGAACTTGAGCATGTAGTAGCCTGGATTATCAACTGTGAAGTCTGCCACGCTTCTTGTTGAAGGACCGTCGAGTGTGTAGCCACCCTTTGTACAAGGCTTAGCCTCTACGTCTGTGAACTTAGCAAATGTCTCGTTGCCCTTGACATCCTGGAGCAGGAAGTCGAACTTAGGATATACGCCTTCAACTTCGCCTTCGAATTTCCATGCTGCCATGAGGAAGCTGATCTGATACTTACCTGGCTCGAGGTAGAGCTGGATGTTCTCTGGCATTTCTGGATCGTATGTTCCGTCGGAGAGTTCGAAGTCGTTAACCTGTTCGCCGTAAGTGAGTGTAGCGTAGCCGGCACCGTTGAGTGAACGCCAGTAGAGTGCCTTTGTGAAGTCACCGCCTGTGAAGCCACCGAACATACGTGCACCACCGCCGCCGATGTTGCCACCCCAGTCGTAGTTGCCTACTGAACCGTCGTCGTTGAGGATGTACTGGTGGATTGTACCGTTGTCGTCAGAAATCCAACCTGCAGGGAATGTACCGTTTGCTACTGTTGAGAAGTCTGGGCAGAAGATGTCTTCTGAAGTTCCTTCTGAATAGTCAGGACCAATCTGATACTGGAGAACGATAGGGTTAGCCATTGTAACGCCCTGCTCGCTTGCGATGTCGCTGACTGTGAGCTTGTATTCTCCGTCGGCAAGTGCCCTGTCGATGGTGATTGTGATTGACTCCATGTCGTCGTTTACAGCCATTGTGGCTGTGAGGTCTCTCTCGTACTGGCCGAAGTTGTCGGACCATGAGAGTACTGCAGAAGCATAAGTGATGTCGACAACCTTGTTGAATCTGAGTTCAACAGTCTTGAATGTACCTGCGTCGAGTTCGAAGCTCTCGTTTTCTGGATTTGCAGAAAGGAATTCTGGAGCTGTCCAAGAACTTGGGATGGCATCGATTGTCTCGTCATAGTATGCGAGTTCGTCTTCTACCTGTACTGCCGGCATTTCGGCGTCACCGTCTGCATATACTGCAGGACGTTTGTCGGTGTTGTAGGTAATCTCTGCAGGAGTTGCGAGGGAAACATATACTTCCTCGTCTGGGTCGAGCATTTCGTCGGTGAGGAATGCATATACGAAACCGTCGCTGTGGCCTTCAAGGCAATATACGTCGAGTATTTCGTCGCCGCGTGTAACCTTGATGAGTGATGGGTCGATATGGAATACTCCGTCAGGAGCAGCCTTTGCGAGGTTTGCAATGTTTGTAGGATAACCGAAGTCGAACTTGATGACATCGTCGCTGAAGGTTACTGCATTGAATGTACCTTCCTCGATTGTGATGTCGTCGAGGAGATATTCACCTGCGCTCCACATGTTGAACACTACGAAGAACATGTTCTCTGGGAACTGGTTGTTGAAGTGCATGAGGTAAGTCTCGCCTTCTGCACCACCAGGATACTGGCTGTTGCCAATCCAGCTGCGCTCGTAGGCTCCATTAGGAAGAACCTGGTTCTGAGTCTCCATGCTTGTGAAGTAAGTCACATAGCTGTAGTGCTTCCAGTCGCCATTGAAGCTCTTGAAATCGAATGAGTAGTCGTTACCCTTTGTAGAGGTGAACGAGCAGTCGAAGTTCTCCATACCTGTAGAGAGGTGTGAAGTGATTGTTGTTGCCTGGTCTGTGCCGTCGGCAGCAATGAATGTAGGGTCTGCCTTTGCCCAGAAGGAAACACGGTAGGATGTTTCTGGCTTGATGCCCTGCAGATTACCCATCTTGAAACCACGGTCCCAAGAATAGTACTCTACGCCATCTTCGTTGAAGTTGTTGGCGCGGAATGAATACTCGCCTGAGTGCTTGTCGCCATTGAATGGTTCTACCCATTCATCGTAGGTCTTGCGATTCACCCAGTCACCATAAGTACCACCAGGAGTGAGAGCCTCCTCAGTTGTGTACTTGCTGTCGCCTTCCTCGAAACCGAGTTGTGCGATTACCTGTGCGTTTGCCATTGCTGTGAAGCAAAGTGCTGCTGCCAGTGTAAAGATTTTTTTCATAAGCTGAGTTTTTAAATTAAGTTAATAAAGTGTTATAATAAAATCTCTGGGTGCAAAGTTACATAATTAATGTATATGCGCGTATGAAAATGTGTAACAATTTTTTATCGTAGTGTATCAAATAGGAGTTAACAGTTAACAGTTAACAGTTAACAATGAAAAATGAAAAATGAAAAATGAAGAATGAAAGCTGCAACTAATGTGTTGAGAATCACCAGTTACAATTCATTCTTCATTGTTCATTTTTCATTGTTCACTGTTCAGAATGTCTGAGTTATCGTCTGGTTTTTCTTTGTCTTGAACTTTACGTCCTTTCCGTTGTAGCGGATTGTCAGCGGTCCGCCCAGCGTAGACGTGACTTTCACGCTGACCTTGCTCTTTGTCCAGTCGATGTCGACGATGAATCCGCCTCTTGCACGGAATCCCTTCACACTTCCTTCTGCCCATTCGTCAGGGAGTGCAGGCAGGATGTGCACGGCTCCGTCGTGGCTCTGGAGGAGCATCTCTGCCACACCGGCACAGGCTCCGAAATTGCCGTCAATCTGGAATGGTGGATGGGCGTCGAACATGTTAGGATAAGTCCTTCCGTCGAAGTTGCCGAAACCGCGTGACCTTGCAGGGAGGAGCCGGAGCATGTTGTCGAGAATCTTGAAGGCATGGTTGCCGTCCTGCATACGAGCCCAGAAGTTCGTCTTCCATCCAAGACTCCAGCCTGTTGCCTGGTCGCCTCTCTGATTGAGTGTCACCCTTGCAGCCTCGAAGAGCTCTGGGGTATGAGGAGTGATCTGTGCTGACGGATAAAGTCCGTAGAGGTGTGAGATATGTCTGTGCTGGTCCTTCGGGTCGTCACCGTCCTGCTGCCATTCCTGGAGCTGTCCGTACTGACCGACCTTCATTGGAGGAAGTCCTGCAATCTGTGCCTTGAGCTTCTTCTGGAGGTCCTTGTTGACTCCGAGTATCTGTGCTGCAGAGAGTGCCTGTGTGAGTGCATCGCGTGCTATCTGGGTGTCCATAGTACAGCCTGACGTGACTGCTGTGCGCTTGCCTACAGGACCGTGTTCGGGACTTACGGATGGAACGACTGAAAGATAACCTGTACGAGGGTCCTTTACCATGTAGTCGAGATAGAATTCGGCAGCGCCCTTGATGACAGGATAGTATTCCCTGAGAAATTCCTTGTCGCCTGTGAAGAGATAGTGTTCCCAGAGGTGGGTGGTGAGCCATGCTCCGCCGTTAGGAAACATTCCCCATTCAGGTCCGTCGACAGGTCCGGCAACTCGCCAGATGTCGGTGTTGTGGTGGGCCACCCATCCTCCGCAGCCGTACATCTCCCTTGCCGTGATGGCACCAGTCTCGCTCAGGTCCTTTGTGAGTGTGAAGAGTGGTTCGGCACATTCTGAGAGTCCGCAGATCTCTGCCGGCCAGTAGTTCATCTCTGCATTGATGTTGATGGTGTATTTGGCATCCCAAGGTGCATCCCATGAGTTGTTCCACATTCCCTGAAGGTTTGCTGCCTGGCCTCCTGGCTGGGAACTGCTGATGAGCAGATAGCGTCCGTAGTTGAAGAGGAGTTCCACCATTCCGAGGTCGTGGGTGTTCTTGAAGGCATCCAGACGCTGGTCGGTAGGGAGTGAGTCGTCTTCCTTTGAAGTGGATGACACGAGGTCGAGACTGCATCGGTTATAGAGTTTCTGATATGCTTCTACGTGTCTCTCCCTGAGTTGTCGGTAGGAGTATTTCATTGCAGCATCAAGATAGCTCTTGTTCTTTGCCGAAGCGTTTCCGCTCACATCGTGATAGTTCACGAAATTGGTGGCAGCTGTGATGAAGAGTGTGGTTCCTCCGTCTTCGAAGCGCTTCCTGGTCACTACCTCTGCATTTACCACACCCTTGATGCCTTCGTGGTCGGCACCTTTTACTGTATATGTAGTGTCGCGCCATGCACTTTCCTCCGTGCTGTAGTGAACGACGATGACCTTCTCTGACAGGGATGCGAATACCTCGCGCACGAATTTCCTGTTACCCACATTGAAGGTCGTGGTGGCTATGGCTGTGTTGAGGTCGAGCTGACGACGGTAGTTCTCTGGAGTTCCCACAGGCTTGCTGGCAAGCTTGATGTCGCCGAGGTGGAGGAACTTCATCCCGTGAGGGCCCTTGACAAATTCCTTCCCGATGATGTCGGCTGCCTGCTCTTCCTTTCCGCTGAAAATCAACTGACGTACTTCGTCGAGATGCTGGAGGGACGTCTTGCTGTTGTTGTCGTGAGGACCGCCACTCCAGAAGGTCTCTTCCGTTATCTGAATGGTCTCGTTGTCAACTCCGCCGAAGACCATGCCACCCATGCGGCTGTTTCCTACCGGAACGGCCTCGAGCCATTCAGTGGCAGGCTTGTCGTACCAGAGAAAAGACTGAGCATAGCTCAGAGTGAAAAGTGAAAAGAGAATAGTGAAGAGTACTAAACCTTTAACCTTTAACCTGCAGTGCAGCGTGCTATAACCTTTAACCTTTTTCATACTCTTTCTATTTATTGGTTCCTTAAACTATAAACTTTAAACTAAAAACCTTTATTTTGTCTGATTTACGAATTTCATTGTGCCGTCTTCGTTGTAGAAGAGTTCATCGAAACAGACACTACGTCTTCCGGTAGCGTTTCTGTATCCGTTGAGTTTCAGGGTGGAGTTGTGGTAGAAGAGATACCATTTCCCGTTGAACTGAGTGACAGCCGGGTGAATGGTGAATGAGCCTTCTGCAGCTCCTGTCAGTTCGCCTTTTGCCTCCCAGGGACCGTAAGGAGTCTTTGCCATAGCATAGCGGATGTCCTCGCCACCTTGTCCCATTCCTGCGTAAGTGAGGTAGTACCAGCCGTTTGCCTTGTGGAGCCAAGGGCCTTCTGTGTACTGAGGGACACTGATGTTGTGAATCTCGTCGTCGAGTTCAATCATGTTCTTCTTCAGTCGTACCATGAAGCAGCTGCCGTTTCCCCAGCAGAGGTAAGGAGTGCCGTCATCATCGATGAGGACAGTCGGGTCGATGTCGTTCCACCATCCACGAGGGCCGTTATCGGTCATCTTGTCCTCGATGAGTGGCTTACCGAGAGCATCCTTGTAAGGGCCTGTAGGGTTGTCGCTTACTGCCACACCGATTGCCTTGCAGTTATATGGCTCTCCTGCCTGGACAGTCACATAGTAATAATACTTGCCGTCCTTCTCGACCATCTGTGAAGCCCATGCCTCGCCTTTGCCCCATGCAAAGTCTGTAGGAGTCATCACGATTCCGTGGTCAGTCCATGTCTTCATGTCCTTTGTGGAATAGCAGAGCCAGCCAGTGATGTTGAAACCGTACTGTCCTTCCCAGCCTTTCTGGTCTTCGTAAGCCTCGTCGTGGCCTGTGAAGAGGTAGAGTGTGTTGCCTACCACCACTGTCGCAGGGTCGGCTGTATAGTTGTCGTGTACGAGTGGATTGCCTGTGAAGGAGAACTTATTGCCGTTTACGGGGTCGACATTGATGCAGTCGATATTCGGCATCCAGTCGTTTGCGTTGTAGAGACGGATGGTGTTCTCGCCCTTCTTCAGCTTGATGTTCATGATGTGGTCAGCAGAAGAGAGTTCACCGACTTTCTTGCCGTTCACTTCCACGGAGAACTTCCTCACTTCGCCGCCGAACTTATAGTCGGCAACCTTGACGCGAAGACGATATTCACCGCCCTTCCTGCTGAAGACATTCTTCCACTGGAGTGCATTCTGTTGACTCTTTCCAAGCCAGCTTGCCTTCATGCCACCGCTGCAGGCAGCATCGTATTCGTATATTCCGTTACCGTTCTCCTTGTAGTTCTTGAGTTCCTGATAGGCATCGATATAGCCTGTCTCGGCCTCATACAGGTTGCGCTCAAGGCGTTCAGTTGCAGTGAGCTTGTAGATTTGTGTGCCGTGAGCAGGTATCTCCACTGCGATGTACTGGTTGTCGTCAACCTTCACTTCCGAGTGGCGGAAGAGGTCTCGAACCTTCATGTCGCCTGCGAGGTCAACGTCCTTGAAGATGAGTCGCACTGTCCTTGCTGTATCTGTAGGATTGTAGATGGCAACTGCACGGGTGGTGCTGTAAGCCTTCTCGATGTCTTTCACGAGGATGTAGCAGTCGTTGCTCTTCTTTGCCACGTAAGCCTGCTGACCGAGTGGGTCCTGATTGAGGGCGATGAGTTCCTTGTTGGTCATGAGTGCGAGGGCTGCCGGCTTGATGTCTCTCATGTCACACCCCACGAGGAGAGGTGAGTTCATGATGCACCAGAGTCCGAAGTGAGTCTCGTCTTCGATTTCAGTCAGGCCTCTGCCTACCTCCAGCATGTCCATGTCGTTGTAGTGTCCCTTGCTTGAATAGGCTGCGAGGTAGAGGTTCTGCTCGATGATTCCCTTCACGGAACGCCAGCTGCAGTTGATGTCGCCGGTAGTTCTCCAGCTTTCTGCAACGTCGCCAATCCATGTTCCGGGATAGTCCCATCTGCACGCATTCAGTCTTGCACCCTTCTTGCCAGTCTTCTTTATGGCCTTCGAGATGGCTGTATAGCGTTCCTGAGGGTCGAGGATGATACCCTTGTTCTTGTGAGCCCATGTCACTCCACCGCAGAAGTCCACCTTTATGAAGTCGAAGTCACAGTCCTTGAAGTACATGTCGATGTCCTGCTGGTCATGGCCGTAGAGTCCGGCACCCTCACCACCTTTGTCACCACCGAAATTGCATGCACAGGTACTTACGCCAGCGTCGTTGTAGATTCCTGCCTTCAGTCCTTTGGAGTGAATGTAGTCGGCCACAGGTTTCAGCCCGTCAGGGAACTTCTCTGTATTGATGAGCAACTTTCCGTTCTCGTCGCGGTTAGCAAAATAGCCGTCGTCGATGTTGATGTAGGCATAACCGGCAGCAGCCAATCCGCTGTTGACCATAGCATCAGCCTGCTGACGGATCAGCTGGTCGTTGATGTTGATGCCGAATGTGTTCCAGCTACTCCATCCCATGAGTGGGGTCTGCTGAGCATAGCTCAGAGTGAAAAGTGAAAAGTGAAAAGTGAAAAGTGCCGATAAGGCAATCGCTTTAGTGGTAAGATTCTTTTTCATACTTATTTTATTTGTTGTTTCATTTTTATAATTCATAATTATTGGTTTCAAGCTTCTTCCAACTCTAAACTTTATAACTGACTCTAAACTCTAAACTATCAACTCTAAACTTTTCATTTCTCAATCTTCATTGTCAGCTTACTCAGTATCCTGTCGTGGAACGCTCTTGCCTCTGCCTTGTCCTCGCATCCGTTACTGATGACTGAGAAGGCAATGAGATGGCCTGTCGGTGCGGTAAGGTAACCTGCAAGGGAGATGACATGGCTCACCGTACCCGTCTTGGCATGGATGTTGTGTTCTGCCGACGTCCCCTTCATTCTTGATTTCAGCGTTCCGTCAACTCCTGCTATCGGGAGGGCAGGATAGAGATAACTGAATATCTGAGGCGTGTAACTCGCATATCGCAGCATTGCCACTTCGGCACGTGCCGTGATGTAGTTGTAGAGAGACAGCCCGCTGCCATCCTGTACCTCAAATGCCGATTCTGGCTGGCCTGTCTTGGCAATCGTCTTCATCACCTGGTTAAGGCAGTCCTTGAAGGTGCAAGGTCTCTTCACTTGCCGCCCCAGCTGGTAGAACATGCTCTCGGCATGCTGGTTGTCGCTGTTCTTCATCATTCTCTGAAGAACCTGATTGAGCGAGTGCGAGAAGGAACATACCAGCCTGCCTCCTCCAGGATAGGTCTTCACGGAAGTCCTGAGGTCCTGAGGCTGAGTCGTCTTTATGTTGATGGTCTTGGGCAGGAATGTGATGGGTGAGAGAGTTGGGTTCTCGTCGTCCCAGCACCAGCCGTTACCCAGACTTATCGTGTCCTTCATTTCCATGTCGGTATAGATATTGCCATCAATCATGGAGATGCCCTGCTTCATGAGCGAGTCGCCGACTGACTGAATCTGAGACTCTCCCAAAAGCGGATCCATGCACCCCACGATGTAGATGTCGCCATGAAGGACGCCTTTGCCGTTTTCGTCAGGAACGACTTCCCCCGTCTGGTACACATCTGTGCGAAACTGATAGCCGGCTCCCAGCTGGTCGAGGGCAGAGATGGCAGTGACGAGTTTCTGGGTAGATGCAGGACGCATCTTCTTGTTCTCGTTGTAGCCGAAGACCATTGCGTCGAAGGTGAGGTCGTAGATGCAGATGGAGGTATGATAGCTGTTGTCGTCAGCCAGTCGTGCCATCTCCTCAAGATGAGGAATCACCTTGTCCTCCCACTCCTGTTCGCTCTGTGCGAAGGTCTTGTCAGCGAAGAAGAACGACAGAAAGGCTAATGTCAGTATGGTTATCCGAAGGAATCGCATTCATGTTAATAATTTGCTTTGCAAAGATAATGAAAATTGTCGAAAATAGATAACAAAAGTCAAGATTTTTGTAACACCTTATTAATATATAGGTCATGGGGAGCATGGAAACCACGCTCCCTGATTGCCGATAACAGACGAACACCACCATTTCAACAGTCGAAAACTACCACTTGAGCTGTCAGGAAGGTTTACTTGTCAAGCGAACAAGGTCCGTTCAAACTGAGAACAAGGTCAGCGCATTATTAATGCAATTCCAAATCCATTATTAATGCGATGCTTAATGCATTATTAATGCAATCTGTAATGCCTTATTAATGCATTGACCTTGTTCTCAGCTTGTCTGGACCTTATTGACTACATGAGCAGACCTCATTGACTGCTCATCTGGACCTTATTGACTGCTCGAATAGACATTGCTGATTGCTTGTGTGGGAGTTCTACTCCCATAGAGGGTTTTCCAGGGTCATTTATCACTGGATGAGTTAAAATTCATATAATCTTTGTTACTCTCGTATTAATTTGCTATCTTTGCAGTTCCATAATAGTGTGGCATAATCTGACAAATCGATACTATAATATGAAACAAATCAGGTTTTTCTTACTGCTCTTGATGACCTTCGTGGGAATCGGCAATGCTCTTGCAGACAATTATGCAGGAAAGTTATTCTCTGTCGGTGCGCTCTCTACTCAGCTGGAGACAGGGAAATGGTATTTCTTATTCAATAACGGTACTGGCAAGTTCGCCTACGAGAACGATGCAATGGCGCTGAAACAGGGTGGCAGTCCTGAGGGAATCAGTGTGTCGGGCAATACTGGCTATATGTTCCAGCTGGTGGAAACGGATACAGAAGGAAAATACTTCATCCAGACAGGACTTCAACACTTCATCCCGAATCCAGGTTCCTCGGTGAAGCCTGCTGACGAAAAAGGCTATGGACTCAAGGTGACTCCAATAGAGGGCACTGAAGGTCATTTCAATATCTCGGGAAGCATCAGGAAACTCACGGCTCCGACAACTGGCGGCGACCTCATCGGCGGCAACTCCGCAAAGGAGGGAAGCATCGGCGACTGGTCGTTCCTTGAAGTCATCATACAGGACGTGAGCAGCCTGAGAGGCAAGGCTCAGTACGACTACGTGATGAGTTCCGACTGTTTTGTACGTATCTACAACAAGCGCAATCCGAACTATCTGACATCAGACGAACCGGGAAAAGCATTCGGTGCAGCAAGAGTATCTTCCGGCTATTCCCAGCTCTGGCTGAAGGCAAAGGACGGCAAGGGATACACATTCCTCAATGCCGAGACTGGCGAATATCTGCAGGAGGACTTCGGCGTTCCGACAAAGAGTGCAAAGACTCTGTACATACAATACAGCCCGAACAACAAGAACACGGAAACAGAGTCATGGTGCAACATCTCCGGCAAGGAGGACTTCTCGGGAAACAGTTGTCTTAACCTCGGGAACGACGGACAGACCCTCTACAAGTGGAGTTATTCCAACGACGCTGGAAGTGACTGGACGATGGAACCCGTGACAGACATCTCCGAAGAGGAAATCCGTGAGCACCTCAATGGCGGCAAGGGCTGGGCAAAGGAAATCGAGGATGGTGCATACTATCGCATCGTCAGCGCTACATACCTGAAGGACATGACTGAAATCAGCGGTGAGCTGAAGTCAATGACGAGAGACCTTTCTAACCTCTATCAGTGCTGGAAGATATGCAAGAGCGGAACGGGTTACACTTTCCAGAATGTAGTATCTGACAATTACGCAAACGGCAATCCTGGCACAAGTCAGTTCTTCACGGTAGGAAAGGCTTCTAAGGTGTTCTATCTGACTCCTACCACCGACGAGTGGAACAACACATTCACCATCACCTCATCAGTCAGTGCCGGACAAGGAATGCACACTGCAAGCTCACAGGGCTATCATGTAGTGCTCTGGGACAAGACTGCCGACGCCAGTGCATGGGCTTTCGAGAAGGTCGAACTGTCGCAGGCAGACATCGACAAGGCACGCAACTCACTTGAAGAATACAATAACCTCGTACAACATAAGGCAGAATATCAGGAGACACTCAACCATTTGTTTGAAGACAAGGCATGCACTACCCTCAAGTCTTCTGTGCTTGCACTCTCCGATGAAGAACTCGACGGCCTGAAAGGCTATCCGGAACTGCCTCAGGCAATGAAGGACATGGTGCTCAAGATAAAGCACGACTCATGGAAGACATATACAGATCTTGGCAATGGATATACTGCAGGCTACGAGAAGTTCTTCCGTATTGCCGACTATCAGGTTTACAGCAACTACAACCAGATGTGCTGGGGAATGGGTATGAGCAATGCATTCGGCAAACTGGCTAACCCTACAGGAATCGTAGCCAATACAGGCGATATCGTGATGCTCTATGTTGACAAGCAGGCAGACAGCGACTGTACACTCCAGCTCGAATGTGTATCAACCGAAGGTGTTCCAGGTGACCACCAGACAGGTACCTGCATCGACCTCAAGGCTGGCCTGAACATCTTCAAGGCTCAGGAACAGAATATGCTCTTCATCTTCTATCAGCTGAACGACACGAGCAAATTCATTGCTGACTACCCGGACATCAAGATTCATATTGAAGGCGGACAGCTGCATGGCTACTGGGATGCAACACGTGGCATGACAAATGCTGACTGGCGACTCCTTCAGCAAGACCTGCTGAACGAATGTAATGTCATCAACCTCAAGACGAAGAACCTTATGTTTGCCGTAAACGGCTACGAACTGAAGAAGGCTTGTCCGGTGGAGATGGAAGGCATCACGAAACTGTGGAACAAGGTAGTGACTAACGAGGAACGCTACATGGGACTCGAGGAATGGGAAGGAAGATACAGGAACGTATGGAATGTATTCTCAGTGAACTATAACTATATGTATGCCTCAACCTACGGAACATACTACAATGAGAACACGATGGGAACCATCTTCGACTACAAGACGATGACCACTCAGGCAGGAAACCTCTGGGGACCAGGCCATGAGATGGGCCACAACCATCAGGCTACAATCAACCTCATTGGCTGTACGGAGGTGTCAAACAACCTGTTCGCCAACATCAATGTATGGGAACATGGAACGACTGATAGCCGAGGTTCTGGTGTCGAGAAGAACTTCGACTACCTTGCAAAGGGCAAGCACTGGGGAGAGAGAACGGACGATGTGTTCTGCATGACACGTATGTACTTCCAGCTCTATCTCTATTTCCATGTCATGAAGAACGACACTACATTCTATCCACGTCTCTTCAAGGCACTACGTGCTGACGGACTGAATCAGGGAAGTGAATGGAAGAATACTGTTGACGGCGAAGGCAAGCAGGTTTCTGCAAAAGTAGCATACGGAAGGAACGACTACCTCAAGTTTGCAAAGAAATGCTGTGACGTGGCACAGGCAGACCTCAGTGAGTTCTTCGAGAGTTACGGTTTCTTCGTTCCTGCAAATGAGTTGTTCGTAGGAGACTACACCAACCATCTCGTGACTACTACAGAAGCCGACATCAAGGCTGCAAAGGCTTACATGCAGAAGTATCCTAAGAAGCTCGGCAACATCATGTTCATCAACGACAGGGTTGAGCAGAAGCCGGCAGATCCAAATCCTGAATTCTGTGCAGTTGCATCCGGATCTCTTAGAAATAAGTTCGAGAACAATTCAAAGTGGTTCCTCGGAACAGACGAACTGGGAGGCGACTTCGAGCAGTATGACGGCACAGATTTCTTCAATGTCAATGCCGACTACTTCACCATCTCGGGAACAACTATCAGTTTCAAGGGTACAGGATGGGTAGGACATAAGTTCTATAACAAGGAGACAGGCAATCTTATCTGGGCAACTAACCGACGCACAGACACACTTCCTGCTGAAATTCAGGCACTCGGTACCGACGGCTACTATGTAGTTGCAGCTGAGGCTAACGGCAATGATGTGCCTTGTCCTTATTATAAGATTGCAAAGACACATCGCTATCCGTTTGATGTCTATTTCGGCAACGGACAGGGCAGCAACATCTGGTACACTGACGACAACGGATTCAACATCCCTCTCCCAGAGAATGCAGTTGCAGTTTACAGTGACACAAAGGAAATCCCAGAAAACATCCTCACGACAGCAAATCTGATTAACCAGAATACTGGTAGTGCAAAGAGTGTTGTAATCAATGGCGATGAGCCATTCTATTCACCGATTACAGCACAGGTTGGCAACCTTTCATTCACAAAGAACTGTGAAGGCTACAATGCACTTGTCCTTCCGTTCGATGTTCAGGAAAGTGAAAACACTTATTCAGTCACAACAGATAACGGCATCGTAACTATCGTTCCTGCTACAGCTCCTGTCAGTGCCGGCAGTCCTGTAGTCATCAGTGGCAAGGCTATCTATGACTTGAAGGATGCCATGCTCCATCGTGGCAGTTTCAGCGAGAGCAAGGATGCCTTCATCCTCAACAATGACGGCAAGAGTATAGTAAGGACAACAGCAAGTCCATTCACTTATGTCTTCGACAAGAACTATAGTGTTGACTTCCCGACAGGAATTGAAAGCCTCACCCCAGCCCTCCCCGAAGGCGAGGGAACTATCTACAATCTCGCAGGTCAGGCTGTCGGGTCAAGTTACAAGGGCATTGTAATCCGCAATGGAAAGAAGGTGCTGGTAAAGTAAGGAATGACGAAGTATAAATATTCATTGATAGTGGGATTAGCGATAGTTATTCTGTCGCTAATTCCTATTCCTGAGGTCAAGCCACTGGAGGATGTGCCGTTCGTAGACAAGTGGACTCACCTTGTGATGTATGGTGCATTGGCTTTTGCCATGTGGGTTGACGGAATGAAAAAGACGAGGAACTTGTGGTTCTTCGTCTTCCTCACAATTGCCTTGCCGGCTATGTTGGGTGGCATTCTTGAAGTAGTTCAGCCGTTTGTTCACAGAAGCTGCGAACTTCTCGATTTCATTGCCGATTCCGTTGGAGCCCTGCTTGGAACTATTGCAGGCCTAATTGTGGCCAGAGTGTGTAAGGTGCACGCATGAGGTGCGAGTTGTAGTATTTACGGTCACCTGTGACCTCCTTGCCGAGGAAGTCTGGCCGTAGGTATTCTTCGTCTTCGCCTTCAAGTTCAATTTCCGCCATAACCAATCCCTGATTCTCCCCGAAGAACTCATCGACTTCGATGGTGTGCTTGCCGTTGTGTACAAGATAGCGGTCCTTGATGATTCTTCCAGGCATACAGATATTCATCAGTTGTCTTGCCTCGTCGACAGGGATTTCCTTTTCCCATTCAAACCTTGCCAGCCCGGCTTCGTCAGACGGGCCTTTAATGGTGAGGAATCCCTTGTCATCGCGGATTCTCACACGAACAGTACGTCCGTTGCCACTTGAGATATAGCCTTGTTCGATATGCGAACAGGCATAGGCCTTGTCCTTGAATTCTCCGACGACAAGGAACTTACGTTCTATTTCCACCAGACGTTTTTCCATACTCTAAATCCTTTAACCTACAGCGAAGCGTGCTATAACCTTTAACCCATAACCTTTAACCTTATCGTTATCAGCTTGTATGGAATTCCATGAGGTAAGCCTTGATGAATCCATCGAGGTCACCATCCATCACTCCTCCCACATCAGAAGTCTGATAGTTGGTTCTGTGGTCTTTCACTCTTCGGTCATCAAACACATAGCTGCGAATCTGTGAACCCCATTCAATCTTCTTCTTTCCAGCCTCAATCTTCTGCTGTTCGGCCATCTTCTTCTGGAGGGCACGGTCATAGAGCTGTGAGCGGAGGAGCCTGAGTGCATTCTCACGGTTCTCAAGCTGTTTTCTTGATTCAGTATTCTCAATGAGGATTTCCTCTTCCTCGCCAGTGTCTGGGTCGACATACTGATAGCGCAGACGTACACCAGTCTCCACCTTGTTGACATTCTGTCCTCCTGCACCGCCTGAACGGAAGAGGTCCCACGACATCTTGCTCTTGTCGATAACTACTTCTATGGAATCATCCACGAGTGGAGATACGAACACACTGGCAAAGGATGTCATTCGCTTGCCCTGGGCATTGTAAGGCGACACTCTCACAAGTCGGTGAACACCGTTCTCGCCCTTGAGGTATCCGTATGCTGAATCGCCTTCGAACTCCATAGTGACGGTCTTTATTCCTGCTTCGTCACCGTCCTGGAAGTTACTGATACGTACCTTATATTTATGAGCCTCGGCCCAGCGCTGATACATTCGCATGAGCATCTGTGCCCAGTCCTGGCTTTCTGTTCCTCCTGCACCGGAATTAATCTTCAGCACACACGACATTCCGTCAGCCTCCTCGCGAAGCATGTTCTTCAGTTCAAGGTCTTCTACCACCTGTAGTGCGGAAGAATAGTCATCATCTACTTCTTTCTCCGTTACCAGTTCGTCCTTGAAGAAGTCAAATGCCAGTTCCAGTTCGTCTGCTGCGGCCTTTGCCTGCTTGTAACCTTCAATCCATTTCTGAAGGTCCTTCACTTTCTTCATCTGTACTTCTGCCGTCTTGGGGTCGTCCCAGAATCCTGGAGCCTGAGTCCTGAGCTGTTCTTCCTCAAGTTCCACCACCTTTGCGTCAATGTTGAGATAACGGTTCAGTGCCTCTACGCGTTCTCTGATATCTTTCAGTTGATCGGATGTAATCATCGAGTTATTTACTATTTACAACTTACAATTTATTTAGCCATTTGGCTATTCTTCACTATTCACTATTCTCTATTCACTTTTCACTCTTCACTCTTCACTCTGGCGAAGCCAGTCACCTCACCCATTGTTCCGGGTTGAGTCGTGCGCTTTCCTTTCTCAGCTGGAAATGGAGGATAATCTGTCCGTCACTATTTCTTCCAACCTTTCCGAGACTCTGGCGTGTCGTGACTTTCTGGCCCTTGCTCACTGCTACTGATGACAATCCACTATATACGGATATGTAGCTGCCGTGACGTAACATGATGATGTAGCTTGAACCATACTGGAACACATTCGACACTTCACCGTCGAATACTGCGCGTGCCATAGCACCTTCCTGTCCCTTGATGTCGATACCCTTGTTGTCAAGAGTTACGGCTTTCAGTCCCTGCACGCTATATGTTCCGTAGTGTCGTGCTATGACATAGCTGCCAGTGATAGGCATTGGCAGTCTTCCCTTGTTGGCAGTGAAACTGGATGACAGCTTGGTGCTTGAGTCGTTTGAAACCCATTTGTCGATTTCTGCCTTCTTGATGTTCTCCGTCTGAGTAGCAATCCTTACGGCATCGTCTGCCTTCCTGATGTCCTCATCTGCCTTCTTCATCTCCTTCTCTGCTGCCTTTATCTCAGATTTCAGGGTAGATATTTCCTTCTTGGCATCTTTCTTCTCGTCTTTGTTCGTAGCTTCTTCCTTTGCCTTCTGGGCGGCTGCAATCTTTTCTGCTGCGGCTTTCTTTGCTGCTTCTGCCCGTGCCTTTGCAGCCTTGGCTTCGGCAAGCTGGCGTTCCTTCTCCCGTCTCTCTGCCTCGGCAGCCTTGCGGGCAGCCTCCTCACGTGCCTTCCTCTCTGCCTCGGCCTTACGTGCCGCTTCTATCTCCTTCTGGATAGCTTCCTCTATCTGCTTGTCGAGTTCGGCTTCCTTGTCCTTATAGGCCTGAATCTGTTTCTGCACACGGGCGAGGTTCTTGTTGAGATATTCCACCTTCTCCTGGCATCTCGCCTTCATCTCGGCGAGTTTCTCCTGCCTTTCCTTTACCTTAATCTTGTCGAGGAACAGCTGCGTCTTCATGTTCAGCAAGTCGTTCTGCTTTACTTGCATCTTCCTTTGCTGGTTGCGGATGAGCTTACCCTGAACGACCTGGTAGGACGAGTATTCCCTTGCATATCGGAACCGGCGTATCATCTGTGAGAAATGTTCTGCCGAGAATATGAACATCAGTTCGTCCTGGGCATTGCGGTTCTTCTGCTGGTATCGCATTGACTTGGCGAACTTGTCTTTCTTGTCCTGCAAGTCTTTCTTAAGTTTGCTGACTTCCTTGTTCAGGATGTCAATTCTTCCAGTCACATTCTTTATAGAACGGTTGAGGGAGTCAACGAATTCCTGCTGAGTGATAATCTCATTGCTGAGGAGCATCACACTGTCCAGATTGCTCTTTATAGACCTGTTGATGTTCCTTTCCTGTTGCTGTGACTGTGCACGGAGACGTTTTGTATTGGCCTGTTCGTTCTGCAACTTCTTGCTTTCGCTCAGCACAACAGGCTTCTTCGCAGTAGTCTTCTTTGTGGTGGTAGACTTTTTGGTAGTTGTCTTTGCAGGAGTTGTGGCCTTCTTTGTAGTCTTTGTGGTAGTTGTCTTTCTTGTCTGGGCATCTGCGCTGATGGCACAGAAGAACGACAGCTGTACGACAGCCATCACCACTATAAGCCATTTATTTAATTTATAATTCATAATTCATAATTAAGACTTCGAGCCATGTGAACTATTCACTCTTCACTATTCACTTTTCACTCTGGCGAAGCCAGTTATTGCATCAGCATCTTGAAGATATTGTCGAAGTCGGCCTTCTCATATCCGTTAGGCACCGATGTGCGGGTTTCCCATCCAGAGGTGTTCTTTATGTTGCTGAGTTCCATCTGGAGTGAGGTCTTCTTCTTTCCGTCTGTGAACGACAGGGTTATGTTCTGAGGGAACGGTTTCTTCTCAAACTGAGTGAAGTTGTTGTAGTCAAACCACAGTTTGTATGTCGTGTCCTTGCTTCCCGTGATTTCAGTCTTGGAGAGCAGGCCGTTCTTCTCGCCAGTCACGAACTTGTAGGCCAGTATGTCGCCGTTAAGTCCCATGTTGATGTTTCCTGCGTCCTTGATGAAGGCATACGACTTGGCTTCTGGCTTATAGAATCCTGGTTCGAATATCTCGTTCCAGAAGAGTGACTGCAGGGAATTGAAGTCTACGTTTGCCTGCTTGAGGAATCCTACCTTTGCGTATGGCACTTCCACGTACATCTTCTTTATCCTCACGACCACGAGCACCTTGCTTTCGGTAAATTCCATCTTTCCCAGTTCCATGATTCCCAGTACGGGGTCGACGAGTGAGAGCTGGATTACATCATCCTTCTTCATTCTCAGTGTTCCGTTGGTCGACAATTCCTTATCGTTGAAGTTAATGGTGACATGCACTTTTGCCACGAGGTTCTGTGCTGTGGTGTTGTTGCCAGTCACCTTGGCAAAGTGTGCTTCGGCAGCACTGCTTGTCAGTGCATTAGGGTCTGCTGCCACTTCTGATACTGCCTCACTGTCCTTGTTCTTCTTTTTCGAACCACATCCTGCCAGCAGTAATGTTGCCAGTACTATGAGTCCTATATTCAGATACTTATTCATATTTATTCCTCAATGTATTTCTTTTTCTTTATCTTTCTGTCTATGATGGCCTTCTGGTCGGAACCCAGTTCGATGGCTTTCTTCCAGTATTCCACTGCCTTGTCCGTAAGTCCACATTTGCTGTAGATGTCGCCTGCGTGCTCGAATATGTTCGAGTCATCTGCCTCAAGGCTGTCCTGAAGCATTATGGTCATGGCATTGTCGATATATATCTTTGCCTCCATGTATTTCTTCTGCTGGAAGAGAATCCAGGCGTATGTGTCGATGAAGGTATAGTTAGTGCTATCCTTGCTCAGCGACAGTGCGCTCATCTTCTCGGCCTTGCTGAGGTCTCTTTTCAGCAGCGACAGGTAGTAGGCATAGTTGTTCAGCACCATAGGGTCTTCCGGACGGTAGATCAGACATGTGTCGTAGGCTTCGAATGCCAGTTTGTCGTTTCCGAGTTTATGGTAGAGGTCGCCTATGAGTGTGTAGGTGTTGGTGAGGAGCAGCAGGTTGCTGTTGTCCTTCACGTGAGTGAGGCCTTTCTTCAGCGCATCGAGGGCCTGTGTGGTACTGTCTTTCTGGAAATAGGCAATTCCCAGGTAATAGTAGAACACGGGGTCGTCGATGGAATAATCCACTGCCGGCTGACAGACTCTCACGATTCCGTCTGTGTCGTTCTCCTCCACTGCATACTGAAGCAGCTGGCTCCTTGCGAGGCCGTTCTCGGGGTCGATGCCGAGCATCTGTTCCAGTACTGGTTTCACACTCTTCGACGGTGCGTCTCTCGTAATCATGTATCTCACACAGAGTTCTGCCATCTGGCTGTCGCTCTGCGGATAGGTGAGTACCTTCCGGAACAACTGCATTATCTTAGTCGTGTCGCCGTTCTGCTGTATGTTCGGGATGACTATGCTGTTCATCACGGCCAGCCTTCTCTCCTTTTCCATCTTAGGATTGGTGATGAGCTTTTCCAGTTGCAGCTGATAGAGGGAATCCTGTTTAGTGACTGAATAGTACTGAGCCATCGACATCATCAGGCTCATGTTCGTAGAGTCCTGAGCCTCCACCTCCCTGTAGACTTTCAGGGCCTCGTCGTTCTTGCCGTCATCGAGCAGCAGGTCACCGATAAGGACACGGTATCTCAGGTCGTTAGGATATTCCTCCGCGAGCGCCAGCATCTCCTTGTAGGCACTTTTCTCGTCCTTCATCTGGATGTAGGTGCGGAACTTCTCCAGGCTCAGCTGTTCGCTCTTCCCCTCTTTCAGTTCAATCTTGTCGAGGGTCTTTATCATGTTGGCATAGTCGTGCTTGCTGCCGTAAAGGCTCTCCAGCATAGCCAGCACCTCTGTCTTCTGAGGATATTGCTCCGACATCTTCTCCAGCACCTTCAGGGCATCGTCAATCTTGTTTGTCGAGGCATAGAGATTCACCAGTGCGTCCTTGTACCAGTAGTTGTCAGGAGCCATCTCCACTGCCTTCTTCATCATGTTGATGGCCGTAGAGTCCTGTCGGAGCCGTACATACGACATGGCGAGTTCGTACAGCGTAGGCGGTGACTGTGGATTCAGTTCCAGGCTGTGAGTCAGCAGTTCGAAGGCATCGTCGTTATGTCCCAGCAACTGTTGTCGCTGAGCTTCGAAGAAGAACTCGTCAGCATCGTCAGCCACCAAGTCCTGCTTCACCTCCTGCCTTACTTCCTGTGCCGAAGCACCCACGCCAAAGAACAGCATGAACGCCCAACACACCAGCCACTTCTTATTCTTCACCCTTTCCACTATTCACTTTCCACTTTTCACTTTTCACTCGCGCCTTGCGCGTCACACTCCCGTATGGCCGAAACCGCCACTTCCTCTCTCTGTCTCGTCGAGTGACTTCACTTCATCCCAGTCGACTGTCTCGTGACGTGCAATCACCATCTGGGCAATCCTCTCGCCATCGTTCACCACGAACGGCTCGTCGGACACATTCACCAGAATCACTCCCACTTCGCCTCTATAGTCAGCATCAATAGTGCCCGGAGCATTCAGCACCGTCACGCCCTTCTTCAGTGCAAGACCACTGCGAGGACGCACTTGGGCCTCATAACCTTCGGGCAGGCCGAGGAACAGCCCTGTAGGAATCAACTTCCTCTCCAGCGGATTCAGTGTCACGGCCTCATCCAGATTAGCTCTCAGGTCCATGCCGGCCGACAGTGCCGTAGCGTATGCCGGCAGAGCGTGGTGCGACTTGTTTATAATCTTAACTTTCATAATGCTTCACCTTATAGATATTACACCTTATTATATTAAAATGCGAAGTTAGTGAAAACCTCGAAAACCACAAAATAAAATGGCACTTAATTTCATCTTCATACGGAAAAACCCCACTCCGCGAGTGCAGAATATTACTGACACGAGCGCAAGATATTACCGACACGAGCGCAAGATATTACCGGCACGAACACAGAATATTACCCAATATATGTGGGAAAATTACGTTCGCATTATTAACAAGTAGTATATATCTGTTAATAACAAATACTATATATCTGTTAATAACAGGTGGTATATAGCTATTAATAACAGATATAATATAGCTGTTAATAACAGATAGTATACCTTTGTTAATAATGCAAGCATAATTTTCTCAGTAATATTTGGTAGTTTCGAGCGTTTGTGCTATCTTTGTATTCCAATCAAGGTTAACTATTAAAGCATACAGACATTATGAATTATTCGTTATCACAGAAACCCAAGAAGCCTCGTTATCCAGAAGAAGGCAAGGTGTGGGTGGCAACGCCACAGGTGGCACATACAGTTAGCAAGGAAGAGTTTATCGACTTTGTCGCAAACAGCAATCCGTTCCTGAAGAGTTCGCTGAGTGCGAACATCGACCTGATTGCCTATTGTCTGCGTCAGCAGCTGCGAATGGGCAACAAGGTGGAGCTGGGCGATCTGGGAAGTTTCTTCGTGACCTTCAAGAACAAGCCGTTCGAGGGAGAGACTGCCGAGAACTACGACAGCAGGTGCATCACGGACATCAGAACGAAGTGGATTCCAAGCAAGGAACTGAAGTCCATCAAAGACCATAGTCGCTCTGACGACATTAGTAGTATCGACCTACGCATGGTTCCGTCAGTCAAGGATGCAGCCAAGTTGCGCAAGGCCACAAAGAACGCTGCGACTGAAGTCCGCCTGAAGGACAAGGAATAATGAACAAAGGTGTAAATCCGCATCAAGTACAATAACAGAATTTTATTATGGCAATGAAAGCACTCTTTATTGGTGGTACGGGAACTATCAGTTCCGGCATCACCCGACTGCTGGCAAGGACTCCTGAATGGCAGCTCTTCCTGCTCAATCGTGGCAACCGTATCGACGAGGTGCCCGAAGGCGTGACAACCCTCGTGGCCGACATCAGCGACGAGGAACGTGTGAAGCAGGTTCTCGGCGACATGCAGTTCGATGTCGTCTGCGACTTCATCGGGTTCGTTCCCGAACAGGTGGAACGCGACATCAGGCTGTTCAGCGGCCGTACGAAGCAGTACATGTACATCAGTTCGGCTTCTGCCTATCAGAAACCACTCTCCTCACCTTATATCACAGAGGGAACTCCACTCAGCAATCCACACTGGGAGTACTCACGCAACAAGATTGCCTGCGAGGAACTGCTGATGCACCATTATCGCAACGAAGGTTTTCCAGTCACCATCATCCGCCCGAGCCATACTTACTGCGAACGCGAGGTGCCGTTGGCTGTAAATGGAACCAAGGGTAGCTGGCAGGTGCTGAAACGCATGATTGAGGGCAAGCCAGTCATCATTCCTGGCGACGGCACTACTTTGTGGACGGTGACTCACAACAGCGACTTCGCCAAGGCTTTCGTAGGCCTCATGGGCAACGTGCATGCCATTGGTGAGGTGTTCCAGGTGACAAGCGACGAGAACCTGACGTGGAACCAGATTTACCAGTCGGTTGCCGATGCACTGGGCGTGAAACTGAACGCCTGTCACGTATCATCCGACTTCCTTGCAGCAGTAGGGCGTCAGTTCGACTTCGAAGGCGGGCTGATTGGCGACAAGGCTCACACAGTCATCTTCGACAACTCGAAACTGAAGCGGGCCGTGCCTGGATTCACAGCTACAGTACGGTTTGACCAAGGTGTGCGCCAGGTTGTGGCTCACATTCTCTCTCATCCTGAATGCCAGCAACCCGACCCCGAATTTGATGCCTGGTGCGACCGTGTCATCGCTGCTCAGCAACAGGCTCTGGCAAGTCTGCTTTGACACAGTGCTGAAATTACATACTTTCAGATGCCTGTCTGATAGGTAACGGACAAGGCAGACAGGAACGCTTGCAGTTAAAGAACGTTAAGGATGCAATAAAGCGTAAATAAGTGCGTTATAATAATGAAAAAAGTTTAGAGTGGAGAGTTTAGAGTTTAGAGTTGATAGAATAAAGAAAGGCTAACAGCCAATGGCTAACGGCTAAATTATGAACAAAGACTTATAGTATGATCTGGACTATTTCAATTATTCTTTACCTGCTGTATTGTGTGGCAGTAAGTGTCGTTCTCGTGATAGTATGGGGCATCATTAGACTGGTGAGGAAGGATTTCTCCATCAAGAAATGGCAGTGGATTGTTTGTGGCATCATCTATATCCTGCCGCTTCTCTATGCTGCCGTACATGACGTCTATCTGAATTACTTCTATGACCGTACGGGATTCATAGAGGAAAGAATGGAATGGGCGACAAAGGTGGACTTCCCGGAGTTCGAGATTGCAGAGTACAGACAAGGCGAGACCTGCTTCAACGGGGATTACACGGATGAATATGAGTTGTCGTTCAAGGAAGTCCCTTCACAGGAATTCTATGACCGCATAGAAGCCCTGTGTGGCAGGAAAGACGCCACGGGAACTGCCTGCTGGAACAAGGTGGACTCCACCCATTATCAATTTAATCATATCTGGGGAATGGACTTTCCCAATCCCGACGGGAAGATTACCGACGAGGAGGCCAGCCTGTCGGTCAGCATAGAAAAAGGCTCCATGACATTCACCGTCACGGAGGGACGCTGGTAGAGAGGGTTACATGTATCTGCCTCTTTCTATTTCAGCAGATTGCCCAGGATTCCTCGTGTCAGAGACCTTACGGCCGTAGAAGTGACCTGCTTGGCTTGCTTGGCAGCCTCCTTCTCCTGCTTGGCAGTTGCTTCTGCCTGTGCCTGTGCCGCACTTTCCTGCTCGCTCTGTGCAAGAAGAACTTCGAAGGCGTTCTCGCGGTCGACTATCTGGTCGTACTTGCCTGCCTGGCTGATGCCAGAGAGGCCACCCTTCATGTCGGCCATGAAGCAAGGAACGCCTGCCTGTGAGAAACTCTCTAAAAACACTAGAATTTACTTTTTTATTAAATTTTACGATTTTTATTTTGTATTTCGCTCAACTTTCACTAACTTTGCACCGCAATTTCAAAAAGCTTGCCCAGTCAGGCTGATTTACTTCCAGCCATGACTGACCACAAGCAAATTGTGGTGCGAACAAGTTAATTCAGTCGCTTTTGGCGAGATAGCTCAGTTGGTTAGAGCGTCGGATTCATAATCCGGAGGTCGAGGGATCGTGACCCTCTCTCGCTACAGCAAAAAGAATCAGGCATTTACCTTAACAAGTAGATGCCTGATTCTTTTTCTTATCAACTTTTCACTTTTCACTCGCGCGTAGCGCGTCCTGTACTTCCACCGGGAATCGAACCCGGATCTAATCTTTAGGAGAGATTTGTTCTATCCATTGAACTATGGAAGCATTATGTGTCAGTCCTCTTTCTGTTCCTTTATGTTACCGGCAGCTTCAACGACGTTCATGACATAGTCACCGAGTTTCTCGCACTCGCTGATGATGTCCATGTAGTAGACACCCATCTGGTAGTCGTACTCGTGGTTGTTGACGTCGATGATGTTCTGGTTCTTGAGCTGCGAACGGTAGTTGTTGATTTCGTGCTCTATGTTGTTCGACTGGTTGAGGTCGACATACTGGTACTCATTGATTCGGCTTACCACCTTGTTCATTTGAGAGAGGGAAGCATCGACGAGGTTCATCATGCAGTGGATGTGCTCGTACTGTTTCTCTGTGAAGTCAACCTGTGAGTGCTTACGTTTGCGGTTGATGGTACGTGCAATGTTGTAGTTACTGTCGCAGACACTCTCTATCTCTGTTACCTCGCGAAGCATGCGCTGAATCTCTGTCTTTGACTCGATACTGAGTCGTCCTTCGCTTACCTGGTTGAGGTAGCCGGCTATTTCAATCTCCATGTTGTCGCTTATGTTCTCGTATTTTTCTATGCGACTATAGAGCTTATTGAAGTCTTCGTCTTTGGCTGTATGAAGCAGGTCCTGAACGAATCCGAACATCCTCTGACTTCTTTCAGAGTAAGAAACAATTTCCTTCTTTGCCTCAAGGATGGAGAGTTCGGCCGTAGACATAAGACCACCGCTGATGAAATGGAGTCGCGGGATGTCTTCCTCTGCTGATGGTTTAGCCTTGATAATCCAGCGTACTACTTTCTCAAGTGGCTTGATGAACCATATAAGTATGCAGGTGTTGATGAGGTTGAACGAGGTATGGAATGCCGCGAGGACGACGTTGAGAATGGCAAGATTGGTAAGTGGCGAGCCTGGTGTGTAGCCTACAAGTCCGCATACGAAATTGACGAATGTGTGGAAGATGCAAAGTACCCAGATAACGCCGAATACATTAAATATAAGGTGTGCCATTGCTGCACGACGTGCCTGTGTGGATGCAGAGAGTGCTACGATGTTGGATGTGACAGTCGTTCCGATGTTCTCGCCCATTACGAGGGCGATACCCATATAGATGTCGAGGACTCCAGCAGAGCAGAGCGTCATCGTGATTGCCATGATGGCTGCAGAACTCTGTACGGCGCATGTCATCAGTCCTCCGATGACAAGGAAGAGAAGGTAGGAACCATAGCCCCATCCGCTGATTGACTCGAAGAACTGTGCAACTGCCGGATTCTGGTCGAGGTGCATGTCGGCGGCGTTGGTCTTGAGGGTGATGAGTCCGAGAAGCATGAAACAGAGTCCCATGAGAAATTCACCTCCGTTGCGGTTCTTCTTGGAATAGATGAGGACCATTGCTATGGCAATACATGCATAGACAAAGTACTTAATGTCAAAGTTTCCACCGAGAACCATAATCCACGCAGTGGCCGTAGTTCCGATGTTAGCTCCCATTATGACAGAGATGGCCTGCGCCAGGGTGAGAAGTCCGGCGCTGACAAAGCTGACTGTCATGACTGTGGTTGCAGTAGATGACTGCACGGACATGGTGATGAATGCTCCAGTGAGTACTCCAGTGAAACGGTTTGTAGTCATTGTGCCAAGTACCTGACGCAATTTGCTACCAGCCATTTTCTGGAGGCCTTCACTCATGACCTTCATTCCGTACATCAACAGGGCAACTGACCCTACGAGCACCAAAATCGGAAGAAAACTAGACATCTTTTTCCTTAGATTGCTTATTCGGGCACAAAATTACAAAAAAAGTCGTAATGATTGATGATAAACCATAAACTTTTATTACTTTTGTAGCAAATTTTGGCAGAATATGACCAATGGTGTAGTCTGTCAGGAGTAGAAAACGACAAAAACTATAATATTATGAAAGAATTTCAGCCAGAACCAATGACCCTGCAAATACATGACAGGTTGACGAGTGAAATCCAGTTTGTTTCAGTGGGTGACGTACCCGAACTGAATGAAGTCATCAGAAACGGTTTCTCCAGAGAGATTGTAAATGCGTTTGAAACACGTCAGGAATGGAATATTGGATATATTGCATATCAGATTCGCCAGAGGAAGGACGTGAAGGTGGTTATGGTAGCTGGACCTTCATCAAGTGGCAAGACTACCTTCAGTAAACGCCTCTCATTACACCTGCTGGTACTTGGATACAAACCTTTCCCTATCTCGCTGGACGATTATTTCGTGAACCGTGACCAGACACCTCTTGATGAGAACGGAGAAAAGGACTATGAGTCCATCGATGCCCTGAACATAAAACTGTTCCAGGAGAACATGCGTGACCTGATGGAAGGCAAGGAGATTGAGTTGCCTCGCTATGACTTTAAGACAGGTATGAACGTGAAGAGTGGCAGAAAGCTCAGCCTGACAGATGGCATGGTGCTCGTAATTGAGGGCATTCATGGCTTAAATCCCATACTGACTGAGACCTTGCCGCAGGAGAACATCTTCAAGATTTATGTCTCCTCGCTCAACAGATACTATATTGACGAAGAAAAATACGTTCCACGTTCCGACCACAGGTTGATACGCAGAATCATCCGTGACGCAAAATATCGTGGTGCGAGTGCAAAAGACACTATTTCACGCTGGGGAAGTGTACGCCGGGGGGAGGCAAAATGGATATTCCCGTTCCAGCCATTAGCTGATGTGGAATTCAGCAGCACTCAGTTGTACGAACTGGCAATCCTGAAGAACGAAGCTCTGTATACCCTTGCGGCAGTACGTCCTGGGGAACCAGAATACGACAAGGCACAAGAACTCATCGACCTTCTCATCTGCTATAATTCAATCGACGAGAGGTTCGTTCCGCAGACATCTCTATTGAGAGAGTTCTTAGGTGGCAGTAATTTTCACTATTAATTCTAATGCCTCCCACTGGATAAGAGGGGAGGCATTAAGAATATTGACTAATTATGCACTAATGTTCCGATTTCTTCGCCTTCGAGGACTTTCTTGAGATTTCCAGGTGTGTCCATATCGAAGACGTAGATTGGAAGGTTGTTGACTTTACACATTGTGGTCGCTGTGAGGTCCATGACCTTGAGGTCGCGGTTGTAGACCTCGTCAAAGGTAATGTCATGGAACTTAGTCGCTGTCGGGTCCTTCTCGGGGTCGGCGGTGTAGACTCCATCCACGCGTGTGCCTTTGAGCATCACGTCGGCTTCGATCTCGATACCATGAAGCGAAGAACCGGTATCTGTAGTAAAATAAGGACTTCCAGTTCCACAGGAAATGATGACAACCTCTCCGTTTTCCATACATTCAACGGCACGATGCTTGCTGTAGAACTCACCTATCGGTTCCATACGAATGGCTGTGAGAACACGGCTCTTGCAGCCTATTGCTCCAAGGGCGCTACTGAGTCCGAGGCTGTTGATGACTGTGGCACACATTCCCATCTGGTCACCCTTCACACGGTCGAATCCCTTTGTGGCACCACTAAGTCCACGGAAGATATTGCCTCCACCAATGACGATTCCTATCTGTACGCCCATGTCGTGGGCTTCCTTAATCTGACGGGCATATTCATTCAGGCGGTCAGTGTCTATGCCATAACCTTTTTCGCCTGCAAGGCTCTCGCCCGAGAGCTTGAGTAATATACGATTGAACTTCATCGAATTATTTATTATAGGGGTGTTCTATTAATTATATTTTAGATTATTTTGTCTTGCCGTTACGTGTTCCGCCAGTCCAGTTGTCGGTCTTGGCTGTGATGGCCTTGGTGTCAGAATCAGTTGAGGTGACATTAATGGAGATGTCGCCTGCCGTCTGGGTAAGAACCTGATCGGCCTTGATTCCGTAGCAGGTGGTAGAGTCGTCAGTGTTAGTCTTGCCGCTGACAGTCATAATGACGTTTGTTCCACCAAAATCGAGGTATCCTCCGTTTGCGACTGTAGTGGTAGATGAGGCTGCAGTCTTCTTGCCTCGGATACCGCGGGAACCATTGCCCTTCACTTCGGCATTGACAGTACCGCCATTGAAGGATGCACGGTAACTGCATCGTATGCCATTGCTGATTGCTCCAGTAATATTGGCCCGTATTTCGCCACCTTTCATCTGGAAGATGCTGTCGACTTTCAGGCCATTACCATCTTCCTGAGATACTTCCATGACTAACTTGCCACCATTGACGTATGCACAGCCATAGTCATCGGAGTCTATACAGTCGCTTCCGCAACCTGATATGTTTATGTTTCCACCATTGACCTGAAAGTAGTTGTTCTCGGCATCACCTTTGATACCTTCACCACAGTGTATGCCATCGCTCACAGCACCAAGTACATTGAGGTTTCCTGTGAATGATGCCTTGATGATGCAGTATTCCTTTGCGGCAACGGCATGTTTTGTACGGCCAGTGACATTGAGGTCACCTCCACCCTTGAACTCTACATGGCCTTTGGTGTAGAATGCTGCCTTGTGAGAACCTTTTGCCTTGTCGACGAGTGTGTTGACAGTACCATCAGCCACCAGGACATCGATACGCTTTCCACATTCTATGTCCACCGCCGCCCCCTTACTGCTTGTGAGGGTGACTCCGTTGAGCTTTACGGAGAGCTTATAGTCGCCATTTACAGTGAATGAGCCGTCGGAACTGTTGCCTGACAGGGTGTAAAGATACTCTTCCGATGTTGTGGTTGAGTTAATGACTACATGTGAGCTGGTTCCGCTTGTACAGGTAACACCCTTGACATTTGAAGGGATGGTAACTGTTGCGGTCGTGCCGTTATATGCTATCCTGATTTCTGGATACTGAGGTTCCTCGAAAGTAATACTGTCGATGTCTGCCCAGTCCTGAGGGAGTTCCACTCCTTCCGTTATCTGATGTGCCGTGTAGATGAAGCCGTCGCAGACATAGTAGTTCTGTGCTGCAACCGGATATGCTGACAGGAACAGCAGGGCTGATAATACAAATATTTTTCTGTACATAATAACTGGTTAGTCTTGATTAGTTCTGAATTGTTTTCTTACCATTTTTGATTACAACACCTTTATAGGAAGGTGTGACACGAACTCCCTGGAGGTTGAATGCAGGAGCATTATCAGAGGGAATTGCGTCTTGCTTTGTGTCGCGGATTGCAACCGGGACAGTGCTGAAATACATCTTTGTGATGTCGGAAAGCGGAGTGAACTGGGATTGAGTGCCGTCCTTCTTTGTAATGACAATCTTGCCGTTCACGTTGGTTATCTTCTGGATGGAACGGACTTCATAGCCTGTCTCGTTCTGAGATGTCCGGACATATAGGTTGTAATCCTGTGCATTGATTGTAGTGGCGTATGCAAGTACCAGAATAAGAATGTAGTATTTCATATTAGAAGTCAATATTATATGAGAATCCGATGAGGTGACCGTTAGGTTCGTCATCATCGTCTTCGTGGTTGTAACGATAGAATACAGAGAGTTTCTTTGTCTTCGACAGCTTGTAGTCGGTACCTACTGTGTATTTCCATTTTGTGGTTGAATAGTTGAGTCCTGCTGTGTATTCAACTGATGCAAAAGGGTCGAACTTACACATAGGTATGTCGTACTTAGCCTCAAGGCGGGAACGAAGGACAGTCTTGTGCCTTGATGGCTTACCTTCATAATCATCACTCTTCTTCCAGTATTCCTTGTCGTCATCGTTGTACTTACGACGTACCTTGAGTTCCCCGATGGAGTCAACACTATTGTAGTGGCTATACTGGAATGTCTCTTTCAGGGAGAACGACCAGCGCTTGTTGGGAGTAAATCCTAATGACAATCCCGCAGAATAGCGCTGACGGTTGCGCCAGTAACGTTCAAGGGTGTTATAGCCTTTCACGTCACCGATTTGCCACGGAGTATCAGGGCTTGCATAGTTGGTCAGGTCGTCTGTATCGTCATAATACTTGTCTTCAGAGGTGCTGAGATTCTGAATCCATAGATACTCGAATCCGCCGAACACCTTTGCGTCCCAGCGCTTGTCGGCCGTGGAGAAGAACTTATAGGATAGGTCAACTCCGAGCCCGTAGCGGTCAATGCGTGTGGTATTATCCTGGGTACGTACTTTTCCTTCAAGACCCAGTTTCAGCCCCTTGGCGAGTTTCTTCTCGGCTCCGAGTTCGAAGTCCAGCCCAAAGTCATTGTCCTGGGCAAAGGTTGTTGCAGGCATCAGACAGGCAACAAGGATGTACATGGCAAACAGCCACTGACAAATGACCTTATTCATATATCTTAGGCATTTTCTGTAAGGTATCGTCATTATTGTCTTCTGTGTCAGCCTCGTCATAGTAGACTTTCAGGAGAGCCATGTCCTTGAGGAAGTCGATAGAACCGATGCTCACGCCAGTAATGTCGAGCCCTGTGCGTGCCTTGAGGTCTGCAATCAGTTCGTTATGTTTCTCTGGAGTGATGAGGTCTATCTTGTCGTACTTGATATACTTCGTAGAATGGCTCTTCACCCATTTTCTACCCTCGGAGAGCAGGATGGCCACGATAAAGAGACAGTTGGTGACTATCAGTTCAGTCATTGAAATCATCTCTGGCCAGAAGAAGTCAGGGTGCTTGCCTGACACGTCAGCCGTCCACGCAAGGCCGTTGATGGCTGCCATTGATATGATGAGGAAGAGATATGTCATCTCGCGGATAGGCACAGATTCAGTGCGATATCTCATAATGCAGAAGATTGCAAAGAGACCCATTGCAATACCCGTCTTGAGCTTTGCATCTCCCATGAGGTGGATGAGCATGAATATGCCGAAGCCTACCAGCACGTATGTCAGGAAGAAGTCCTTACGCCGGCTCTTTGGATAATAGAATTGCTTGGCAATGATGAATGTGAAGAATGTGTTGACAATGAGACGGAAGAAGAGGTCTATCAACCTGCACGTGTCGTTACTCATTAATAAGAAGAAATCGTTCATTTTTTAGTTAATATTTAGATTGTTTATAATTCTGATTGTCAGTTCTCGGCTACAAGTCAAGCACCCTCTCCTTCATCAGCCTTCCTGCACGTGATGACTCTGCTGCGGGCATCTTGGCATTGATTTTCTCCAGCTTGCGTATCTTTTCCTTGAAGTTGTTCTTCTTGAGGGAAGGGTCTGTCCAGCACATTCCTATGCAGCACTTGCTGAATCCTGTGGGATGGATATGCAGGTCACGAAGCATGTCGGTCACTGGTGAGTAGACATTGCCGTTTCGCTTGAGCTCTATGATGACGAGCTGGTTGCTGTCAGCATCCATGCCTGTCTCATAATTATGAAAACTAATGTTCATGTCGACAGTCAGACGCTCTGTCTTTGCCATGTTGACAAGAGTGAGACGGTCGAAGAGGTTCTGCACTACCGGGTGCATGGAGTCGAAGTCAAGCCCCGTCTTTTCCATTACGAGTTCGTGAGCGCCCTGGGTAGCCTGTGCTGTCTCGATGGAAGGCACTCTCATGCGCTTTTTCTTTGTGCGGGCGTGGTTGTTCTTACGCTTGATTTCGAGGAAGGTCACATCACCGTCAACAAGATAGGTTCTCACACGTACCTTTGTACGACGTGCATACTTGTTGTGATGCTGCAAATACTGAACATGATCATCCGTATCGAAGTAAGTTGTCCGATACGGGCAGATGCGATTAGTCCGGATATCCTGGGCATAGTACTTGCCTTGCAACTGCCTGAGCAGGGATATTAACCCCGACTTGGTCGTTACGTACTTTGTATCCAGCCTATTCATCAATCGGATAGACTCCATTTCATCCAGACATATTGGTGGCATAGAGTCTACGATGTCGCTTATTATGGCATCATATTCATTCATTCAGTCGGTAAAGTTAGTAATAATTTCTTATTTGACATAATTTTTCAATATAAGTTTAAGGATTAAGGGCCGAATTTAACAAAAGAAGGAGCAATTGCCCCTTCTTCTGAAACTGATATATACATTCTATGTACTTATCTGACGAGTATTTTCCTGCCGTTGCGGATTACGATTCCCTTGTAGTCTTCACCGACTTTCTGTCCGGCAAGGTTATAGATGGCTTCCTCGCCTTCGGAGAGGGCTGGGGTGAGGCCTTCTATTGCAGTAGGGTCGACTCCGTTGTCGCTGACAAACACTTCCTTTATGTACATTGAGGCAGAGCCTGTCGTCCAGAAACCTGCGATGTAGATGTGCGACGGATCTACCTTCTCACCCTTGCTGTTGACCATGTTATGGAGGTCGATCACCACTTCCTTGTTCCTGCCTATCTCCATGATATAAGGGTCTGCCCAGTAGTTGTTGGTGTCGAAGAGGCGGAATGAAGGGTTACATGTTGATACTGTGCGCAGACGTACCACTATATAATTATATCGAGAAAGGTCGACGCCACTGTTGTATTGCCAGCCACCAAAGCCGTACTGGCTTGTCTTTAACTGGCCGAATCCCTGACTGGCAACGTACTTGTACGTACCTGTTCCGTAGATTGAAGGATTGAAGGCATCCTCCGAGAGCGGGAAGGTAGAGACCTTGACTGTGAATGCCAGGCTTTGCTCGTTTCCGAAGATGTCGGAATAGGTTGCCGTGATTTCTGTCTCTCCGTCAGAGAGGGTCATGATTCGTCCTCCCACTACTGTGGCGACTTCCGGATTTGATGAGGTGTACTTGCAGTTGCTTGCCACGTTGCTCTTCATGCCCGACTTGGCAGTGCAGACGATCTCAAGTGCCTGTGCAGTGCCTACGGTGAGCAGATAGTCGGTCTTCGCGAGTTCGAGAGACTCCATTGTGAGGTCTTCTTCCGTGAATGTGTTGAGAACACCCTCGCCGAAGTACCTCTCTTCCGAGTAGTTTGGCTCGGTTGAGAACCAGTCAACGTCGACGAATCCGCCGAGTTTCCTTGTTGCGTAGTTGAAGATGTAGAAGCGCTGTCCAACGAATATGTCGAGAGTGAAGCGCATGGTCATGGTGCATCCCCACAGGGTCCACTTCGAGTTGTCGAGGCTGTAGTAGTACTTGCAGGTGTTGGTGCCGAAGTTCACTATTGCCCTCAGATATATGGAGTCGGCATCAATCTCGTCACCGAGTTTCGTCTCTTCCTTGTTCAGCTTCTGCCCGTCGAACGTGCAGCGCTCGCTGTAAAGCACCTTCTTCCCGTCTACCATCTTCACTGCGATGAATGAATAAGGATTCTGGAACACAGCCAGACCAGCCACGTCACCTTCCACCATGTGGCTGATGTCCATCTTCACTGTTCCGTAGCTGTTGATGACCTTTGATGTGATGGTTCCCTCGGGAACATATCCCATGATACGCTGCGAGAGCGAGTTGCGTGCGCTGATAAGGTCTTCCGTGACGCTTACTGTATGGAGACGGAGGTTTCCCGGATGTTCGAAGAGGCTCCATGCAGAGTTGTCAGGGTTGTGATTCCATTCCCACTGCATTCCGAGCTTAGGGTCTGTGAATGTGTCGTTGGTAGGGAGGTAGGTGCGGCCGAAGTCTACATTGGTGTAGTCTACAGGGTCAACCACTACGGCTGGCTTCCTGAATGAGACACCGTTCTTTGATACGTCGACACCCTTGTTGCCTACGATTGGCCAGTCGTTGCTCCATGTCACTGGTTCAAGATAAGGAACACGGCCGATAGAGCCTGCGTCCTTGAACAGCACTGTCCACCATTCCCCGGTAGGTGTGTCGACGAGGGCACCCTGATGGATTGCCTGATTCTCGAACACCATGTAAGGACATTCCTCGTAAGGTCCCATTGGGCTCTTGCTGCGGAAAATCTGCTGTCCTCTGTAGTAGCCACCAGTAGTGACATATACATAGTAGTAGTCACCGATGTGATACATGTGGCTGCCTTCCATTGCGTTGTAGTAGTCCTTCGTGTCGTGGCTGAGGATTTTCGTGCTCGAGATCTTCTTCAGCGTCGTGCCGTTGAGCTTGTTCACGTAGATGTCACCAATGCCACATGCCACATAGACATATCCGTCACCGTTCTCGCCATCGTCGAAGAGCCATCCGCTGTCATAGTAGTGCTCAGGCCATTCCTGCATCTCCCATATTCCTTCCGGATCGGAGGTGGTGAGCATTATGTTCTTCGTGTTGTCCACCCCGTCACGTCCGTAGCTGATGAAGTAGAGATAGAACACGCCCTTCGAGTAGTTGAGGCTTGCTGCCCACTGTCCCTGGGCATAGTGGTGCGAACCTCCTATGAGGTTGTAGGCGTTGTTGTCAGCAATCTGCTGGAGAGGATTTGCACAGTATTCCCAGTTCACGAGGTCCTTTGACTTCAGGATTGTCGCTCCAGGGAAGTGGTACATCGTAGTGCTGACCATGTAGAAGGTGTTGCCCACTCTGATGACATCAGGGTCAGGGAAGTCAGCATTGAGGATAGGGTTCTTGTACTTGCCGTTTCCCTGGTCTGCCGTCCACAGTCGGGTATAGTCGGCATGAGGATAGTTCTGCTGCGCCCATTCCCTGTACCACTTGAAGCAGGCACCGCTGCATGCCTCGTAGGCATCTTCATACCCAGCCTTCCTCATGTCGTCGAGGAATGCCGGCTCCACCTTCTTGCTGGCAATGTACTTGTCGATGTTGATGAAGTCGCCGGTACTCGTAAGCGTCATGCCGATGTTGCCGTAATGGTCGTGAACGGCCTTCCACGCCTTGCCCCACTTGCTCGTGGAACCCGTCGCCCACGTTCCGAAGTTCTTGTAGACAGGCTGGTTGAACTCGTTGTAGTGGTCGATGTTGTTGGTGTTGTTAGGGCTCCAGTCAATCTCAGTCACCATGATAGGGTTGGTCTCGACCACAGGGACCTGGTTCCTGAAGTTCTTGATGAAAGTGCTGCCGTTGGCATTCTTGTCCTCCTGACCATACCAGCCTGTATATACATGCACCGCATAGCCGATGTTGTATCCAGTGATGGGGTTAGTCACATAGTCCTGATAGCTCGACTGATACCCCGTTCCGGGAATCCACACGATACCCGTGAACCCGTTCTGACGAATCTTGTCGACTATCGGCTGGAAGAAATCGTGCTTTGCGCTGGCGGTGCCCTTGCCGTTAGCATCGTTCAGGTTTACAGGCTCGTTGGCAAGTTCTATGCTCACCTGGCCCGAGTACTTCCTGATAGAGTCATTCTGGGTCACTATGTCCCACACCTCCATCAGGTACTTGTTGTAGACATCGCCTACCTTGATCGTGCCAGGACATACGCCAGGAGGACGAACCACCACGTACAGGCCATGTTTCAGGGCCTTCTGGATGAGTTTCCAGTACAGCTGCTTCATGTAGGTCTTCAGCCGTGTCGGGTTGAAATGCTGGATGTCAGCCTCTCCGTCACCCGTCTTGTCACAGTAGTGATAGTTGTTGTCGTTTGTCCATGCCGGTTCGAGATGCAGACGGAACACATTGCAGAATGCACCCTGGGTCGTGTCGGTGAGGGCAGTGAACAACTTGTCGAAGTAGTCAATGCACCGAGTCATTCCCGCACTGTCGTAGCTCCATCCCCACCGGCCGTTGTTGAACCACGCACTCGGTGTGTCCATCACTCCATGTAGCACCACTGTGTTGCCGTTAATGTCCTTGAGGCTCTTCCCATCCACGTGCAGCGGCGGAGTATTTCCGAACATCACCTGGGCATGCAAGTCACCAGCCCAGAGCATGACTGCACACAACAAGATAAACATTTTCTTCATATCAGTCATTTTATTAATTTGATTTGAGTGCAAAAATACTAATAAATTATCAAAGCACCAAGTGTAACACTTAAAATTCCGTGAAATGTAGATTAAAATTCCGTGAAAAAGAGCAGATTGTTCTCCCCCGATAACGTTTCTGTCCCCCGATGACGGGGGAACCGAAGGGGGTGTAAAGACCATTGAAGATTTAGAGGGGTCCATTCTCTGCGATGAAATAAGCAATAGTTACGATGTCCCTAAGTTACCCCTTTCGCGGGGTAAAGTGGTAAGTTATGTTTTGACAAAAATCGCTCGCTTTGCGAAAAATATCCCGA